>NZ_JBEXUG010000016.1:0-1673 GCF_040614315.1 Streptosporangium sp. NPDC006007 | reverse complement strand
TAAAGGAGGCCGCCCACCACCGGGACGATCACCCTGATAAGCAGGCCGCCCACCACCGGAACGGTCATCACGGTTGTAGGACGGACGATCGCCACCGCGATTGTCGCGATACCCCCCACCCGGACGATCATCACGGTTGAACCGAGGACGGTCACCACCGTCAGGACGCGGACCGTACTGACTACGGGCCTGATCACGGTCACCATACGAACGGCGCTCGCCGCCACCCGGACGGTCATCACGGTTGTAGGACGGACGGCCACCACCGGAACGGTCGTCGCGGTTGTAGGACGGACGATCGCCACCGCGACGATCACCCTGATAAGCAGGCCGCCCACCACCGGAACGGTCATCACGGTTGAACGACGGACGATCGCCCCGATCACGCGAACCGTATGAACCGCCACGGGCCTGATCACGGTCACCGTACGAACGGCGCTCGCCGCCCCCCGGACGGTCATCACGGTTGTAGGACGGACGATCGCCACCGCGATTGTCGCGATACCCCCCACCCGGACGATCATCACGGTTGAAGGGAGGCCGCCCACCACCGGGACGGTCATCACGGTTGAACCGAGGACGGTCACCACCGTCAGGACGCGGACCGTACTGACTACGGGCCTGATCACGGTCACCATACGAACGGCGCTCGCCGCCACCCGGACGGTCATCACGGTTGTAGGACGGACGGCCACCACCGGAACGGTCATCGCGGTTGTAGGACGGACGATCGCCACCGCGACGATCACCCTGATAAGCAGGCCGCCCACCACCGGAACGGTCATCACGGTTGAACGACGGACGATCGCCCCGATCACGCGAACCGTATGAACCGCCACGGGCCTGATCACGGTCACCGTACGAACGGCGCTCGCCGCCCCCCGGACGGTCATCACGGCCGGAGGGAGGTCGTCCGCCTCCACTACGGTTGTCTCGGTAGCCACCGGTTGGGCGATCGCCTCGATCGCGGGAACCGTATGCTCCTCCTGGACGCCCTTCGCGGCGCTCGCCGTATCGGGGACCGTCTCCCGGACGCCCCCTGTCGTTGCCCGCGCGATCGCCGCGGTCGCCTCCATGACCGCCAGAACCGCGGTTTTCGCCTTCTTCGCGCCGGCCCGCGCCGTCACGCCCGTTATCACTGTTCACTTCTGGATCCATTCGTTTGCTCACTCGGCGAGCGCGTCCCGTTTCCCGAACGGGTGGGACGATTCGCTGTGCGGGCGGTCTCCGGCCGCGGGGTGCGCCCCGTTCGCTATCACTGCCCCGCCCTATGGTGGTCTGGCGCGACGAAGGCCACCCGCGGTGGGGTGGCCCGGCCCCTCCAGCCTAGCAAGCTCCTCAAACTCCGTAAGCCCTATACCGCTGCGTTCGAAGTTGATCAGAAGCAACACTCCCGATCAAAATCTAGCTCCTCAGGCCATGCCCAGGCGGTTCACCGCGTCGCCCCCGCACCGACACCCACCACACGCCCCTCCCGGGGGTCACCCCCCGCCGGGGAAACCCGCCCCTCCCCCAAGAAACCTCCCCCGGGAACGCGAAAAAGGGCCACCCCCAAGAGGGGTGACCCTTCCTCTAAAGATTGTCCGGCGGCGACCTACTCTCCCACACCGTCCCCGGTGCAGTACCATCGGCGCTGAAGAGCTTAACTTCCGGGTTCGGAATGTAACCGGGTG
>NZ_JBEXUG010000015.1:0-142978 GCF_040614315.1 Streptosporangium sp. NPDC006007 | reverse complement strand
CCGAGTTCCGATGTACGGCGTGCCGCCACGAGGCACACGCCGACGTCAACGCGGCGATCAACATCCTCAGGGCAGGGCTTGCCCTTCGCGACGCTACGCAAGCGGCTTAACGAGAAGCCGCCCTCTTTAGGGGGCGGAGGAGTCACGTTGAGGTCTTCGTAGGTCTCGCCGTAGGGCGTCTGGGTGTGGACCGAGGTGGCCCAGCCTGAACTCCCCGCGAGATGCGGCACAGCCTCGTCTCGCTGCTGTCGGACTCGGGCGTCCCGATCGAGGACATCTCACGTCTGGTCGGGCACCGGAACACGGTGGTCACCGAGACCGTCTACCGCAAGCAGATCCGCCCGGTGCTCACGCAGGGCGCGGAGGCGATGAACGACATCTTCGGGAGTTAGTCACCCAGTTAGTCACTCACGCCCCGTTCCGAAGATCAGGGACGGGGCGTTTTGGCTGGTGGGCACTACTGGGTTCGAACCAGTGACATCTCGCTTGTAAGGCGAGCGCTCTACCGCTGAGCTAAGCGCCCCGGGGAGTCCTGTCGGACAGACGGGACAACACCTTACGCCACTCGGGGGGACTTCAGCACATCAAGCGACCAGGTGGCTCCCACCTCCGGTGATCCGGCCGCGTGCCAGCCCAGGAGGGCCGCGCCGAGCATGCTCGCGTTGACCCCCAGGGCGGCCGGATGGAGGGGTGGGGCCTTGCGGAAGGTCAGGCGCCGCTGGAGGCGGTCGGCCAGCGGGTCGGACAGAAGGCGGCCCGCTTCGGCCAGGCCGCCGCCCAAAACGATCGCGGAGGGGTCCAGGAGGAGCGTGTAGGTGGCCAGGGCGAGGGAGAGCGCCTCGGTCGCGTCGTGCCACACCGCGGCGGCCACGGGGTCGCCGGAGGTGGTCAGGGCGGCCACCCGTTCGGCCGTGGTGGGCGAGCCGGCCCTGGCGGAGTAGCGGCGGGCCACGGCCGAGGCTGAGGCGTAGGTCTCCAGGCAGCCGATCTGGCCGCAGGCGCAGGGCTCGCCGTCGGGGAAGACCGGGATGTGGCCGATCTCACCACCCCATCCGGCGCTCCCGCCGTACGGCTCACCGCGCAGGATCACGGCGCCCGCGATACCCGTGCCGATGGACAGGAAGAGAAAGTCGGAGATCTCCCGTCCCGCGCCGAGAACGCTCTCGGCGAGACCGCCGGCGCGCACGTCGTGGCCGAGCATGACGGGCACGTTCAGCGGGACGAGGTCTCCCGCCGGGACGTCGTGCCAGCCGATGTTGGCGGAGTAGAGCGCCGTGTCCGCGGTGACCAGGCCGGGAACGGCGAGGCCGACGCCCGCTGGGGCGTCGCCGCCCGCGGCGGCGAGGTTCTCGACGAAGGATCTGATGGCCTCGATGACGGCGGCGGGGCCCTGCTCGCGCGGGGTCCCGCGACGGCCGGTGAGGACGATCTCCCCCGAGCGGGTGACGAGGCCGCCCTTCATGGAGGTGCCACCGACGTCGAGGGCCACAACGAAGGAGCTCATGCAGACGTCCAGCGGGTCGAAGGGGCGAGGCCGAGTCCGGCCTTGACCCACGACGGTATCGCTGCTTCTCCACAAGTGATGATAAATGCGGTTAAAGCAGATTTATAGGCGTTAATGAACTCGGCCCAGGACCCGGTTCAGCGCCGCCTCGACCTCGTCCGCCAGGCCGGGGGCGCAGGGTTCGGCCGGTCGCTCGACACCCCGGGCCGGCCGTACCGAGCCGCAGGACCGGCACTCCACCTCGCCGAGCCGGCAGATGAGGGCCACGGAGCCGCACGAGGCGCACGTGTCGAGGTCGAGGCCGTGGATACGCTGGCAGTCTGGGCAGATCAGCACCTGGGCCTCCCGGCACACGCCGCGCCTCCACGGGCTGACGCCCCGGATCGGGTCGGTCTGCCTGGCCCCGCAGGAGAAGCAGGGCATGATCGCCTCCGAGAGGTCGGGACCGGCGGACGCCTCGTGAGCGCCCGCCGGATCGCCACTTAGGAAAGTTCGGCGAGGACCTTGCGGTACTCGGCGATGTCGCGCGCCTGCGAGATGGGGTTCACCACGCTCCAGCGGATCACGCCCTCGCCGTCGATGACGAAGGTACCGCGGGTGGCGATGCCCTTCTCCTCGTCGAACACGCCGTACGCACGGGCGACCTGCCCGTGCGGCCAGAAGTCGGAGAGCAACGGGAAGGTGTAACCCTCCCGGTCCGCCCAGGCGCGATGGGTGAACATCGAGTCGACCGAGACGGTGACCACCTGGACGTCGTCGGACGCGGCGGCGATGAACTCGTCACGGATAGCGCAGAGCTCACCGTGGCAGACGCCGCTGAAGGCGAGAGGGTAGAAGATCAGCACGATCTTTTTACCCCGGTAGTCCGAAAGCTTGACCGGAGTGCCGTGCTGGTCCTTCAGCTCGAACTCCGGAGCCGGGGAACCCACCTCGACCGCCATGTCCACAGGTCCTTTCATCGGATGATGTGCAAGACCGTCATCCTGCCGTACGGCTCATCCGAGCCGTACGGCAGGGCGGAGACCTACCGGCGTGCCCTGGGCGTGGCCAGCCTCGTTCCCGACCAGTCGGGGGCAGCACTGATGCTGCTGGTCTGCGAGAGACCCGCCGTTGTGGCGTCTTCCCCGATGTCGCTGGGCTCCACATGGCCCTCGCGACCGGCCTTGGGAGTGAGCAGCCAGATCTGGCCGCCGTCACTCAGGTTGGTCACCACGCCGCTCAGGGCGTCGAACAGATCGCCGTCACCGTCGCGCCACCACAGCAGCACGACGTCGACGACGTCCTCGAAGTCTTCATCGACCAGTTCGTTACCGGTCAGCTCCTCGATGGAGTCGCGCAGATCCTCGTCGGCGTCCTCGTCCCAGCCGACCTCCTGCACCACCTGACCCGGTTTGAGGCCGAGTCGTTCGGCCAGGCCGCGTTCGCCCTGCGCCTGACCCGCGGTCGCGCTCACGTTTGTCCCTCCTGCTTGATTGGCCCCGCAGTCACACGGTGCTCAAAGTGCTTCGGCACAGTCCACACGCTGTGACCCTCGGTCGTCAACGGTCGCCACGGCAACGACTGGGCTACGTATGAATTAGTCCGACAAAAATGACAAACGGACCTGGCGTTCCCGATTGTCGATGTTGAGATCCACCACGGCGATGGACTGCCAGGTGCCCAGCGCGAGCCGCCCGGCGAGAACCGGGACGGTGGCGTACGGCGGAACGAGAGCAGGCATGACATGCGACCGTCCATGCCCTCTGGATCCGTGCGCATGCTTCCATCTCCCATCGGCCGGAAGAAGGTCTTCCAGGGCCGCGAGCAGGTCGTCGTCGCTGCCCGAGCCGAGCTCGATCAGCGCGATCCCCGCGGTCGCGTGCGGTACGAAGACGTGCAGCAGCCCGTCTCCCCCGCAGGACCGGACGAAGCTCTCGCACTCGGAGGTGATGTCGTGCACCCGCTCACGGGCCCCCGTTACCACCTCGATCGTCTGAGATCTCACATACCGATCCTACGATCCATGCTGAGCTGCGACGACGATCGAGACCCGTTCGGGACGCGCCGGGGGGCGCGGGTATCCTTTCGCCCCGCCGGAGACGGGGCCGGGAGGTGCCGGAAAAGAGAACCCCGGGTTCCCGGCGATCCCCCCTCCGATCGACCGATCCCCCATGTAGTCTTTAATGATAATTCGTCCTACCATCGGTGGTTTAGGCCACTTGTGTGCCCCTGCCAGCAGGGACTTCCTGGTTACCGGTCAGTAGAGATGCACTTTCCGGGGTAAGCGACCAGGATGGAAGGCGACCTACCCCAGACAAAAGTCCATCCTCGGAAGGCGAGACCCAGTGGCTTCCGGACGCCAGCGTTTCTCGGTCATCAGCGACGGCCTACCCAGTCAGCTCCCTGATGTCGATCCCAGCGAGACCCAGGAGTGGCTCGAGTCGCTCGACAACGTCATCAAGACGGAAGGTCGCACTCGGGCCCGTTATTTGATGCTTCGCCTACTGGAACGGGCCCGCGAACACCAGGTCGGGGTGCCCGGTCTGCGTAGTACGGACTACATCAACACCATCCCGCCGGAGCGAGAGCCCTGGTTCCCCGGCGACGAGTACGTCGAGCGCCGGATCCGCGCGTACATCCGGTGGAACGCGGCCGTCATGGTGACCCGCGCCAACGCCCGCACCAACGTCGGCGGGCACATCGCCACCTACGCGTCGGCGGCATCGCTCTACGAGGTGGGCTTCAACCACTTCTTCCGCGGCAAGGATCACGGCGAGTCCGGCGATCAGGTCTTCATCCAGGGCCACGCGGCGCCGGGCATCTACGCCCGCGCATTCCTGGAGGGCCGCCTCAACGAGGCGCAGCTCGACGCCTTCCGGCAGGAGCTCTCGCACGGTTTCAAGGGCCTGCCCTCCTATCCGCACCCGCGCCTGATGCCGGACTTCTGGGAGTTTCCCACGGTCTCCATGGGCCTGGGCCCGATCGGGGCGATCTACCAGGCCAGGTTCAACCGCTACCTGCTGAACCGGAAGATCAAGGACACCAGCCGCAGTCACGTCTGGTGCTACCTCGGCGACGGCGAGATGGACGAGCCGGAGTCGCTCGGCGCGATCGGCCTGGCCGCCCGCGAGGAGCTCGACAACCTCACCTTCGTGATCAACTGCAACCTGCAGCGCCTGGACGGCCCGGTCCGCGGCAACGGCAAGATCATCCAGGAGCTGGAGTCCTACTTCCGGGGCGCCGGCTGGAATGTCATCAAGGTCGTGTGGGGCCGTGACTGGGACCCGCTGCTGGCCGCGGACGTCGACGGCGTGCTGGTCAACAAGATGAACACCGTCCCCGACGGGCAGTTCCAGACCTACTCCGTCGAGAGCGGCGAGTACATCCGCGAGGACTTCTTCGGCGACGACCCCCGGCTACGCAGGATGGTCGAGCACCTGTCCGACGAGGAGATCCGCAAGCTGTCACGCGGCGGTCACGACTACCGCAAGGTCTACGCGGCCTACAAGGCGGCACGCGAGCACGTCGGCCAGCCGACGGTCATCCTCGCCCAGACCATCAAGGGCTGGACGCTGGGCAAGGACTTCGAGGCGCGCAACGCGACGCACCAGATGAAGAAGATGTCCAAGGCCGACCTGAAGGAGTTCCGCGACCGGCTCTACCTGCCGATCCCGGACTCCGCGCTCGAAGGCGACCTGCCGCCCTACTTCCACCCGGGTGAGAACGACCCGGAGATCGAATACATGAAGGAGCGCCGCGCGGCCCTGGGCGGCTTCCTGCCCAAGCGCGTGACGCGCGCCAAGCCGATCACGTTGCCGGGCGACGCGGCCTACGCGCAGCTCAAGAAGGGCTCCGGCAAGCAGAACGTCGCCACCACCATGGCGTTCGTCCGGCTGCTCAAGGACCTCATCCGGGACAAGGAGATCGGCCACCGGTTCGTGCCGATCATCCCGGACGAGGCACGCACCTTCGGTCTCGACGCGATCTTCCCGACCGCCAAGATCTACTCGCCGCACGGCCAGACCTACGACGCCGTGGACCGCGAACTGCTGCTCTCCTACAAGGAGTCGACCGAGGGTCAGATCCTGCACGAGGGCATCAGCGAGTCCGGTTCGATGGCCTCGACGATCGCGGTGGGCTCGTCGTACGCCACGCACGGCGAGCACATGATCCCGATCTACATCTTCTACTCGATGTTCGGCTGGCAGCGCACCGCCGACCAGATGTGGCAACTCGCCGACCAGATGGGCCGGGGCTTCCTGCTCGGCGCCACCGCCGGCCGTACCACGCTGAACGGCGAGGGCCTGCAGCACGAGGACGGTCACACCCCGCTGACCGCCTCGACGAACCCGGCCGCGGTGTCCTACGACCCGTCGTGGGGCTTCGAGCTGGCCCACATCGTCCAGGACGGCCTGCGGAGGATGTACGGCGAGCAGCCGGAGAACGTCTTCTACTATCTGACCGTCTACAACGAGCCCTATCCGCAGCCGGCCGAGCCCGCCGGCCTGGATGTGGCGGGCCTGCTCAAGGGTCTGTACCGGTTCGCCCCGGCTCCGGCGGTACCCGGCCCCAAGGCCAACATCCTGTCCTCCGGCGTGGCCGGTCCGTGGGCCGTGGAGGCCCAGCGGATGCTGGCCGAGGAGTGGGGTGTGGCGGCCGAGGTCTGGTCGGCCACCTCCTGGACGGAACTGCGCCGCGAGGCGCTGGCCGCCGAGGAGCACAACCTGCTCAACCCCGACTCCGAGCAGCGCGTGCCGTACGTGACCCAGGCGCTGTCCACGGTCGAGGGACCGTTCGTGGGCGTCAGCGACTACATGCGCGCGGTGCAGGACCAGATCGCCCAGTGGGTTCCGGGTGACTGGACCTCGCTCGGCACCGACGGCTTCGGCCTGTCGGACACCCGGTCGGCGCTGCGCCGGCACTTCCACGTGGACGCGGCCTCGATCACCCTGGCCGTGCTCACCCAGCTGGTCAAGCGTGACGAGCTCGACGCGAAGGTGCTGCACGAGGCCATCGCGAAGTACCACCTGAAGAACGGCGTGACCGAGGCCGGTGGCGTCGAGAGCAACGACACCCAGTCCATGGGACTGTGATGTGATCACTGCCGGGCGGGTCCTTCTGCGGAGGGCCTCGCCCGGTTAGTGTGGAATCGCTTCCCCCGCCGAACGATTCGAGGGGGGCGCTTCATGCGAAGAATCCTGACGGCCGTCGCCGTGACGACGATCCTTTCCACCGCGCTGGCCGCCTGCGGGAGCAGGAACGGGCCCGGCGGGTACGGTGCCGTGGCGGGCACCTCCGAACCGAGTTCCGCACCGGGCGTGTCCGCGTCGCCGGGTGTCTCCACGTCGCAGGGGAGTCCGGGCCCGATCGCCTGGGGCCCGTGCACCGATCTCAGACGCCCGGACGGGGCGCCCCCCAAGTCCAGCCCGAGGTTGCAGTGCGGAAGGCTGAGGGTTCCGCTCGACTACGCCAGGCCGGACGGCGAGACGCTGGACATGGCGGTGGTCCGGATCCGGGCCGCCGAGCCCGGCAAGCGGATCGGTTCCCTGGTGTTCAACTTCGGCGGTCCCGGCGCGTCCGGTGTCAACACCCTGCCCCAGGCCGCCAAGCTCTTCGGAACCCTGAACACCCGCTACGACCTGGTCAGCTTCGACCCCCGCGGGGTGGAGCGCAGCGACGGCGTCAAGTGCGGCACCACCAAGGACCTGGAGCGGTTCCTCGCCATGGACACCCAGGCCACCGACGACGCCGAGCGCGCCGAGCAGGAGAAGACCATCAAGGGCTTCGCGAGCTCCTGCGGGCAGACCTCCGGCCGGATCCTTCCCCACGTCGGCACGGTCAACGCCGCCCGCGACATGGACCGGCTCCGCGAGGCGCTGGACGACAGGCGCCTCAACTACTTCGGCATCTCGTACGGCACGCATCTCGGCGCGGTGTACGCGACCCGGTTCCCCCAGAACGTGGGCCGCTTCGTACTGGACGCCCCGGTGGACCCGAGCCTCACTCTGGAGCGGCGCACGCTGGCCCAGGCGGCAGGGTTCCAGCAGGCGTACGAGTCCTTCCTGAAGGACTGCGTCAACGGCCCCGGCCAGTGCGAGGTCGGCGCGGACGCGACCATCGCGAACAAGAACGTCGACAACTTCCTGACCGATCTGAAGAGCAGCCCGCTCCCGATCGACGATCGCACGCTCACCCAGGGGCTGGCCGGGACCGGCATCGCCGCCGCGCTGTACTCGGAGCTGACCTGGCCGCTGCTGGAGCAGGGGCTGAGGCGGGGCTTCAAGGGCGACGGCCGGATCCTGATGGCGCTGGCCGACAGCTACAACGGCCGGATGCCCGACGGGTCCTACTCGACCCTGATGAGCAGTTTCCCGGCCATCAGCTGCGTGGACACCGCCGAACGGCCGTCCCGCGAGCAGCTGGCCAGGACCGAGGCCACCGCGCTGAAGATCTCCCCGCTGTTCGGCAGCGCCGGGATGGGCGCCATCTGTACGGTGTGGCCGGTTCCGGGCAGCGACGAGGCCAAGAAGGTGAACGCCACCGGCTCGGCGCCGATCGTGGTCATCGGCGGCAAGGGCGACCCGGCCACGCCGTACCAGTGGGCACCGAGCCTGACCTCCCAGCTCAGGACCGGCGTGCTGGTCACCTACAAGGGTGAGGGCCACGGCGCCTACCTGTCCGGCGACCCGTGTGTCAAGAAGCTCACGGACGGCTACCTGCTCGACGGGAAGGTGCCCGCGACCGGCGCCGTCTGCCCCTCGCCGTGACCCCGCCCCGCCCGTGCCGCGCGTGAGAGCGCGGTGAAGGCGTCGTCGGGCCGCCGCGAGACCCGCGGGTAGGGCTCCGGCTCGGCGACCGGGTGAACGCGCGCGGTCAGATCCCCGGTCGCGGCCCCCCTGGCCGGTGGCGTCGCGGTCATCAGCTCGCGCGGGGCGCCGCGGGCGTGGGGGTCGCTCTCCGCGTGGCCGAGCGCCTCGGCGATCGCGACCGCCTCGGCCGGGGTGAAGGTGAGCGGGGGCGGGGACGCGCCGGCGCCGGCGGTTTTCCCGCCATCGCCCTCACCCGGCGGACGACCGTATTTATCACGAAAAAGCCGACAATATCCACCACAAGAAGGAGTTGAACAGACAAAACAGCATCGATACCCTGTGGCGACACATCTCATTGGAGCCCGATGGCCGCAAGCCCGAAACATCCCCTGGCAGCAGGCCAGAACCTCCCCGGCAAGCCCGGGCCCAAGCCCTCGGGCACGAAGGCGTCCAAGGTCATCACCCTCACCGGCATCGGGGTCGTCTCACTGTTCCTCATCGGCTACTGCGCGGCCCAGGACGACTACGAGGAGGTCGGCGCCGACTGCGTGGACCTCGACAGCCGCCTGGCGGACGGCTCCTACGCGGTCGTCGACGACGACCACTGCGACTCCCCCGGCTATCGCGGCTCGCACGGAGCCTACGGCTGGTACTACGGAGGCGCGAGGTCCGGGGCCCGGATCATGCGGGGCACCACGGTGCGCCCCTCGGACGTCCAGATCACCACCCGCAAGGGCACCGTGATCCAGCGCGGCGGCTTCGGAGGGCGCGGCGGCTGGGGCAGCGGGAGCTGAGCCCGGAACGATGAGACGCGAGACCTCGCTCCCCCGCGAAGGCTGGGAGAGCATCATCGAGGGCCACGGCCTGGTCTATCACCGCTCCGCCCACCCGGACGGCCTGGAGCGCCCCTACTGGGACGAGACCGCGCAGTACGTCTTCTCGATGGAGGAGGTCCTCGCCCTGGAGGAGCAGGTCGAGGAGCTGCACCGGATGTGCCTGCACGCGGTGGAACACGTCGTGGAGCACAACCGCTACGCCGACTTCGCCGTGCCGGCGTGGGTGGCGCCGGAGATCGCCGCCTCCTGGCGGCGCGGCGACCCCCACCTGTTCGGCCGGTTCGACCTGCGCTACGACGGGACGGGCCCCGCCAAGCTGCTGGAGTACAACGCCGACACCCCGACCAGTCTGCTGGAGAGCTCGGTCGTGCAGTGGTTCTGGCTGCGCGACCGTTACCCGGGAGACGACCAGTGGAACTCCATCCACGAGCGGCTGATCGACCGGTGGCGGCAGCTGGCGACCGGCCTGCCCAGCGGACCGGCCCACTTCGCCTGGACCATGATGGACGAGACCGGCGAGGAGGCGATGACGCTCGCCTACCTCCAGGAGACCGCGGGACAGGCCGGGCTGAACACCGTCGCCGTGGCCATGGAGGACATCGGCTGGGACGGCCTCAACCTGCGGTTCGTGGACACCGAACGCCGGGTGATCCGCTCTCTGTGCAAGCTGTACCCGTGGGAGTGGGCGATCGCCGATCCCTTCGGGGCCCAGGCCGTACGCCACCAGGTCTCCATGACCTGGATCGAGCCGCTGTGGAAGATGCTGCTGTCCAACAAGGCGCTGCTCGCGGTGCTGTGGGAGCTGTATCCCGGCCATCCGAACCTGCTGCCCGCCTATCTCGACGGCCCCCGTGACCTGTCCTCCCACATCGCCAAACCGCTGCTGGGCCGGGAGGGCGCGAACATGCGGATCGTCACCCCGGGCGACCGTGTCGAGACCCCAGGGGGCTACGGCGCCGAGGGTTACGTCTACCAGGAGTTCCAGGCGCTGCCGGTCTTCGACGGCTGGCGTCCCGTGCTCGGCGCCTGGATCGTCCACGACGAGGCGGCCGGGGTCGGCATCCGCGAGACCTCGGGGTTCATCACCGACGACACGTCGTCCTTCGTCCCGCACCGCATCGAGCTCTGACCCCGGAAAGAGAACACCATGACCCCCACCCCCCGGCCGCTTCCGCTCGCCGCCGACGCCGCGGTGACCTCGCTCGCCGAGATCCTCGGCCGCGGCGCGCTCGCCGTCGTCTCCTACGCCGCGCTCGGCGTGATCCTGATGATCATCGGGTTCTACGTGATCGACCTGGCCATCCCCGGCAAGCTGAGCCGGCTGATCAAGATTGACCGCAACCCCAACGCCACGATGCTCACCGGCTCCGGCCTGACCGCCGTCGGACTGATCGTCGCGGCCTCCATCTGGTCCTCGGGCGGCGCGCTGCACGAGGGCCTGCTCGCGACCCTGGTCTTCGGCCTGGTCGGCATCGCCGTGCAGACCGTGGCGATGGTCGTCTTCGACAGGGTCGTCGGAATCACGGTCCGGGACCTGGTCGAGGAGACCGACCTCCAGCCCGGCACCCGGCTCCTCGCGGTGACCCACGTGGTCATCGGCCTGATCACCGCCGTTGCCGTCATCTGACCCGGCCACAGGGCGATCCCGCGGGTCCTCGCCGTGGTCGGCCCCGCGGCATGACCCGCGGTGGCCGGCGCATCCCGCGCGACCTGGCACCCTTAGTGACGTGAGGGAGCGGAGCGAGCGAGCCGGCAGACAGAGCGACGTCATGACCCGGGCCACCGGAGAGGACGCCGACGCGGATCGGACACGGCACGACACCACGCGCAGGCTCGAACGGGCCATGGGCGCGCTGGGGACGGCCGCCATGTCCCGGATGGACGAGCGGCTGATGTGGTTCCGTGCCCTGTCCGCCGAGGACAGGTCCTGGGTCGGACTGGTGGCCCAGGCGGGGATCGCCGCGTTCGTGGAGTGGTTCCAGCACGCCGGGGAGGGCCGTCCGACACCGAGCATCGAGTTCTTCGGCACCGCGCCCCGGGAGCTGAAGCGGTCGATCTCGTTGCAGCAGACCGTGGACATCGTCCGGATCGTGGTCGAGGTGGTGGAGGCGCAGACCGGGGAGCTGGCGGCGCCCGGCGGGGAGGACCAGCTCCAGCAGGCGATGCTCCGCTACACCCGCGACGTGGCGTTCGCCGCCGCCCAGGTCTACGCACGGGAGGCGGAGGCCCGCGGGTCCTGGGACGCCCGGCTGGAGGCGCTGATCGTGGACGCGCTGGTCCGGGGCGAGGTCGACGACGGCCTGCACTCGTGGGCCGCCGCGCTGGGCTGGACCTCCTCCCCCATCGTGGTGCTGGCCGGGCAGACACCCGACGACGACCCGCAGGCGGTGATCGACGGGCTGCGCGACCGGGGACGCAGGTCGGGGCTGGACATGCTGGCCGGGGTCCAGGGGGATCGGCTGATCGTGATCGTCGGCGGCGCCGACAGCGTCGGGGCCGCGGCCAAGCACGTGGTACCGCGCTTCGGGCCCGGCCCCATCGTGATCGGGCCCGAGGTGAACGACCTGCAGGCGGCCGCGAGTTCGGCGCGGGCGGCGATCGCCGGGCTGCGGGCCGCCGCCGGATGGCCGGACGCGCCCCGGCCGGTCCACGCCGAGGACCTGCTGGCCGAGCGGGCCATCGACGGCGACGCCGACGCCAGGAGCCAGCTGATCGAGAACGTCTACGTGCCGCTGACCGGCACGCCGCTCCTCGACACCCTGGCGACCTATCTTGAGCAGGGCACATCGCTGGAGGCCACGGCCCGGCTGCTGTTCGTGCACCCCAACACCGTGCGTTACCGGCTGCGTAAGATCACCGAGCTGACGGGGTACCAGCCGACCGAGGGCCGTTCCGCCTTCACCCTGCAGGTGGGGCTTATTTTAGGCCGCCTGTCGGAAACAGCCGGAACATAGTGGTTATTACTTAACCTCACGGAAATGCCCGTTGTAGGCTTCCTACAAGATACTGAGCACAAAGTTCGTCAGGATCCCTATCCGTGTATCGAACCTCTACAGGGCAGGCTGGATTTCGTGCTCGTACTCGTCGCGCCGGGCCAAGGCGCCCAGACTCCAGGTTTCCTGATCCCCTGGCTTGAGATACCCGGTCTGGCGGACCGCCTGTCCGCGTGGTCCGACGTGGTCGGCCTCGATCTGATCGCCTACGGCACCACCGCGGGCGCGGACGAGATCCGCGACACCGCGGTGGCGCAGCCACTCCTCGTGTCCGCCGGGCTGGCCGTCGCCGAGGTCCTCGGGGCCCGTCCCGACGTCGTCGCCGGGCACAGCGTCGGAGAACTGACCGCCGCGGCCCTGGCCGGAGTGCTGACCGTCGAACAGGCGCTGACCCTCGTCCGCGAGCGCGGCCTGGCCATGGCCAAGGCCGCCGCGGCCGCCGAGACCGGCATGCTCGCCGTCCTCGGCGGCGTCGAGGAGGACGTGCTCGCCGCCCTCGACAGGCACGGCCTCACCCCGGCCAACATCAACGGCGCGGGGCAGATCGTGGCCGGCGGCACGCCGGCGCAGCTTGAGGCGTTCAAGGCCGATCCTCCGGCACGGGCCAGGCTGATCCCGCTCTCGGTGGCCGGCGCCTTCCACACCGTGCACATGGCCTCGGCGGTCGAGCGCATGCGCGAGGCCGCCGCAGCCGTAACCCCCGCCGACCCGGCCGTCACCCTGCTGTCCAACCGCGACGGCGCGGTGGTCGCCGACGGCGCCGAGTTCGTGGGGCGCCTGGTCGACCAGGTCGCCAATCCGGTCCGCTGGGACGCCTGCATGGCCACCATGTCCGGCCTGGGGGTCACCACGATGATCGAGTTGCTTCCCGGCGGCACGCTGACCGGTCTGGCCAAGCGTGCGCTGCGCGGGGTGACGACCGTCGCCCTGAAGACCCCCGACGACCTGGACGCGGCGCGAGAGGCTCTCAAGTGAAGGTGCAGCAGGGCGCCCCCGGCGCGAGAATCCTGGCTTTCGGCCACTACCAGCCCTCCAACGTGGTCACCAACGACGACCTGTCGGCGACCATGGAGACCAACGACGAGTGGATCCAGAGCCGGGTCGGCATCAAGGAGCGCCGGATCGCCCTGGCGGGCGAGTCCGAGATCGACCTGGCCGTGCAGGCGGGCGGCAAGGCCCTCGCCGCCAGCGGGCTGGCGGCCTCCGACATCGACCTGGTGATCGTCGCCACCTGCACGCTGGAGACGCAGATCCCCAACGCGGCCGGCCGGGTGGCCGTCCGGCTGGGCATCGACGCCCCCGGCGCGTTCGACGTGAACACCGCCTGCTCCGGCTTCTGCTACGCCCTGGCCGTCGCCAACGACGCCGTCCGCGCGGGCTCGGCCACCAACGTGCTGGTCATCGGCACCGAAAAACTCTCCCAGTGGATCGACTGGACCGACCGGGCCACCGCCGTGATCTTCGCCGACGGCGCGGGCGCCGCGGTCGTCGGCCCGTCGAACACCCCCGGCATCGGCCCGGTGGTCTGGGGCAGCGCCGGCGACAAGTCCGACGCCATCATCATCAGGGACCGCGACTCCTTCCTGCATCAGGAGGGGCAGGCCGTGTTCCGCTGGGCCACCACGGCCCTGCACCCGGTGGCCAAGGAGATCTGCGAGCGTGCCGGGGTGGACCCCGCCGACCTCGCGGCCTTCGTCCCCCACCAGGCCAACCTGCGCATCATCGAGACCATCGCCCGCAAGATCGGCGCCGGCAACGCCGTCGTCGCCAAGGACATCGTGCTGGCCGGCAACACCTCGGCGGCGTCGATCCCGCTGGCCCTGTCCCGGATGATCGAACGCGGCGAGGTCCAGTCGGGCGGGCTCGCCCTGCTGCTGGGTTTCGGCGCCGGACTGACCTACGCCGGTCAGGTCGTCGAAATCCCCTGAAACTTGTACGGCTACGCCGTGCAAAACCCCAAAGAACACCGACTCCATCACCGAATCCAAGGAGAACACCCGACATGGCCCTGACCGAGCAGGAGATCCTCGCTGGTATCGGCAAGATCATCAACGAGATCACCGGCATTCCGGCCGCCGAGGTCAGCCCGGAGAAGAACTTCGTGGACGACCTCGACATCGACTCGCTCTCCATGGTCGAGATCGCCGTCGCCGCCCAGGACGAGTTCGGCGTCGAGATTCCCGACGAGCAGCTCAAGCACCTCAAGACCGTCAAGGACGTCATCAATTTCATCCAGAACTAGAGCCGGCTGAGAACCGTCCGGATTTGACCCGCGAGTCACAAGGAGCGCAGAACGTGAACACAGGCCAGGTACGTGTCGTCGTCACCGGGCTCGGCGCGACAACGCCCCTCGGTGGGGACGTCGCCTCGACCTGGTCGGCGCTCCTCGCCGGTCAGTCCGGGGTCCGCAGCCTCACCGAGGACTGGGTCGACTCCGTCCCGGTGAAGTTCGCGGCCGTGGCCGCCGTGGACCCGACCGAGGTACTCCCCCGGCCGGAGGCACGGCGGCTGGATCGGGCCGAGCAGTTCGCACTGGTCGCCGCCCGCGAGGCGTGGGCGCACGCCGCGATCGAGAAGGTCGACCCCGAACGCCTCGGCGTGGTCGTGGGCAGCGGCATCGGCGGCATCACCACGATCCTCGCCGCCTACGACACCTTCAAGGAGAAGGGCTGGCAGCGGCTCTCACCGTACACCGTGCCCATGCTGATGCCGAACGGCGCCGCGGGGTGGATCGGCATCGAGGTCGGCGCCCGCGCCGGTGTGCACGCCACCGTGAGCGCCTGCGCCACCGGCGCCGAGTCGATCGGCTACGCCATCGAGATGATCCGCTCCGGCCGCGCCGACGTGGTCGTGGCCGGCGGCACCGAGGCCGCCATCCACCCGCTGAACATCGGCTCCTTCGCGGCCATGCGCGCCATGTCCTCCCGCAACGACGACCCCGAGCGCGCCTCCCGGCCGTGGGACAAGGCCCGTGACGGGTTCGTGCTCGGCGAGGGCGCGGGCATCGTGGTGCTGGAGTCCGAGGAGCACGCCCTCGCCCGTGGCGCCAAGATCTACGCGGTGGCCGCCGGGGTCGGCTACTCGGCCGACGCCCACCACATCGCCCAGCCCGAGCCGAACGGCGCCGGGGTCATGCTGGCCATGCGCCGCGCCCTGGAGAACTCCGGCCTCACCGGCTCGGACATCAAGCACGTGAACGCGCACGCCACCTCCACCCCGGCGGGCGACGTGGTGGAGACAGTCGCGATCAGGGAGGTCATCGGCGCCCACCCGCTGGTCACCAGCACCAAGTCGATGACCGGCCACCTGCTCGGCGGCGCCGGCGGCATCGAGTCGGTCTTCACGGTTCTCGCACTGCACGAGCGGATCGCCCCCGGCACGATCAACCTCGACGACCTCGACGACGGCGTCGAGGTGGACATCGTGCGCGGCGCGCCGCGCGCGCTGCCCGGCGGTCAGATCTCCGCGATCAACAACTCCTTCGGGTTCGGCGGGCACGACGTCGCCGTGGCCTTCACCAGCATCTGACAGGGAGCCCGTGATGACTGTGCTCGACAACAGAGTGGTGAGCGACGCCTCCGACAAGGAGACCGCCGATCCTCGCGACCCCCGGGTTCGCCTCGCCGCCCTGCTTGACGAGGGGTCGGTCCGGCTGATCTCTCCCGTGGACCGCAGCGGCGTGCTCTCGGCCATGGGCCGCGTGGAGGGCGTGCCGGTCGTGGCGTTCGTCAGCGACGCCCGGGTCCAGGGCGGCGCCATGGGTTCGGAGGGTTGCGAGCACATCGTGCACGCCTACGACGTGGCGGTCCGCGAGCGGGTCCCGATCATCGGTGTGTGGCACTCCGGCGGCGCCCGGCTCGCCGAGGGCGTGGAGTCACTGCACGCGGTCGGCCGCGTCTTCGCCGCGATGACCCGGGCCTCCGGCGTGGTCCCGCAGCTGTCCGTGGTGGTCGGCCCCGCGGCCGGCGGCGCCGCGTACGGCCCCGCGCTGACCGACATCGTGATCCTGGCCGACGAGGGCCGCATCTTCGTCACCGGCCCCGACGTGGTCCGCAGCGTCACCGGCGAGCAGATCGACATGGCCGCCCTCGGCGGTCCCGAGCCGCACAGCAAGCGCAGCGGCGTCGTGCACGTGGTCACCAAGAACGAGACCGACGCCTACCTCCAGACCAGGCGGCTGGCGGTGCTGCTGGGCCACCAGGGCCGGGTCCGCCCCGACGTCGAGGAGGTCGACTTCTCGGGCCTGCTGCCGGAGAACGTTCGCCGCGCCTACGACGTGAAGCCGCTGGTCAAGGGCCTGCTCGATGAGCCGGGCGTGGAACTGCACGCCAAGTGGGCGCCGAACGTCGTCACCACGCTGGGCCGTTTCGGGGGCCGGACCGTCGGTGTGATCGCCAACAACCCGATGCGCCTGGGCGGCTGCCTCGACTCCGCCTCCGCCGAGAAGGCCGCCCGGTTCGTGCGCATGTGCGATGCCTTCGGGGTGCCGCTGGTCGTGCTGGTGGACGTCCCCGGCTACCTGCCGGGCGTCGGCCAGGAGCACGACGGTGTGGTCCGTCGCGGCGCCAAGCTGCTGCACGCCTTCGCCGAGGCCTCGGTGCCGCGGATCACCCTGGTGACCCGCAAGGCGTACGGTGGCGCCTACATCGCGATGAACTCCCGGTCGCTGGGCGCCACCAGGGTCTTCGGCTGGCCGACCACCCAGATCGCGGTGATGGGCGCGGTCGCCGCGGTCCGCATCCTCAAACGCCGCGAGCTCGCCGCCGCGCCCGAGGACGAGCGCGCGGCCCTGGAGGCCAAGCTCGCCGAGGAGCACGAGATCCTCGCCGGCGGCCTCCACCGGGCCGTCGAGCTCGGCGTGGTGGACGAGGTCATCAAGCCCGAGGAGACCCGCGGAGCCATCGCCAGGGTTCTCGCCCAGGCCACCCCCGCCCGCGGCGCGCACGGCAACATCCCGCTCTGAGCACCTCGCGAAAGCCCCCGACGGCGCGGCCGTCGGGGGCTTTCCGCGCTTTTCCGGCACGGTTTCCCCGGTCACACGGCGGCGTGCAGCCAGCGGACCGGGGCGCCCTCTCCCGCGTAGCGGAACGACTCCAGCTCGGCGTCCCACTGCTTGCCGAGCAGGCGGTCCAGCTCCTCCTCCAGCACCACCCGGCCCTGCCGGGCCATCAGCATGGCGGAGCGTAACCGGTCTTCGGGGATCAGGATGTCACCCGTCGCCCCGATCACCGCCGTGAAGGCGCCGAGTGACGGAGTGTAGGCGTGCCGGGCCCCGTCGGCACCCGGCGAGGCGTCCTCGGTGACCTCGAAGCGGATCCGCTGCCAGCCCATCAATGACGAGGTGATGGCGGCCGCGGTGCCCTGACGTGCCTCCCACTCGGCCTGTGCGCGCACGTGGCCGGGCGCGGCGGGCTGTGGAGTCCAGGTCAGGTCTACGGGCACGCCAAGGACACCCGCGACCGCCCATTCAATATGAGGGCACAGCGCAGGCTGAGCTGAGTGGACGTAAAGCACGCCACGAGCAGACACCGGACCTCCCGTTTCGTACGAGGTGCGCCTTCCCCAACGGCCTCGCCAGGATGATCACAGGTGACTGAAGGAGAGACTACCGTCGGTTGTGACGCCGCACCAGAGGGGGGGTCATACCGAGAAGTTGCGACGCGCGCACTTGACTACGGCATCCTCTGAGAGGAAAACACGTATCGACCTGGTGATCAACCCCTGGAGGGCTGGATGAACGCCGACATCAAACGGGTGGAGCCCACCGCCGGAGCACCCGCGCTGATCAGGCCCGGCCAGCTGCTGGCGGACGCCGCCGGAGCCGCGGCCGTCGCCCGGTGGACCGCCGCCGCGGCCGAGGCCGACGGGATCTTCCGCATCCGGCTCTCGCCCGGCGTGGACGTCTGCGACCTGTCGGCGACGGTGCGTGACCAGGGTTACCCCGCCTCCCCCAACCACGTGCTGGTGGGCCAGCCGCTGTTCTTCGGCGGGCCCGCCTCCCGCCCCTTTCCCTCGCCCGCCTTTCCCCTCCCCGAGGCGGCGGAGTCCGGTGAGGACGCCGTGACGGTGGCGGTGGCGGACACCGGCCTGGCGGCGCACCCCTGGTGGTGCGAGCGCCCGTGGTTTTGGGAGCAGCGGCGTGAGGCCCCCGACCCGCCCGACTCCGACGGCGACGGCAGGCTCGACGTCCAGGCCGGGCACGGCACCTTCGTCACCGGGCTGATCCTGCGGTCGGCTCCCACGGCGCGGGTGCGCCCGCTCCGGGTGCTGAACGGTCACGGGGTGGGGGACGAGGCCGGGCTGCTGCGCGCCCTGGCCAGGCTCAGAATCGACCCGCCCCAGGTGCTCAACCTCTCCCTGGGCGGGCACACCTACGACGACCGCCCCTCCCCTCTGCTGGAGGCGGCCCTGGCCACCCTGGCGGACACGGCCGTGGTGGCCTGCGCGGGCAACACCGCCTCGGACCGCCCGTTCTGGCCCGCCGCGCTGCCCGGGGTGATCGCCGTCGCCGCGCTGGACGCCGCCGAGGAGGCCAGGGCGCCGTTCTCCGCACACGGTCCGTGGGTGGACGCCTGCGCCGGAGGTGAGTGGACGGCGAGCGCCTTCCTGGAGCACGGGGCGTTCCACGGCTACGCGCGGTGGAGCGGGACCTCCTTCGCCACCGCCGTGGTCAGCGGGGCGATCGCGGAGGCGTGCCGGAGCCGGACGCCCAAGGAGGCCGCGGCCCACGTCCTCGATCCCGTGCGAACACGGCAAATCCCCGATCTGGGGGTCGTCGTGCCCGCGCCGAGGTAAAGTCTCGCCCAAAGTACTCGCGCGAACACCGGGTGTGTTCGACGTGGTCCGGAGGCGCCGGTGAGTGACCAGCACACGATCGACGCCGCGCTGGCGGGCGACCAGGCGGCGTGGGACACGCTGGTCTGCCGGTTCTCGGGGCCGCTCTGGTCGATGGTCCGCGCCCACGGCCTGAGCGGCGCGGACGCCGCCGACGCGGTGCAGGGGACGTGGCTGCGGCTGGTCGAGAGCCTGCACACCATCCGCGACCCCGAGCGGATCGGCTCCTGGCTGTTCACCACGGCCAGGCGTGAGGCCGCGCTTCTGAGCAGGCGGAGGCGCGGCGAGCGGCTCGTCGCGGATCCGGCCGACGCCGGGAACACGGGAAACACCGGGCACGCCGGAAACGACGCCTTCGCCCCGGCACCGGCCGCGTATACCCATCCCGACCCCGCGCTGGCCGTGCTCTCCGCGGACGAGAGCCGCAGGCTGTGGCGGACCGTCGAGACGATGAACGAGCCCTGCCGCTCGCTGTTCCTGCTGATGGCGACGGCTCCCGACGCGGGCGTGCACCAGCTCGCGGGGCGGCTGGGCATGCCCAGCGGCAGTTACGGCCCCACCAGGCGACGCTGCCTGAACCGGCTACGCACCATGCTCACCGCCCAGGAGGCGACACCGTGACCCGACGCCCGGCCGCACTCGACGACGAATCCCTGATAGCCGCGCTCCGCCTGGCGGCCGGCCGGGATCCCGTGCCCGTCCACGTCCAGGGTGCCGCCCGGGCGGCCTTCGGCCTGCGGCTTCCCGACGCCGCCACGGCCCTGCCCGTGGCCACACCGGTCCCCCTGGGCGTCCGGTCCGCCGAGGAGGCGCGGCTGCTCCGCTTCAGCGCGGCCGAGGTCACGGTGGAGCTGGAGGTCGCCTCGGTGGACGGCCTGGTAGACCTGGCCGGTCAGGTGTCCCCTCCGCCGGAGGGAGGCACGACGGTGGAGGTGCGCACCCCGCACCTCACCCAGTCGCGTGAGGTCTCGGCGACGGGCCAGTTCGCCGTCACCGGCCTGCCCCCCGGCTGGTTCAGCGTGGTCTGCCGGCGGCCGGAGCATCCACCGGTCGTCACCAGCTGGACCCGGATCCGCCCGTAGGTGATCTCCGACGGCGCACTCGCCGCCGCCGAACGGGCGGTGGATCTCTCCGGCCGCGATCCGGCGCGGGCCCGCGCCCTGGCGAGCAGCCTGCTCCGCTCCGCCCCCACGACCGGCTCCGGCGGCGAGGCCGCCGCGGTCGCCCATCGGGCGCTCGCACTGGCCGCCCGGGAGCTGGGCGACCTGCCCCTGGCCGAGGAGCACCTGCACCGGGCCGTGGACGTGGCGCTCGCCGCCGGCCTGCCGCACCGGGCCGCGCAGGCCCGGCTGTCGCTGGTCCCCGTCCGCGCCGAACTCGGCCACCCCGGACAGGCCCTGGCCCTCGCCGCGGCCGCCGAACCCCACCTCACCCCGGTCGAGGTGGCCAAGCTGGGTGTCCACAGGGCGGTGGCTCTGGCCAGGCTCGGCCGGTACGCCGAGGCCGTGCAGGAGTGCGACCGCGCGGTGGGCCTGCTCGGCGGCGACACACGCTTCCTGGCCGGGGCGCTGCTGAACCGGGGGCTGGCCCGGACGCTGCTCGGGGAGTTCGAGACGGCCGAGTCCGACCTGACCCGCTGCGCCGAACTGGCCCGGGAGTCGGGCCTGGACCACCTGCTCGCGCTCGCCGAGGGCAACCTGCCGTTCCTGGCCGCGCGGCGCGGGGACCTGGCCGGCGCGTTCAGCGCCTACCGCCGCGCGGAGAGCAGCCTGTTCGGCTGTCCGGAACGGCTGGCCGTGATGCGCTGTGACCTCGCCGAGGCGCTGATCTCGGCCCATCTGCCGGGCGAGGCACGGGCGCTGCTCGACCGCGCGGTGCCCGAACTGGCCGCGGCGGGCGCGGAGGTGGCCCTGGCCGAGGCGCGGCTCCACCTCGCCAGGGCCGAGTTGCGCACCGGGGATCCTCACCGCGCCCGGCAGAGCGCGCAGCGGGCCGCGGCCGATCTGGCGGCCCAGGGCCGGACGGTGCTGGTTCCGCTCGCCACCGAGGTCCTGCTGCGGGCCAGGCTCGCGCTCGGCCCGCCCTGCGGGGAACTGCTCGCCGAGATGCTCTCGTGCGCGGACGCCTTGGACGGCGCGGGCCATCGGGACGTGTCCGGCGGGCTCAGGCTGACCGCCGCCGAGGCGGCGCTCCAGGCGGGCGACCGCGAGACCGCGGAGGAGCAGCTCTCCCGCCTCGCCCGTTCCGGCACCGGCGTGCTGTCGCGGCAGGCGACGGCGGTGCGGCGGGCGCTGGCCGGAGACCGGCGTGGGGCGTTCGCGACGGTCCTGACCGGGCTGGCCGAGGTGGGGGCGCGGGCGGCGGCGGTCGAGGACCCGATGGTGCGCGCGCACGCCGTCAGGGCCGGTGAGCCGCTGGCCGGTTTCGGGCTCGCACTGGCGCTGCGGACCGGCCGGGGCCGGACGGTCCTGGCCTGGTCGGAACGGTGGCGGGCGGTGGTGGGAGGCGCCGGGCGGCCCATCGCCCCCGACCTGGGCGAGCTACGGGCCGCGCTCGGGGACGCGGCCCTGGTGGAGTTCGCCCGGCACGGCGACGAACTGGTCGCCGTAGCGATCACCCCGGAGCGCGTGACCCTGCGCCGCCTGGGCTCCTTCGCGACCGCGGCCGAGGCCACCGTCAGGCTCCGGTACGGCCTGCGCAGGACGCACCTGCGCGACGGGAGGTCGCCCGGGGTCGCCGGGGAGGCCGCGCTGCTGGAGCGGCTGCTCTTCGGCCCTCTGCGCGGCCGGCTGGGCGACCGCCCTCTGGTGATCGTGCCGACCGGGACCCTCCACACCCTGCCGTGGCCGGTCCTGCCGATGAACGCCGGCCGCCCGGTGTCGGTGGCCACCGGCGCCGCCGCCTGGCTGGCCGGATACCGGGCGCGGGCCGTACGGAACGGCGGGGTGGTGGCGGTGGCCGGTCCCGGGCCGCGGTGTGCCGGGGCCGAGGCGGACATGGTCGGCGCCCTTCACCGGGGGGCGGAGCGGGTCGTGGCGCGCCGGCCCGCGGTGCTGGCGGCGCTGGAGCGGGCCGGGACGGCGCATCTGGCCGCGCACGGGATGTTCTGCCCGCGCAGTCCGCTGCTGTCCAGCATCGACCTCGACGACGGCCCGCTGATGGCCTACGACCTGCTGCGGCTGCGCACCCCGCCGGGGCTGGTGGTGCTGTCGGCCTGCGACGCGGGCATGGCGCACGTTCCGGTCGACGGGGCGCCGCTGGGGCTGGCCGGCACCTTCCTGTCGCTGGGAACGCGGTGCGTGGTGGCGAGCCTGGTGCCGGTGCGCGACGAGGAGACCCTGACGCTCATGACGGCCTTCCACGGTCTGCTGTCCGCCGGCCACCCGCCCGTCTCCGCGCTCGTCATGGCGAGCGCGGAGACGGCGGTGGACGGTTTTGTGTGTTTCGGCTATGGAGGTCAGCCGGTGGCGACCGGCCTGGACGGGTCGGCCACCCAGTTGGACCAGGATCCGACGTAGAGGGCGGCCGGGATCCCGGCCACCGCCAGGGCGAGCACCTCGTGGGCCGCCGTCACACCGGAGCCGCAGTAGGCGCCGACCCGCACCCCGGGGACCGCGCCGAGGGTGTTGAACCTCTCGCGCAGGAAGTCGGGCAGGTGGAAGCGTCCGGCCGGGTCGACGTTGTCACCGGTGGGGGCGCTGACCGCGCCGGGGATGTGCCCGGCCACCGGATCGACCGGCTCGACCTCGCCCCGGTACCGTTCGCCGGCGCGGGCGTCCAGAAGCACCCCGTCGACGGCCAGGTCCCGGGCCTGCCGGGCGTCGAGCACCGGCATCCCGCCCGGCCGCGCGACGAAGTCACCCGGCCGTCTCGCCTGCTCGCCCCCGGCGAGGGGCAGCCCGTCGGAGATCCAGCCGCGCAGGCCGCCGTCCAGGACCCGGACGTCGGGGTGACCGAAGTGGCGCAGCGTCCACCAGGCCCGCGCGGCGGCGGTGGAGTCGGCCTCGTCGTAGACGACGACGGCGCGGGAGCCGGAGACGCCCAGGCGGCGCATCGCGTCCTGGAACGGCCCGGCGGAGGGCAGCGGGTGGCGGCCCTGTGGCCCGGCCGGCGCGGCGAGGTCGGCGTCGAGGTCGCAGAAGACCGCGCCGGGGATGTGCCCCTCGCGGTAGGACTCGATTCCGGGCGGGCCGCCGAGCCGCCAGCGCACGTCCAGGATCGTCGTCTCGGGCAGCTCGGCCAGCACGGCCAGCTCCGACGGAGTGATCAGCGGGTTCAACGGGTGCTCACCTCCAGTAGGGGAACGTGCTGTTCGGCGGCTGTCAGGGAGCCGTGGGCGCCGGTGAACGACGCCTCGGTCGGCTCGTCGACCGAGGCGACGACGGCGCAGTCGGTGTACGGCACGGCGAGGACGTCGCCGATCCTGGGCAGCCATCCTGAGCGCACCCTCGGCCCGAACCAGCCGGACTCGACGGCCTCCTGTCTGGAGACGACCCACGCCTTTCCGGCGAGGAGGTCGCGCCAGGTGGCGAGCACCGCCTCGGCCGCGCCCGGAACGGCGTAGACGTGCCGGGCCCTGGTCTCGCCGCCGAGAAGGGCGACGCCGGAGCGGAGCGCGGCGACGGTGTCCACGTCGACACGTTCGGTGATGTTGACCATGCCGTGGTCCGCGGTGACGTACATCGCCGAGCCTGGCGGGAGCGTGCCCGCCAGCCGCTCGGCCAGCCGGTCCGCGACGGCGAGCCGTTTGAGCCACTGCGGGCTGCCCCAGCCGAAGCGGTGGCCCGCGGAGTCGAGGTCGCCGTAGTAGACCGTCACGTGAGAGCGGGGCTCGGCCAGCGCCCGGCGCACCCCCTCCACGCGGTCGTCGAGGGTGTCGGCGCCGACGAAGGTCACGCCCCGGTAGACGGCCCGGTTGAACGCGGTGGGCCCGAACTCGGACGGCCCGACGTAGCTGACGGGAACACCGGCCGCCGCGGCGCGCTCGAACACGGTCGGGGTGGGCTGCCACTCGTCGGAGGAGACCGGCGGCCCCGCGGCGGTCCAGCGCAGGCAGTTCAGGAGATAGCCGGCGCCGGGCACGGCGAGCTGGTAGCCGAGCATGCCGTGCTCACCGGGCGGCAGGCCGGTGCCCAGGGTGCCCAGGCTGGTCGCGGTGGTGGCGGGGAAGCCCGCGGTGAGCACTCCGGCCGGTCTGGCGGACAGGAAAGGGGCCGTCTCCGGATGGGCGCGCAGCAACTCGGCGCCCAGGCCGTCGACGATGAACATCAGGACCCGGCCGGCCGGTTCGAGGCCGAGCGGGTTCTCCCCTCCCATCCCGAGCACGGTGAGCAGAGAGGAGGACAGGTCGGCGAGGGAGGCGGTGCCGTACGCCGGGATCAGTGGGGCGGTCATGAGGCGGCGCGGGCGGTGGCCTCCGACAGTGCCTTGGCGAAGGCCAGCACGTGGGAGACGGCCTCGGAACCGTCGGCGGCCTCGCTCACCCGCAGGGAGAGGTCGTCCGCCGTGATGGCGCCGGTGTATCCGTGATCGGCCTCGCAGTTGTCGTCGCCGCAGGTGGCCGGCTCCAGGTCGACGTGGGAGATGGCCCCCCAGCCGATGGTGAGTGTGACCTCCGTGGGCGGCACGCCCGGCACGTAGGAGGCGGGGTCGGGGACGACCCGGGTGACGGCGACCGACTGGATCCTGCTCAGGCGTACGGCCTCGGTGGTGGTGGAGGCGTGTGCCACCGACACCCCCTCCACCGGCGAGTGCTCGTCGGTGTGGCAGACGAGCAGCCGGGTGGGGGAGAGCACCAGCACGGTGACGTGCCTGCGCACCTCCATGGCGGGGTCGAAGGTGGCCTCGTGGTGCACCACGTAGGCGCCCACCTGCTCCTTGCCCAGGGCGGAGTCGACCGCGTCGGCGACCAGGTCGGGGTAGTAGCCGCTGCGATCGATGGCATCGCGCAGGCCGGCGGCCGAGAGTCGGGTTTCCCTCATGGGTCCATCCTGCCCTGTCCGGGGCAGCGCTTTCGCCTGGAGCGCGCGAGGTTCGGCCCTCGGCGAAAAACACAATCCCGACCGAATGCTGTTTCCTTATGAAAGAGAACAGTTAATTGAGGTTTTGACAAGTAATTGTAGTTGAATCGCCGATCATGAGGTTTTTACCGTGACCGGCTCGGTCCCAGGCGGCGCGGCCCCGCGTCGACCCGGGGGCCCTCCAGGCTGTTCAGCACGGCGCGCGCCCCCAGCACGGCCACCTCGGACTCCCCCACCAGCACCGGGTCGAGGTCCAGCCTGGCCACCTCCGGCAGATCGTCGGCCAGCCGCCCGATCCGGACCAGCAGATCCGCGAGCGCCCCGACCGCGACCGGCGGATAGCCGTACTCGCCGAAGAGCAGCGGGGCCGCGCGCGGCGACCTGACCAGCGTCGCCGCGTCCTCGCGGGTCAGCGGGGCGAGCCGGTACGCCTCGTCGCGCAGCAACCGCGCACCGACCTCGCCCAGTCCGAAGGAGACGACCGCGCCGAACGCGGAGTCCTCGACGACGCCGGCCACGGTCGGCACCGCCGGCTGCGGGACCATCCGCTGCACCGCGAGCACGGCGCCCGCGCCGAGCTGCTCCGTCAGGCCGGCGAACGCCTCGGCCACCCCGTCGGGGCCGGACAGTCCGAGACGGACGGTCCCGGCGCGCTTGGCCGCCTCCGGGTCGGCGGCCTTCAGCACCACCGGCCAGCCCAGCCGCTCGGCCGCCGCGACGGCCTCCTCCGGCGAGCCCACCGTCTCGGCGGGCCACACGGCCAGCCCGTAGCAGGCGAGCAGCCCGGCGGCGTCGATCTCGGTCCTGGCCGCCCTCAGCCCCGCCGACACGAGCCGCCGTGCCGCGGCGGTGTCGACGTCCTCAAGTTCCACCGGGAGACCCGCGGGCCGCTCCCGCCATCGGGCGTGCCGTACGACGTGGGCCAGGGCTCGGACCGCCTCCTCCGGCGCGGCGTAGGAGGGGATCGCGCCCCGCTCGGGGGTGGGCCCCGCCCGCAGCTCCGGCGGCACGCCGACCTCTCCCTCGAACGTGGCCAGCACCGGTTTGCCGCGGTCTCGCGAGACCCTCAGCAGCTCGGCGGCGACCTCGGCCGCCCCGCCGGGGATCGGCGGCATGTAGATCACGACCACCGCGTCCACCTCCGGGAGCACCGAGGCCAGGGCCGCGCCGTACTCGGCGGCCCCCGCCCGCGCGCCGAGGTCGACCGGCGGCCGGGGGTCGAGACCGGCCCGCGCGCAGGCGTCGACCGCGAGCAGCGCCAGCGCGTCGGAGTTGCCCACCAGGCCGACCCTGGGCCCGGCGGGCAGCGGCTGGTAGGCCAGGAGCTGCGCCACGTCGAACTGCTGGATCAGGTCGTCGACCCGGATCACCCCGGCCTGCTCGAACAGCGAGCTCAGCGCGGTGTCGGGCAGGCCGAGCGCGGGCGCGGCGTGACCGGTGGGCACGCCCTGGGTGGCGCCGCCGCTCTTGACCACCACGATCGGCTTGCGCCGGGAGATGCGCCGCGCGAGCCGGGCGAACTTACGGGGGTTTCCCAGCGACTCCAGGTAGAGCAGGATCACATCGGTCCTGGGGTCCTCCTCCCAGTACTGCAGGAGGTCGTTTCCCGAGACGTCGGCGCGGTTGCCCGCCGACACGAACGAGGAGATGCCCATGCCGCGCTGGGCCACCCGCTGCAGCAGCGCGGTGCCCAGGGCACCCGACTGGCTGAAGAAGCCGACCCTGCCGTGCCCGGGAACGGTCGCGGCCAGAGTGGCGTTCAGCCGGACCGCCGGATCGGTGTTGGCGACGCCGAGGCAGTTGGGACCGACGACGCGCAGCCCGTACGCGCGGGCGATACGGACCATCTCATCCTGTCTCGCCCGCCCCTGCGGACCGGTCTCGCCGAAGCCCGAGGAGACCACGATCAGTCCGCGCACCCCCTTTTCCGCGCACTCCTTCACCACCTCGATCACCCCCTCGGCGGGTACGGCCAGCACCGCCAGGTCCACCTCGCCGTCGATGGCCGTCACACTGGGATAGGCCCGCACCCCGGCGACGGCCCGCGCCTCGCGGTGCACCGGGTAGACCGGGCCGGCGAAGTCCGCGGCGAGCAGGTTTCGCAGCACGGTCTGACCGATGCCACCCGGCTCCCTGCCCGCGCCGACGACCGCCACGGAACCCGGCGAGAGCAGCCGCTCGATGGAGCGGGACTCGGCCCGGTGCTCGCGGGAGGCGGTCACCTCCTGGGAGGTCTCGGTCGGCGTGAGGTCGAGGGTCATCCGGACCACGCCGTCGGCGAACCGGCTCTGCGCGGTGTAGCCCGCCTGCCGGAGCACCGCCGTCATCTTCCGGTTGGCGGGCAGCACGTCGGCGACGAACCGGGCGATCCCCCGCTCCCTGGCCGTCTCGGCCAGGTGCTCCAGCAACACCGAGGCGACCCCGCGTCCCTGGTGGGCGTCCTCGACGAGGAAGGCCACCTCCGCCTCCCCCGGCTCGATCCGGTCATAGCCGATCACCGCCACCATCTCCGCGCCGATCGTCGCGATCAGCGCGACGCGGTCCGCGTAGTCGACGTCGGTGAACCGGGTGATGTCGCGGTCCGACAGCCGGGGCCGGGGGCCGAAGAAACGGAAGTAGATCGTCTCCTCGGAGAGCCTGGAGTAGAAGGAGCGCAGCCGGTCGGCGTCGGAGGAACGGATCGGGCGTACATGGGCGGTGCCGCCGTCCGACAGGACGACGTCCGCCTCCCAATGGGCGGGATATCGAACAGCCTCCACAGTCCCGAGAGTAGCCGTGAACGGCATATGCCAGACCAGCCGGGCGGATTGTGGCAGGTTCACACAACGCTTGTGCATCGACTATGGTCCGCTGTCCGCTCCTGACCCCATACGCTGGCCGGAAGCTGTTAAGTTTTTGGCGGCTAGAGGCACGTCAGCATCGAAGGCAGCAAGGTGGTGACATCATGACGCGGGTGGTCGTGGTGGGCGATCTCATGACCGACGCGGTCGCCCGGGCTCGCTACCCGTTGGCGAGAGCCAGCGACACACCGGCGATCGTCACCATGCACGGCGGTGGTTCGGGGGCCAACATCGCCTCCTGGCTCGCCGTCGAGGGGGCCGAGGTGGCCTTCATCGGGCGCCGCGGCGCCGACATCACGGGGCGTAACCGCGACATGGAGTTGATGGGCTACGGCGTCGACGCGCGTCTCGTCATGGATCCGGAACGGCCGACCGGCACCTGCGTGGTACTCGTCACCCACAAGGGCGAGCGGACCATGCTGTCCGATCCGGGGGCGAACGCCGCCCTATCGCCCGAGGACCTGCCCCGCGACCTGTTCGTCCAGGGCGGCCACCTGCACCTGTCGGGCTACACCCTGATCAACGAGGGCTCCAGGGAGGCCGGCCTCGCGGCCCTGGAGACAGCCCGCCGCGCCGGCATGTCCATCTCGGTGGACTGCTCGTCCTCCGCCCCTCTGGAGCGCACCGGCGCCGAGCCGTTCCTTGAGTGGACCCAGAACGCCAAGCTGCTGTTCGCCAACGCCGACCAGGCCAAGGTGCTGACCGGCCGCGAGGAGCCGGACGCCGCCGCCAAGGTGCTGACCGCCTGGTTCCCCCAGGTCGTGATCAAGCTCAACGACGAGGGCGCGCTGTGGTACACCAACAGCCGCGCCGAGCCGGTCAAGGTCCCCGCCGAGGCCGTGGAGCGGGTGGTGGACGGCACCGGTGCCGGTGACGCCTTCACCGCCGGTTTCCTCCCGGCCTGGCTGGAGAACAAGCCTCCCGCCGAGGCCCTCGCCGCGGGCTGCCACCTGGCCTCCCGGGCCATCTCCCACCTGGGTGCCCGCCCCCGCCTCTGACCCGGCCCCGCCGGCCCTCGCTCTGCCGTGTCCGGGATCGGCGGCGAGGAGTCGGCCGCCGGGGAGCCGCCGGCTCAGGAGGTGACCGCGAGGACGAGCGGCAGCACGGCGGGCGCTCCGGCGTGGCGGAGCATGGCGGCGGCGAGCGTCAGGGTCCAGCCGGTGTCGGCCCGGTCGTCGACCAGCAGGACCGGCCCATCGGCCTTGGCGACGGCGTCGGCGAGCGCCGAGGGCATCGCGAGCGTGGCCCGGACGGCCTGAACCCGCTGGGCGCTGTTGAACCGCCGTCCAGGCGGCCCGGACCGATATCCCAGGTCGCCCAGGTAGGCCAGGCGTCCGACCTGGGCCAGCCGCTCGGTCAGACTCCGGACGAGCCGGGGCCTGGTCGCGGAGGGCACCGCCACCACGGCCACCGGACGGGACGCCCACTCCCAGGAGGCCAGCACCTCGACCACGGCGGCGAACACGTCGTCGGGGACCGGGCCGTCGGGCGCGCCGTCGGCCAGGAGTCCGCGGAGCCGGTTTCCCCAGCCGATGTCGGTCAGACGGCCCAGAGCCCTTCCCGGCTCCGCGCCCAGCTCCGGCCTGATCCGGCCCTTCAGGTCGGCCGACCCGGTCGGCCACTGCCTACGCGCCTCGATCTCCACCCCGGGGCGCCGCAGGCTCTCGGCCGCGCGCCTCACCGCCTCGGTCCCGACCTCGGGCGGGCGGTGCGCACCGGTGCAGTTGTCGCAGCGCCCGCACGGCGTGGCGGTGTCGTCGTCCAGACGGCGGCGGAGGAACTCCTCCCGGCAGCCCGTGGTGTCGAGGTAGTCGAGCATGGCCCGCTGCTCGGCCTCCCGCTCCGCCGCGACCCTGGCGTAGCGGTCGGCGTCGTAGTCCCACGCCTCGCCGGTGGCCTCCCAGCCACCCTTGACCCGGCGGACCGCGCCGTCCACGTCGAGGACCTTGAGCATCGTCTCCAGCCGGCTGCGGCTGAGGTCCACCCGGTTCTCCAGCGCGGCCGTGGACAGCACACCGCCCCCATCCAGGGCGGCGAGCACCGCCCGCACCACCGGCTCGGGCGGAAAGGCCAGCGAGGCGAAATAGGCCCAGATCTCCCGGTCCTCCGCCCCGGGCAGCAGGATCACCTCGGCGCGCTCGACGCCGCGCCCGGCCCGGCCGACCTGCTGGTAGTAGGCGACCGGCGACTGCGGCGCGCCGACGTGGACGACGAAGCCGAGGTCGGGCTTGTCGTATCCCATGCCCAGCGCGGAGGTGGCGACCAGCGCCTTGATCTTGTTGTCGAGCAGGGCCTGCTCGGCGGCGAGCCGTTCGGCCTGTTCGGTCTGGCCGGAGTAGGCCGCCACCTCGTGGCCCTGCTCACGCAGGTAGGCGGCGATCTCCTGGGTCGCGGCCACGGTGAGGGTGTAGACGATCCCGGAGCCGGGCAGCTCGTGGAGCGTCTGAGCGAGCCAGGCCAGGCGCTGCTCGGCGCCGCGGAGCCGTACCACGTTGAGGTGGAGGCTCTCGCGCTCCAGCGGCCCGCGCAGGACGAGGGTGTTCTCCCCCAGCTGCTCGGCGACGTCGTGGGTGACCCGGGCGTTGGCCGTGGCGGTGGTGGCCAGGACCGGCACCCCCTCGGGCAGCTCCTCGAACATGGTGCGCAGCCGCCGGTAGTCGGGCCGGAAGTCGTGACCCCAGTCGGAGATGCAGTGCGCCTCGTCCACCACGACCAGGCCGGCGCTCTCGGCCAGCTCGGGCAGGATCTGGTCGCGGAAGTCGGGGTTGTTGAGCCGCTCGGGGCTGACCAGCAGCACGTCGACCACGCCCTCGGCGACCTGAGCGTAGATCTGCTCCCACTCCTCGGGGTTGGCCGAGTTGACGGTGACCGCGTTGATCCCGGCGCGCTCGGCGGCGGCGATCTGGTTGCGCATCAGGGCCAGCAGCGGTGACACGATGACGGTCGGCCCCTCGCCCAGCTCGCGCAGGAGCGCGGTGGCGACGAAGTAGACCGCCGACTTGCCCCAGCCGGTCCGCTGCACCACGAGCACCCGGTCGCGGTCCACGACCAGGGCCTTGATCGCCGCCCACTGGTCCTCGCGCAGCCGGGCGTGCTCGCCCGCCAGCGCCCGCAGTCGTCCCTCGGCCTCTTCCCGCAGCATCCGCTCTTCGCTCACCGGTCATTGGTACCAGGTCCCGGGGACTGTTTCACTCCGGTTCGCCATCGGAGGCGTCCGGCGACCCCGCCCGGCCCCGGCCGGGCGCCCGGCCAAACCTTGACCGAACCGCCGAGGCCCCTTCGGCCCCGCGCGGGGGAACCGGTAGCAGAGTGGGGTGATCGGCAGGGAACCACCGAGGAGAGTCGCGCTTCACCCACATGCTGAACCTGAGCGCACCGCGCGCCGACACGGTGGCGGGGGTCACGACGGCCGCCGTCGTGCTGCCCCAGGCCGCCGCGTACGCCACCATCGCGGGGCTTCCCGTGCAGGCGGGGCTGTACTGCGCGCTCGTTCCCATGATCGCCTACGCGCTGACCGGCACCTCACGCCCGATGTCGGTCAGCACCACCTCCACCCTGTCGGCGCTGACGGCCGCCGCCCTCGCCTCGGCGCCGGCGGGGACCCCGCCGATGACCGCCGCCGCCACGCTGGCCGTACTGACCGGGGTGGTCCTCGCCGTCTCCGGCGCCCTGAGGCTGGGGTTCCTGGCCGACTTCATCTCCGAGCCGGTGATGACCGGGGTGAAGAGCGGCATCGGCCTGACCATCGTGGCCGGCCAGCTCGGCACGGTGATCGGCGTCCACCCGGAGGGGGACAAGGTCTTCGACCGGCTGCTGTCGGCCCTCGGCAGGCTGGGCGACGCCCACCTGCCCACGATGCTCGTCTCCGGCGGGACGATCCTGCTGCTCGTGGCGTTGCGGCGGGTGCCCCGCGTGCCGGGCCCGCTGGTCGCGATGGTGGCCGTCACCCTGGTCAGCTTCCTGACGGACCTGCGGTCGCACGGCGTGGCCACGGTCGGCGAGGTGCCCGGCGGCCTGCCGACGCCGCTCCTGCCCGGCCTCGACCTCGACCTGATCCGGGTGCTGGCGCCGATGTCCCTGGGGGTGGCGCTGCTGGCCTTCGTGGAGTCGATCACCGCGGCGAGGATCTTCCGGCACCGGGACGACCCCCCTCTGGACACCGACCGGGAACTGTTCGCGCTCGGGCTGGCCAACGCCGCCGGCGGGATCTTCCGGGCCTATCCCGCGGCGGGCGGGATGACGCAGACCGAGGTGAACGACGCCTCCGGCGCCCGGAGCCAGACGGCCGAGATCGTGACCGCGCTCTGCGCGGCGGCGCTGCTGCTCTTCCTGGCCCCCGCGCTGGGCCCGCTGCCCATGGCCGCCCTGGGCGGGCTCGTGCTGACCATCGCGGTACGCCTGGTCGACGTCCACGCGCTGGTGGCGATCTGGAGGGTCAGGCGCCCGGAGTTCGCGCTCGCCTGCCTCACGATGCTGGTCGCGGTCGGCTTCGGCATCATGCAGGGCGTGCTGGCCGCGGTCGTGATCTCGCTACTTCTGCTGCTGCACCAGGTGGACAACCCGGCGATCTACCCGCTGGGCCGTGACCCGGCCTCGGGGGCCTACCGCGACCTCGGGCGGTACCCGTCGGACCAGACCGAGGCGGGACTGCTGATCGTGCGCGTCGAGAGCCGTCTCTACTTCGCCAACGCCCGGCGGGTGGCGGAACGGGTGACGGCGCTCGTCGAGGCCGCCGCCCCCCGGCCGCGCGCCCTGCTCGTCGACCTGACCGGCGTGCCGGGCATGGACCTCACCGCGGTATCCGCGGCCAAGGAGTTCCACGCCACGCTGGAACAGCGCGGCTTCGGCCTCTGGGTCGCCGTCGAGAGCCTGGAGCCCACCGAACTGCTCCGGCGCACGGGGGCCTGGGAGCGGCTCTCCCGGCGGGGCCGGATACATCCGAGCGTGGAGGCGGCGGTCGCCGCCTACCGCGCCTCCGAGTCCTGAGCCCCGCGGGGTCCCGGGCCGCGGCGGGGGACGGCGGCGCGGGCCCTGCCGGGGTGGTGGAACACGAACGGCCGGCCAGAGGCCGGGTCCATTCGCGCACCGTGACGTTTCGCGTCTCATCGCCACTCCCCCATTCCGCCGGGAATGGTTTCCCGCCTTTCCCCGCCGGGGTGGGCGACGGACAGGTCCGGACCGTTCCGACCGGGAGAATGCCATCCATGAAGCGATTTTGCCCGCGGATAAAACCGGCGGCCGGCGGCGGGCGGCACCGGACCGAGGGGTCACCGTGGACCCTCCGCGATGGAGTGCCGGCTGGAGCCCGGCGCGGAGACGTGGACCGCTCCGCCCCGGGAAGGCGGTGAGTGTCGGACGCGGCGAGTATGGTGGCGAGCCTCCGCACCATGTACGGTCACGTCGATCGGGATCGAGCCCGCAGGCGACCGGTCCCGCCGTCACCGAGGAGGCGCCTGATGATCCCGCCTCCCCCGTGTGAGCGGATGGGGCGCGTCACCTCGCGCACCGCCGGACGTCGCCGCGCCGAGGTCGGCGCGGAGCGTACCCGCGGCTCACATCCCGGTCGGAGGCTCCCCCATCGAGCCGACGGCTACCTTTACACCACGAAGACAGAAGGAGGATGCGCCTCTTCCTCGGCCCGAAAGCCGAGGCACCCGCGCAGGAAATCAGATGGCTCGACGGACGACCACACCCCCGGCTGACGGTGACTTCGAGGAGCGGATCGTCGATATCGACGTCTCCGCCGAAATGCGTGCCAGCTATCTTGAATACGCATATTCGGTCATCTATCAGCGCGCGCTGCCCGACGCCAGGGACGGCCTCAAGCCGGTCCAGCGCCGCATCCTCTACTCGATGAGCGAGATGGGCCTGCGGCCCGACCGGGGACACGTGAAGTCGTCGCGAGTCGTCGGCGACGTGATGGGCAAACTGCACCCGCACGGCGACACCGCCATCTACGACGCGCTGGTCCGTATGGCGCAGCCGTTCTCGATGCGGCTGCCACTGATCGACGGGCACGGCAACTTCGGCTCCCCCGACGACCTGCCCGCCGCGATGCGCTACACCGAGGCCCGGCTGACCGCCGCGGCCATGTCGATGGTCCAGTCGATCGACGAGGACACCGTCGACTTCAAGCCCAACTACGACGGCCAGGAGACCGAGCCCACGGTCATGCCTTCGGCCTTCCCGAACCTTCTGGTCAACGGGGCCACCGGGATCGCGGTCGGGATGGCGACCAACATGGCGCCGCACAACCTCGTCGAGGTCATCGCGGCCGCCCGCCACCTGATCAAGAAGCCGGACGCCACGCTCGACGACCTGATGCGCTTCGTGCCGGGCCCCGACCTGCCCACCGGCGGCACGATCATCGGCCTGGACGGCATCCGCGACGCCTACGCCCGAGGCCGGGGCACATTCCGGATGCGCGCCAGGTGCGCGGTGGAGCAGGTCAGCCCCCGGCGCAAGGGCATCATCGTCACCGAGCTGCCCTTCAACGTCGGCCCCGAGCGGGTGGTCACCAAGATCAGAGAGCTGGTCACCGCCAAGAGGCTCCAGGGCATCTCCGACCTCAAGGACCTCAGCGACCGGCACAGGGGCCTGCGCCTGGTCATCGAGATCAAGAACGGTTTCATCCCCGAGGCCGTGCTTGAGGAGCTCTACCGGCTGACGCCGATGGAGGAGACCTTCGGCATCAACAACGTGGCGCTGGTCGACGGCCAGCCCTGCACCCTGGGCCTGCGCGAACTGCTCAAGGTCTACGTCGACCACCGCATCGACGTGATCCGCCGCCGGTCGCTGCACCGCAGGCGCAGGCGCGAGGAGCGCCTGCACCTGGTCGAGGGCCTGCTGATCGCCCTGCTCGACATCGACCAGGTCATCCAGGTCATCCGCTCATCGGACGACTCAAGCCAGGCCCGCGAGCGGCTGGTGGAGACCTTCCGGCTGTCACAGATCCAGGCCAACTACATCCTGGACACCCCGCTGCGCCGCCTGACCCGCTTCGACAAGCTGGAGCTCGACGGGGAGAGGCGGACCCTCCAGGAGGAGATCGCCGAACTGACCGCGATCCTGTCCTCCGAGGACAGGCTCCGCAAGGTCGTCTCCGACGAGCTCGCCCAGATCTCCAAGACCTTCGGCACGCCTCGCCGTACGGTGCTTCTGGAGTCCTCAGGCGTCACCAGGAACGCCTCCGCGCCGCTGGAGGTCGCCGACGACCCGTGCCTGGTGCTGTTCTCCTCGACCGGCCTGCTGGCCCGCACCACCGACGCCTCGCCCCTGGCGGGCGAGGGCGACCGTTCGGCCCACGACGTGCTGGTCTCGGTGGTGAGGAGCACCGTCAGGGGCGAGGTGGGCATGGTCACCAACCAGGGCCGGATGATCCGGATCCAGGTGGTCGACCTGCCGACGCTGCCCCCCTCGGCCAATCCGCCGTCGCTGTCCGGCGGGCACCCGGTGTCCGAGTACGTCACCTTGAACCTCGGCGAGACGGTGGTGGGCGTCGGCTCGCTCGATCCCGAAGGCCCCGGCCTGGCCCTGGGCACCGCCCAGGGCGTGGTGAAGCGGGTCGTCCCCGACTACCCGGCCAACCGCGACGACTTCGAGGTCATCGGGCTCAAGGACGGCGACAGCGTGGTGGGGGCGGTGGAGCTGACCTCCGAGAACCACGACCTCACCTTCATCACCTCCAACGCCCAGCTGCTGCGCTACCCGGCCTCCGTCGTCCGGCCGCAGGGCCGCCCGGCCGGTGGCATGGCGGGCGTACGGCTGGACGACGGGGCGTCCGTGATCTGGTTCGGCGCGGTCGACCCGGAACACGAGTCCAGGGTTGTGACGATCGCGGGATCCTCCACCGCCCTGCCCGGCACCCAGGTCGGCGGCGCGAAGGTCTCCGACTACGCCGAGTATCCGGTCAAGGGCCGCGCCACCGGCGGCGTCCGGGTCCAGCGGTTCCTCAAGGGCGAGGACGTGCTGCTGCTCGCCTGGGCGGGCCCCGCCCCGGCCCGCGCGGTCTCCACCGTCGGCAAGCCGGTCCCGCTCCCCGAGGAACTGGGCCGTCGCGACGGGTCCGGCCTCCGGCTCACCCACACGGTGGCGGCCGTGGGCGGCGCCCTCGGCGCCTCCGAGGACGTCTCCGAGGGCACAGGCGGCCATGCGGGGGGCTCCGGTGGCGCCTTCGGCGAAGACCCCGCCGCCCCCGACGGCTCCCCTGCCCCCGGGAGAGGGTGACCCCGCTCCACCCGAGAGTCCCCAGGCCCCGCGGAACCCCGCGCCGCCCCGGGCCGGGCGACGCCCGGTGAGCCCGGACCTCTCGGGGCTCTCGGGGCTCTCGGACCGTTACGGGGGCTCATGTCCCCTGGAGTTCACGTCCCCGGTCTTCCGGCCCCGCCCGGCGCGGACGGAGCCCGCCCGGAGTCGGCGAGGGCGGCGGCGCCGTCCCCCGGGGCGGGTGGAGCCCTCAGGTCAGCGACCCCCGCAGGGCGAACCGGATGGCCATCAGCAGCTGCCAGGGCTCTCCGGACTCCCAGGAGCGGATGAGCCCGGCCACCTGCTCGCCGGGCCGGAACTCGCCGAACCCGTGCGGGCCGAAGCAGCCGGCGTCCACCAGGACCCCCACCAGCGGATCGTCGTCGCCCAGCGATGCGGTGTAGGCGGCCGCGTCGAGCAGGGCCAGCGCCGACCGGGCGTTACGGCCGTCGTCACGAACCTCCACCCGGTCCAGCTTGCGCCTGCCCTCGGCGCGCAGATACTCGGCCAGGGATTCGATCCCGCTCATGGCCCTCTCCAAAGTCCGCACTTTACGTCAGCACATCATCACTCATGGTGAGGATCAAGTGTGGGATCTTCCCCAAGTCGGGGAGATGGGGAGCCCGGAAGCACACATCAAACAGCCATGCAGCATCATTGATCTGTTGATTCCACTGACCGAAAAGGTGTGTACGTGAGTCGCTTCGACGACCTGCTGGCCGCGAACAAGGAGTTCTCCAGTACCTTCACCGACTCCGAGCTGACCGGTAAGGCGGCTCGTGGCCTGGCGGTGGTCACCTGCATGGACTCCCGGATCGACCCGCTGGGCATGTTCGGCCTCAGACCCGGCGACGCCAAGATCCTGCGCAACGCGGGTGCCCGGGTGACCGAGGACGTGCTGCGGACGCTCGTGCTCGCGGTCTACCTGCTCGGTGTGAACCGGGTGCTCGTCATGCCGCACACCGACTGCGGCATGGCGAAGATCACCGACGACGAGGTGCACAGACTCGCGGCCCGGAACGGCGTGGACACCCGGAGCCTGGAGTTCCACACCGTCCCCGACCAGGACTCCGCGCTCCGCCGCGACCTGACGCGCATCAGGACCAGCCCGTTCCTCCCGTCGGACCTGGCCGTCGGCGGCGCCGTCTACGACGTGCGGACCGGCAGGCTGACGCCCGTCGAGATGTGAGGCCCCGGCCGCGTGCCGGCGGGCTCACCGGCGCCGGAACACCGGGTCAGGCGTCGATGTGGTCGCGGTCGACCTCGGCCGCGCTGTTCACGATGAACTCCCTGCGGGGAGCAACGTCGCTGCCCATGAGAAGGGCGAAGATGTTCTCGGCCGCCTCGACGTCCTCGATCCTGACCCGGCGCAGAGTCCTGTGCCGGGGCTCCATGGTGGTCTCCGCCAACTGGTCGGCGTCCATCTCGCCCAGCCCCTTGTAGCGCTGCACGGGGTCCTTCCAGCGCTTGCCCCGGCGCTCCAGATCCCGCAGAACGCGGTGCAGCTCGGAGTCGGAGTAGCAGTAGATGTACTTGCCCTGTCCGCGCCCGGGGTTGGTGACCTCGATCCGGTGCAGCGGCGGGACCGCGGCGAAGACGCGGCCGGCCTCCACCATCGGCTTCATGTAGCGGTGGAACAGGGTGAGCAGCAGGCAGCGGATGTGCGCGCCGTCGACGTCGGCGTCGGCCATCAGGATGACCTTGCCGTAGCGGGCGGCCTCGATGTCGAAGGAACGGCCGGAGCCCGCGCCGATGACCTGGATGATCGCGGCGCACTCGGCGTTCTTGAGCATGTCGGCGACGGACGCCTTCTGCACGTTCAAGATCTTGCCCCGGATCGGCAGCAGCGCCTGGAACTCCGAGTCGCGGGCCGCACGGGCGGTGCCCAGCGCCGAGTCGCCCTCGACGATGAACAGCTCGCTGCGGTCGACGTCGTCACTGCGGCAGTCGACCAGCTTGGCGGGGAGCGCGGAGTTCTCCAGGGCGGTCTTGCGCCGCTGGTTGTCGCGGTGCTCGCGGGCGGCGATGCGGGCCTTGGACGCCGCGGCGATCTTCTCCAGCGCCGCGCGCAGCTGCTGCTTGGCACCGCGGGGCGGGTTGGTGAAGATCTCCTTGAGGTCGCGGGAGACGACGTGGGCGACGATCCGGGACGCCGCCGAGGTGCCGAGGACCTCCTTGGTCTGCCCCTCGAACTGCGGCTCGGGCACCCGGACGGTCACCACCGCGGTGAGCCCCTCCAGGATGTCCTCCCGGGTGACCGGGGCGTCGCCGTTCTTCAGCAGGCGGGTCTCGCGCAGCTGCTCGTTCAGCGTGCGGACCAGGGCCCGCTCGAAGCCGTTGACGTGGGTGCCGCCCTTGGGGGTGGCGATCACGTTGACGAAGGACCGGACGGTGCTGTCGTAGCCCTTGCCCCAGCGGAGCGCGACGTCCACGGTGAGCTCGCGCTGGACCTCGGTGGAGGTCATGTGGCCCAGGTCGTCGAGGACCGGCACGGTCTCGTGGAAGTGGCCGACGCCCTGCAGGCGCAGGACGTCGCAGACGGGCTCGTCGCGGGCGAGGAACTCGGTGAACTCCGAGATGCCGCCGTCGAAGCGGAACTCCTCCTCGACGGCCTCCTCGCCACGGCTGTCGCGCACGGCCAGGGTCAGGCCGGGGACCAGGAAGGCGGTCTGGCGGAGACGGACGTGGATCTCGCTGAGGGAGACCTCGGCCTCGGGCAGGAAGATCTGGTGGTCCACCCAGAAGCGGACGCGGGTGCCGGTGACGCGGCGGCCGAGCGGGCCGCCGTCGCGCAGGCCGGACTTCTTCTTGAACCTGGCGGTGGGCCCGTCGCCGTCGAAGACACCGGGCACACCCCTGCGGAAGCTGATCTCGTGGATCCGGCCGCCCCGGTCGACCTCGACGTCCAGCCGGGAGGAGAGGGCGTTGACCACGGAGGCGCCGACCCCGTGCAGGCCGCCCGAGGCGGCGTAGGAGCCGCCGCCGAACTTCCCGCCCGCGTGCAGCTTGGTGTAGACGAGCTCGACTCCGGCCAGGCCGCTCTTGGGCTCGACGTCCACCGGGATGCCTCGCCCGTTGTCGCGGACCTCGATCGAACTGTCGGCGTGAAGCTCGACCTCGATGCGGGTGCAGTGGCCGGCCAGGGCCTCGTCGACCCCGTTGTCCACGATCTCCCAGAGACAGTGCATGAGACCACGGCTGTCGGTGGACCCGATGTACATGCCCGGGCGCTTGCGGACAGCCTCAAGGCCCTCCAGCACCGACAGGTGGCGCGCCGTATAACCCGTCTCCGCGCTAACTGCGGTCACACCCACTCCCACTCTGCTCGAACACGTGTGCGCAGCTTACCGTTCTTCCCGCCGCGGCGCGTACAAGCTTGCCATCAGGACGCCGGCCGCGTTGCCCCAGACGTGATCACCGTCACTTTCGGCGGCTTTCCGCTCTCGGCGTAGCGGGGGGTCGGTTGGGAACGTCCGTATCGGGTTAGATGTTGTCTCAAGTGACTGACGCCAGATCCTCCGCAAGGGGATGACCTGAAAGGCGATACGTGACTGGAACTCTCGCCCCCGCCAAGCAGCTGACGGCCACGGACCGCTGTGACCGGTGCGGTGCCCAGGCTTATATCCGCGCGACCCTGCCCGTAGGTGGGGAGCTGCTGTTCTGCGCCCACCACGGGCGTCAGCACGTGACCGTGCTGAGAGACAAGGGCGCCGACATCCAGGACGAGTCGGCACGCCTCAGCGACACCCCTTCGACCGCGAACAAAGACGAACGGTAGGGGCCGGCGGGCCCGATGGCGACATCGGCCCGGCACCGCGGCACTCGCCTGTCCGAGAGGTGACCTCCTCCCGGTGCCGGCCCCCGGCCATAATCAAATATCCCGGCCGCGCGCCCTGCTCCCACATTCACCGAGAGCGGGGCACGCGGTGTTCACCGGCTCCGGGCAGCCTCATCCCGGCCGCCTGGCTAGGCTCGACGACTGTGCTGATTCTGCTGCCTCCGTCGGAGGGGAAGGCCGCGCTGGGCGACGGCCCCGCCCTCGACCTGTCCCGGCTGGCCTTTGGGTCCCTGAACGCTTCCCGGGAGGCCGTCCTGGACGCGCTCGCCACCCTGTGCGAGGGGCCCGAGGCGCAGGCCGTCCTCGGCCTGTCACCGGGGCTGCTCGGTGAGATCGGCAGAAACCTGGACCTGCGGACCGCGCCCACGCTGACGGCCGCCGAGCTGTACACCGGGGTGCTCTACGACAACCTCGGCCTGGCCTCACTGCCTCCGGAGGCCGCCGCGCGGGCCGCGCGGAGTCTCCTGATCTTCTCCGGGCTCTGGGGGGTGCTGAGGATCACCGACAGGGTGCCGCCGTACCGGCTCTCCATGGGAGTACGGCTGCCGCCGCTCGGCGGGCTGGCCGCCTACTGGCGCCGATCGATCACCCCGGCCCTGGACAGCTGTGCCGGCCTGGTGGTGGACCTGCGTTCGAGCGCCTACGCGGCGGCCTGGCGGCCCGCCGGCCGGGCGGTGGCGGTACGGGTGCTCAAGGACGGCAAGGTCGTCAGCCACATGGCCAAGGCGACCCGCGGCGTGATCGCCCGCTCACTGCTGGTGGGGAACGTCGACCCGCAGACGCCGGAGGAGCTGGCCAAGGTTCTGGACGATCTCGGTCACACCGTCGCCCTGGGCCCGGCCCCGGCCGGCAGGCGGTCGTGGACCGCCGACGTCATGGTCTGACGGGATCCCCGGACCCTGGCGGGCGTCCACGCGGTGGACGCCCGGCGGTCCGGCGGGGCCCGGGACGCGCTCCGCCGGGTGAGCGACGAAGGGCTCACGCCACCTGGCGTGAGCCCTTCGTCACCTGATCTCAGTCGAGGTAGTCACGCAGGACCTGGGACCGGGACGGGTGGCGCAGTTTGGACATGGTCTTGGACTCGATCTGCCGGATGCGCTCACGCGTCACGCCGTACACCTTGCCGATCTCGTCCAGCGTCTTGGGCTGGCCGTCGGTGAGGCCGAACCTCATCGAGACCACACCCGCCTCGCGCTCGGACAGGGTGTCGAGGACCGAGTGGAGCTGCTCCTGCAGGAGCGTGAAGCTGACGGCGTCGGCCGGGACGATCGCCTCGGAGTCCTCGATGAGATCGCCGAACTCGCTGTCCCCCTCCTCACCCAGCGGGGTGTGCAGGGAGATGGGCTCACGGCCGTACTTCTGGACCTCGACCACCTTTTCGGGGGTCATGTCGAGCTCGCGGGCCAGCTCCTCGGGAGTGGGCTCGCGGCCGAGGTCCTGCAGCATCTGCCGCTGGACACGGGCCAGCTTGTTGATCACCTCGACCATGTGGACCGGGATGCGGATGGTCCGCGCCTGGTCGGCCATGGCCCGGGTGATCGCCTGCCGGATCCACCAGGTGGCGTAGGTGGAGAACTTGTAGCCCTTGGTGTAGTCGAACTTCTCGACCGCGCGGATCAGGCCCAGATTGCCCTCCTGGATCAGGTCCAGGAAGAGCATGCCCCGGCCGGTGTAGCGCTTGGCCAGCGAGACCACCAGGCGGAGGTTGGCCTCCAGCAGGTGGTTCTTGGCACGGCGGCCGTCCTCGGCGATCCACTCCAGCTCGGCGCGGACGTCGACCGGCAACCGGTCTCCGTCCGTGCCCAGCTGCTCCTCGGCGAACAGCCCCGCCTCGATGCGCTTGGCGAGCTCGACCTCCTGCTCGGCGTTGAGCAGGGGGACCTTGCCGATCTGCTTGAGGTAGTCCTTGACCGGGTCGGCGGTGGCACCGGCCGCGGCGACCTGCGGCACGGGGGCGTCGTCGTCGTCGTCGGAGAGGATGAGGACCTCGTCCTCGCTCTGCTCGACGACCTCGGCCTTGGGCTCCTCCTCGGTCTCGGTCTCGGTCTCGACTTCAGCCTCCACCTCCACCTCGGCCTCGGCCTCGACTTCGACCTCCACCTCGACTTCGAGATCGAAGTCCTCGATCTCGACGTCCTCAAGGTCGATGACCTCGTCGTCCTCCCCGGCCGCCGGCTTCGGCTTCGGGTCGGACTTGGGCGCGGGTGCGGCCGGGGAGGACCCCGCCTTCTTCGGCGGGGCCGGAACCGGCTTCTTGGCAGCCGGCGCGACCTTCTTGGCCGGGGGCGCCGGCTTCTTGGCCGCGGGCGCGGGCTCGGAGCCGCTGACGACCGCGGTCACGGTCTCCGGCTGCTCCTTGGCCGCCGCGGCGGTCTTCGTCTTCTTGACCGGGGCGGGAGCGGCGGGGGTACGGCGTTTGGCGGAAGTCCGGGACTTCTTGGGAGCTGCGGAGTCCTCAGCGGTAAGTCGTACGGTGATGCCCTCTTTGCTGAGGCTGCGCAGGATTCCAGCGACCTGCGCCATCGGAATGTCCGCTTCCTCGACGGCCTTGCGGACATCCTCGGACTCAAGGAACCCCTGCGAGCGTCCCCGCTCCATCAGCTGCTGAATGACGGGCTCGTTCAGCTCGGATGGCTTCGAGCGAGTCGAACTTGCAGGCGACACGAACACCTCTCGAAGGAAAGCGTGACGAGAATGGACCCAGGTGCCCACTAGGGGCGGATACCTCTAGTTGTGATGAACGAGGCTGCGCGGAACCGCGACGCACCTGTCCAGCATTGTGGCACGACACCGTGGTCCATACGGCCGCCTCCTGGCGGTTGCCCTCCACCCTAGGCCGACCAAGAGAGTAGTGCGTACGGAAGCGAGCCACCGATACCCGAAAGCAACCGTTATGACTGTTTCATTCAGTCACTCTTCGTGGCCATGGGAACATGAATTGCGAGCACGGTAACATCATCATCCTGCTCATACCCAGACAGCATCCGGTCAACGAGGAAATCCAGCAACATGTGAGGACTTCCTACGACTTCGGGCGGCGCTTCGGTCACAACCGAGCAAAGATCCGCGAGACCGGCATCCAGCCCACGTTTGCGATTCTCCACCAGACCATCCGAATACAGGACGGCGGTGTGCCCGGGCGGGACGCAGAACCGGAACTGCCTGCGGCTCGTGGGCCAGCCGAGCGGGGTACCCGGCTCGCCGTCACAGAGCAGCGGCACCCCCTGAGGGGAGACCAGCAGGGGCGGCGGATGACCGGCCAGCGCCAGCGTGCCCTCCCCGGTGCCGGGCTCCACGACCATGTAGGCCAGGGTGGTGACCTGTTCCTCCTCCTCTGTCGCCTCGAAGACCCGGTCCAGGCCGGTGAGAACCGCGGCGGGCGGCGGGTTGGTCAGCGCCAGGGCCCGCATGGCGTTGCGGATGCGGCCCATGCCCGCCGCCGCCTTGACGCCCTTGCCCATGACGTCACCGACCACCGCCGCGACCCGGCCGTCCTGCAGCACGAACGCGTCGTACCAGTCGCCGCCGACCTGCACGTGGCGGCTGCCGGAGCGGAAGCGCTGCGCCAGCACCAGACCGCGCACCACCGGCAGGCGATCGGGCAGCAGGCTGCGCTGGAGCGTCTCCGCGGTGCGGTGCTCACGCTCGAAGAGGGTGGCCCGCTCGACGGCGAGGGCGCACTGCCCGGCGAGCGCCTCCAGGAAGACGCCGTCCTCCTGGGAGATCTTCTGCGGGCGGGTGAAGGAGAAGCGCAGCGCGCCGAGCGCACGGCCCGCGGCCAGCAACGGCAGGCCCACCCAGGCCCGCTCATCGCTGTGGGCGATGAAGCCGGTGACGCTCTCGTCGTCGCCGCCGGCCTCCACGAGCTGGGAGCGCAGGCTCTCCGGCGACTCGGCGAAGACCGGGCGGCGGCTGTTGACCGCCATGGTCATCACGCTGGAGTGCGACAGCGGGATCTCCTCGCCCGGCGCCCCGGGGACATCCGGGATGCCACCGCTGTTGATCAGCTTCAGCGCGGCCCGCTCGACGTCGAGCAGGGCCACGGCCGAGCGGTCGGCCGCCAGCGCGGTGCGGCCCACGTCGATGATGACCTGGACGACCTGCTCGACGGTCAACGCCTCGGCGAGCATGGCCGTGGCGCCCTGCAACCGCGCCGTGCGCAGGGCGGCGGCGCCGAGCTGGTCGGTGAGCCTGCCCCGCATCTCCTCGGCCTCGCGCTGCGGGGTGACGTCGGTGTTGGCTCCCACCCACTCGACCACCCTGCCGTGCCGGATGATCGGGACGGCGCGCACCTCGAAGTGACGGTAGCCGCTGGCCCTGGTGCGGACCCGGTAGCTCCACTCGAACATGATCCGGCCGCGGAGCGCCTCGCGCCAGGCCTCCTCGGTGTGCCGGCGGTCGTCGGGGTGGACGGCGTCCAGCCAGCCGCGGGCGAGGTAGTCCTCCAGCCCCTGGCCGGTGATGGCACGCCACTGCGGCGCGTCCTCCTCGACCGTCCCGGTGGGGGCGGTGATCCACACCAGCTGGGACTGGGCCTCGACCAGCGAGCGGTAACGCTCCTCGCTGCGCCGCAGGTCCTCCTCGACCTGCCTGCTCTGGGTGATGTCCACACCGACCAGGCAGATCGCGTGCAGCGCGCCCTCGTCGTCGTGGATCGGGGAGAAGGTCAGCGACCAGTGGTGGGTCTCCCCCTCGGCCGTGCGCACCCGGATCCGCTGGTCTCCCTCGACCTGGGTCCCCTCGGCGATGCCGCGGACCGCGCCCGCCACGATCGCGGTGAGGTCGGCGGGGAGCACCTCGGCCGCGGCCCGGCCGACCAGGCGCTCGGCGGGGAGATCGACCACGGCGGCGAAGACCTCGTCGACCCGCTGGAAGCGGCCGTCGGGACCGAGGAACGCGAAGGCGAACGGCGACTGTGACAGCAGGCCCTGCAACAGGCCGGAGTCCGAGATGTCCGCACCCGACTTCCGGGGACGGGGCACGGAGGTTTCGGCGCTCATGGTCGGCACCTCCGTCGTGTGCCAGGGTCTCCCACGAGGCACATCTCCAAACTTGCGAATTGGCGTAGCGCAGCTCCGGGGGGCCGGATCCTGCAGTACATCATCGGCGATGGGCACGTGTGGACGGAAGCCCCGCCCGTGATGCGGTCGGTACATCCCGCGAACCTCCCCGGTCCGGGAACCGGGATCTCCACGCTAACGCGCCGGTCCCCCGGCACGGGCGTCGCCCGACCGGCGTCGCGCCGGAGCCGGGTGGTGGCACCGTCCCCCACCGCGTCCGCCCTCTTCCGGGGCGCGCGCCGGCAACCGCGCCGCGGTCCGGTTCCGGGCCGTCCCACGCGCCGCGCGCCGTCCTCGCCCCCGCCGGCCCTCGCCGGCCGGGGCCGGGCGTCGCCGGCGCCCTCCCGAAACACCGGCGCGACCACCACCGGCACCGTCAAACGTTTGCGGCCAGGACCCTAGCAGGATCAAGCCGGACCGTCCCGACAACTGCCCACCTCATCTCCGCGAGCGTCCCAAGAAAGATCAGGCTACTGACTCATTCCCGATTTGGCTTCCCCTTCAAGGACACCTGTTTACTGTCTGGTCGACATATCCAGTCAAGATGGGCGCTGACCTCGCATCTCACCCACAGTGGCGGCCGCCCCGCCGTACCCGAGGGTTGACAGCCGCGCCACACGTTGTGGAATGGGGACGCACGTTCCCGCCGTCCGTCCGGGGCTCACCTCCCGGAAACCCGGAGGAATGCGACATCCATGCCCGCTCTCGCCACCCGCCCCGGCTCCGGCCCGCCGGCGTCCCACCCCCGGGTGGACACCCCGCCGCCCGCCGGGTTCCGCACCGTCCCCCCACCCGCCGCGGGCCGGTGCGTGAGCGACGCGTGGACCCGCGCGGAGCGCCTGGGGCCGGGGCGACGGCCGAGGTGATCGAACGTGCCGCGGGGAGCGTCCGCTCCCCCTCGTCAACTCCGCGCCGCCACGGCGGAGTCCCCGGTAACATCGAGATCACCAGGCCGTGTCCCACGCACCGTTCGGCCGGGGAATGCGAGAAGGTTGGAACGTGAGCGAGCAAGGCGGGCGAGCCAGTCAGCGCGACACCGGCCCGGCGGGGCCGACGAGGGAGGCCGCTTGAACCGGCGGCACCGTCGAGACCCACGAGAGAGCCACTCTCCGGACGAGGTGTTCGCCGAGATGCTGCTCGCCTCCCGCGAGCTGCTGGCCGTGCGCAGCCCGCTGGACGCCGAGCTCATGGTCTCCGACATGGTCGGGGCATGGTGGGGGCGGCGGTTGCGGGGCGGGGACGCCGAGCAGGTCCTCGGGGAGGGGCTGGTCGACTACGCGGCCAAGGCCGGCTCCCCCGCCGCGCTGACGCTGCTGATCGCGCTCGCCTACCTCGGCACCGCCCGCCAGGCCGCCAAGGCCGAGGGCGCGGCGCTGGCGCTCATCGAGCGGGACGTGGCCAGACCCCGCTGGGCCGACCGGCTGGGCGTCGTCAAACCGACCGGCTGCTTCGTCTCCCGCGACGCCTACGGCGACCAGGACACCGTGGTGTGCACCTTCGGCTACCGGGGCGCGGACAACAACGAGGACCGCCACGCGCTGGTCATGATCGTGGACTACAACATGCGGGGCATCGCCCGCGACACCTGGGTCTCCTCCCAGGTGGACAAACTTCTTGACCAGGCCAGGGCGGAGGCGGGGGCCACCCCGATGCTCAGGTTCGAGGAGATCGAGCCGCAACAGGCCAGGGCGCTGCTCGAATCGGCCATGAAGGCCACCACCGAGTACGGCGACCGCAGGACGACCGCGCCGGTCAGCGACAGCTACAGCGCCTACCACGCCTTCGCCCGCTCCCGGATCAAGGCCCTGCCGCCCGGCCGCAAGCGCCCGGCCCCGCTGTACAGCGAGGCACCCTACAGCCGCGACCGCCGGGCGATGCTGGCCGCGGAGTTCCTCTCCTCGGACGCGGCCGAGCACCTGTCGGACCCCTCGTCGGCCTCGCGGTGCGCCGACCACATCATCGACTACGGCTGCGACCAGGACTTCGGCCGCCCGCTGCGGGTGAGCCCGACGAAGTGTCAGACCTTCCTGCTCGACTGGCTGCCGCGCAAGGTGATGCTCAGCCCTGCCGAGCAGGAGGCCGTGCCGTACGTGCTGGGGGCCTGGGCGCGTTTCGCCGCGCGCCGGAGCGGGCTCGCCGAGGAGGGACTGCGCGCCACGCTGGACGGGATCTGGGAGGCGACCGCCAAGTTCGCCGAGGCGTACCGCGACCCGACCACCTTCGGCCTCGACCGCGACCTGCTGAAGCGGCTGCTGCCGGACGGCGACCTGTCGGCGCTGGCCAGGCGGGTGTTCGCGTTCCCGTTCCTGCAGGGGGTGCACGGCGAGATCAAACTCGACCTGCTCAACCCCGCCGACGAGGCCGACCGCCGCATCCTGCTGGGGATCGACCACGCCGAAGAGCTGACCAGACCCGACTACGACGAGCACATCGCCTGGCACGAGGAGATCGCCGGGCGGCTCTGGGAGGGCGACCCCCCACAGCTGTGGGAGGCCGTCCAGCGGCTGCTGGACCTCGGCCACGACCGGCACGACGTGCTGCACGTGCTGATCGAGATCGCCGAGCGGATCGGTGACGACCCCGAGGAACTGGCCATCGCCCTCGACGACATCGCCGACATTCCCGACGAGCCTCCGGCGCAGTGAGCCATGGTGATCGATCTCAACGCCGATCTGGGGGAGGGCTTCGGCATCTGGCGGCTGGGGGACGACACGGCCCTGCTCGACGTGGTGACCAGCGCGAACGTCGCCTGCGGGTTCCACGCCGGCGACCCGCTGACCATCCGCCGCACCTGCGCGGCCGCGGTGGACCGGGGCGTGATGATCGGCGCCCAGGTGTCCTATCGGGACCTGGCCGGGTTCGGCCGCCGCGAGATGGAGGTGGACCCGGAGGAGCTCCGCGCCGAGGTGCTCTACCAGTTGGCCGCGGTGGACGGGATCGCCCGCGCGATGGGTGGCCGGGTCTCCTACGTCAAACCGCACGGCGCGCTCTACAACCGGATCAACCGCGACCCGGAGCAGGCCGAGGCGGTCGTGGTGGCTGTGGCCGACTACGACCGGAGCCTGCCGCTGCTCGGCTTGCCCGGTTCGGCCGTCCACGCGATCGCCGCCCGTGAAAAGCTCGCCACCGTCGCCGAGTGCTTCGCCGACCGCGCCTACACCCCCGCGGGCACGCTGGTCCCCCGCCGTTCCCCGGGCGCCGTGCTGCACGACCCGGGCGAGGTCGCGGCCCGGGCCGTGCGCATGGCGACCGCCCGGACGGTGACCGCGGTGGACGGCTCCCAGGTCGCGGTGGACGCGCGCTCGATCTGCGTGCACGGCGACACCCCGGACGCCGTGCTGCTGGCGCGGGCCGTCCGTGACGGCCTGATCGCCGCCGGGGTGACCCTCCGGGCCTTCACATGAGCCCCGGCAGCCGGGACACGGCCGAAGACCCTCCCGTGAGGCCCGGGCGTCCCCTGGCCGGGGCCGTGCGATGATCCGCCGGGTCGGGGAGCACGCGCTGCTGGTGGAGACCGGATCGCTGGAGGTCTCCCACCGGCTCGACGCCCTGCTGCGGGCCCGCCGCCCGGCCGGTGTGGTGGAGATCGTGCCCGGCCCCGAGACCGTCCTGGTCACCGCGCCGGGCACCGATCCGTCCCCGCTCGGAGCGCTCCTGTCCGCCCTGCTGGAAACGGCGCGCGCCCCCGGCGTCCCAGGCCCCCCTCCCCCCGGCGGGGCCGTGACGGTCCCGGTGGTCTACGACGGCGCCGACCTCGGCGACGTGGCCGCCCTGAGCGGCCTGTCCGCGGCGGAGGTGGTGGAGCGGCACACCGGACGGGAGCTCGTGGCGGGCTGGCTGGGGTTCGCTCCGGGGTTCGCCTACCTCATCGGGCTGGACCCGGCGCTGCACGTGCCCAGGCTGGCCACGCCCCGGACCTCGGTCCCCGCGGGGGCCGTGGCGGTCGCGGGCCCCTACTCGGCGGTCTACCCCTCGGCCTCGCCCGGCGGCTGGCGGGTGCTCGGCCGCTCCCCCCTGACGGTGTGGGACGTGGACGCCGACCCGCCCGCACTGCTCACGCCGGGCACGCGGGTGCGGTTCGAGGCGGTCACCGCCCCATGATCGAGGTCATCGCGCCGGGGCCGTACGCCACCGTGCAGGATCTCGGCCGCCCCGGCTACGGCCATCTGGGCGTGCCCCGCTCGGGTGCCGCCGACGCGCCGAGCCTGCGACTGGCCAACCGGCTGGTCGGCAACCCCGAGGGCGCCGCCGCGATCGAGCTGACCTTCGGCGGTGCCCGGCTGCGCCTCCGCACCGGCGCCTGGACGGCCGTCACCGGAGCGCCCTGCCCCCTGGAGCTGCTCCTGCCCGGCCGGACGGTTCAGCAGGGGATGGACGCGCCGTTCTGGATCCCCTCGGGCGGCGAGCTGTGGGTGGCCGCCCCCGGCTCGGGGCTGCGGACCTATGTCGCGGTGCGCGGCGGCCTCGACGTGCCGCCCACACTCGGCAGCCGCTCGACCGACTCGCTCTGCGGCCTCGGCCCTCCCCCGCTGCGCGCGGGGACCCTGCTGCCGGTGGGACCGACCGGTGCGCTGCCGCCCATCACGGTGGACGCGGCACCGCCGCCTGCGGGACCGCCGGCTGTCCTGCGCGTCCTGCGGGGGCCGCGTGACGACTGGTTCGTCCCCGGCGCGCCGGCCACTCTGTGCTCGGGGCCGTACCGGGTGAGCCAGGACAGCAACCGGGTCGGCGTGCGGCTGCTGGGCGCCCCTCTGAAACGGGCCCGAACCGGGGAGCCGCCCAGCGAGGGCATGGTGGCCGGGGCCGTTCAGGTACCGCCGGACGGGCAGCCGATCGTGTTTCTGGCCGATCATCCGCCGACGGGCGGCTATCCGGTCGTCGCCGTCCTCACCTCGGCCTGCCTCCCCGTGGCCGCCCAGCTCCGCCCCGGTGACCCCGTCCGCTTCCGCATGTGACCACCTGAGACACTCCGCGCCGAATCAGCGGCGAACACAACCCCGACCGAACGCGAAGACCCGGTACAGACAGGCTCACGGCCACGTTCGTCGTTGTACATAATCGTCAAATCCTCACATTCTCCGGAATGGAAACGGGTATCGCAGGGAATTAGCAAACCTGTGTCGCGGCGGGAAGCCCGCGCCACAAGGGATGTCCGGTATCCCCTCGAAGGGGACAGGCATCCATTTTCCCTTTCTCACGGGACTCCTTTTCTTTTACCGGAGGGATCGACATGCAATCAGAAAAACTTATTTCCAAGGAGTACATGGACCTGGCCAAAATCCAGAGCCGTGAGGAGGAGCAGCTGCTGTCCAGACGGAACGTCGTGGGTGTCGCGCTCGGAAACAAGCGGACCCGCGATCAGGACACCGGCGAGAAGGCGATCACCGTCCTGGTGGACTCCAAGCTTCCCAAGGACATGCTGTCCCAGGACGATCTGATTCCGTCGAAAATCGGAACGACGCCCACCGACGTTCAGGAGGTGGGGGTCATCCAGGCCGGAGCCCCGCTCACCGTCGGCGGCGGACAGCCGGTCACCTCCTATCTGATGCCGGGGGCCACCTCGACTCAGCCGCCGGGGTCTTTCATGACCGTCAGCGACCTGGGCGCGATCGTCGGCCAGAACGGCTCCGCCCACACCGTGCGGATCGATGACAGGTCGCTGGCGGCGCTGGAGAACGTCGGGCCCTTCAAACTGACGAAACGGGTCAGGCCCGCCTACGGCGGCGTCAGCGTCGGGCACTTCCAGATCACGGCCGGAACCCTGAGCACCTGCGCCTACGACGCGTCGGCCTTCCCCGGCGTGCCCCAGCGCTACTACATCCTGAGCAACAACCATGTTCTCGCGAACTCCAACGCCGCGGCCATCGGCGACCCGATCCTGCAGCCCGGGCCGGCGGACGGCGGAACCTACCCCACCGACGTCATCGCCCGGCTCAGCCGCTTCGTGCCGATCCAGTTCATGCACCCCAACCAGCCGGCGCCGCTCAACTATGTGGATGCCGCGGTGGCCGAGGGCAAGTTCGAGGACCTCAACCGGGAGATCTACTGGGTCGGGCCCCTCAGAGGACTGCTCCCGGCGCCCACCCTCGGCCTCGTCGTTCAGAAGTGCGGCCGCACCACGAACTACACCACCGGCACGGTGCAGAACATCAACGCGACCATCGACGTGAACTACGGAAACGGCCGGGTCGCTCGATTCGCGCGCCAGATTCTCACCACCAACATGTCGGCCCCCGGTGACTCCGGCAGTCTCATATCCGACCTCGAAGAGCGCGCGGTCGGACTGCTTTTCGCCGGGTCCACCGCCGTAACGGTCATCAACCCGATCACGCTGGTACAGCAGCTGCTCGGAATCCGCGTAACCGAATAGTCTCCGAAACATGACCGAGAAAACCGGCGACGTGGACGCCGCGCTCAACGACGCCACTCACTGGATCGACCAGGTTCCCGAAGTCGTCGCGGTCGGGCGGGGAGAGAGCGACGGTGAGCCGACCATAGATGTCTGGGTCACCGTGGCACCGGGCCCGGGGGTCCTTCCACGGCGGCTCCGTGGCATCCCGGTGCGGGTGCGCGAGTCGGGCGGACCGATCACGGCATACGAAGAGGAAGACGACGGCCCCTGACCTCGGGCGCTCGCCGCGGGTTTCGGCGGGCTTAGCCGTACAGGACAGCACGGAGGCCCCTGGTGATGCTCGATCTTGGAAGATCGGCGTCCACCAGGGGCCTTCCCTGTTCAAAAAGCGCACCTCCGGCAGACGGCCTGCGACCCGCTTAGCGATCCGGCATCGTTGAACGCCATTGCCTCCCCTCTCCATCACCTGTGATCGGATAAAGGAGATGAACAATCGCGGGAACAGTCACCTCCGGCCATGCGTTAATCACGCCCCGATAAGTCGATCATCAAAAGCCCATGCGTCTCAATCAAAAAATTCGATGTCGGGACAACGGAGGTTTGGCACTCCGGCCGCGCCTACCGATCTCCGAGTCGCCGGCGGCGGCTCGGCCGGCGTGGATCCGGCCGACCCTATTTGGTGAAGCCGATGTCCTGGTATCTCAGGTCGTAGAAACCCCGGGCCCCGTAATTGGCGATGGTCTTCTTGACCGCGACGTTCTGCGGGCGCTGGTAGAGGGTCACCACGTTCACCGCCTCCCAGATCAGCCGGTCGGCGGCGTTGGTGTCGGCGATGGCCTGGGCGCCGTCGAGGTCGGCGGTCGCCTTGTCCATGGCGGCGTTGATCTGCGGGGAGCCGATGCGGCCGAGGTTGGCGTTCCACTGCGGCCGGCCCTTGGTGTCCCTGGTGGCGTTGGCGTACTGGCCGTAGCCGCTGGAGACGGGGAAGGGCGTGCCCACGTAGGCGAACGCGGTGATGTCGTAGTTGCCGGGGATGATGTACTTGGTGAAGTAGTCGTCGCTGGGCACCGCCTGAAGAGTGATCTTGACACCGATCTGGGCCAGCATGCTCTGGGTGATCTCGGCCTCGGACTTGGTGAGCTGCAGGCCCGAGGGCATGACGAAGCGCAGGTTCAGCTCCCTGCCGTCCTTCATCCGGGTCTGCCCCGAGAGCCGCCAGCCCGCGGCGTCCAGCAGTTGCCCGGCCTTTGCCGGGTTGTAGGCGCCGACCTCACCGGCGTTGTCCTGGTAGCCGTCCTGGGTGTTCATGAAGAAGTGGTTGCTGAGCAGGACGATCGGCCAGTCGAGGCCCTGCAGGTCGGACTGGGCGATGGCCTGACGGTTGATGCCCATCGCGACGGCCCGGCGGACGTTGACGTCGGAGAGCTGCCCGCTCTCGCCGTTCAGGGTGATGTGCCGGAAGTCGGGTCCGGCCGCCTGCCGTATGATCGCGCCCTTGCTGCTCTTGGCCCGCGCGTAGTCAGGAGCGGACGGGCCCACGTCGAAGGTGTCCAGCTCTCCGTTGCTGAAGGCTCCGACCAGCGCGTCGCTCTCCAGCGCCCGGTAGATGATCTGGTCCAGCTTGGCCTTCTCCCCCCACCAGCGCTGGTCCCTGGCGAGGGTGACGGTCTTGGCCGTCTCGTCGAACGAGACGAACTTGAACGGGCCCGCGGTGACCGGGATCCGGTTCAGCCAGCCGTTGTTGAACGCCTCCGAGGTGGCGTTGGTGCTTTTAGGGTAGAGCGGGTCGAAGAGTGACTGCCAGTCGCCGAAGGGCTTGGCGAAGGTGATGACGGCCTCGTGGTCGTCCCTGCCCCTGACCACGCTCTCGATGTCCTGGTAACCGGTGGTGCCGGCGACGCGGTAGTCGCCGTTCCGGCCGTTCATCGCCTGCCACTGGGCCCGGTAGTCCTCCCAGGTGATCGGCGTCCCGTCGGACCATCCGGCCTTGGGGTTGAGCGTCAACGTGACGACCTGCTTGGGCTCGCTCTCGGTGATCTTCCCGGCCAGCAGATAGTCGGTGTTCGCCGAGATCTCACCCTTCTCGTTGGAGCGGAAGGCCGAGGGCATGAGCGCGTCGACGACCTTCTTGACCATCGCCATGTTGCCGTCGACGTGGTTGAGGTTCCAGTTGGCCGGATACTCGTTGAGTCCCCAGCGCAGCAGGCCGCCGTCCTTGACCTTGTCCCTCGGCACCGGGTTGATGTCGTACGCCCTGACCGCCGAGGTCGAGGTGGACGGCGACTCGTCCCCCTCACCGCGCGACTCCCCCGCCCCGCCCCCGCCCTGGCCTCCACAGCCGGCCAGGGCCAGCGAGCCGGTCACGGTCAGCGCCGCGGCGAACGCGCCCACGCGCCGGATTGATATCACAGTTCCTCCAGGGTTATACGACTTCGAGCTTCTCGGCGAAGTGACAGGAGGCACCGTGGTCCTCCCCGAACGGCCGGACCTGGGGCTCCTCGTTCACGCATCGGCTCCGGCCGGTCTCGTCGAGGGTCTTGAACGTGGGACAGCGGGTGCGGAAGCGGCAGCCGGAGGGGGGGTCGGCCGGGCTGGGCAGGTCGCCTTCGAGCAGGATGCGCCTTCTGGACCTTTCCTTCTCCGGGTCGGGCAGCGGGACGGCCGACAGCAGCGCCTGGGTGTAGGGATGCATCGGGGCGCCGTAGACCAGGTCGACCCGGCCTATCTCGGCGATCCTCCCGAGATACATGACCGCCACCCGGTCGGCGATGTGCCGGACCACGGCCAGGTCGTGCGCCACGAACAGGTAGGACAGGCCCAACCGGCCCTTCAGCTCCTCCAGCAGGTTGATCACCCCCGCCCGGATCGAGACGTCGAGCGCCGAGACCGGCTCGTCGAGCACGATCAGCCGGGGCTCCAGGGCGAGCGCGCGGGCGATGCCGATCCGCTGGCGCTGGCCGCCGGAGAAGTCCTGCGGATAGCGGGCCGCGTGGCCGGGATCCAGCCCGACCAGGCGGAGCAGCTCCCGGATCCTCGGTCCTGGATCCCTGGTCCCGTGTGTACGCAGCGGCTCGGCGAGGATGTCGTAGACGGTCATCCTCGGATCGAGGGAGGCCACCGGATCCTGGAAGACGACCTGCATCTCCCGCCGGATCGCCGTCCGCTCGCGGGCTCCCAGCGTCGAGGTGTCGCGCCCCAGCACCGCGATCGTGCCCCGCTGCGGCCTGGCCAGCTCCAGGATCTCCATCAGCGCGGTCGTCTTGCCGCATCCCGACTCGCCGACCAGGCCGAGCGTCTCCCCCTCGCGGATGTCGAAGCTGATGCCGTCCACCGCGTGGACCGTGCCGACCCTCCGCCGAAGGATCGTCCCCTTCGTCAGCGGATGGTGCTTGACGAGGTCCTTGACCGCCAGGACCACCTCGCGACCGGCGCGCGGCGGCCGTACCGGCGTCCGGTGAGAGGTCACGGGCCCGGCCACGCGACCACCGGCCCCCATCAGGTGGACCTGGGCGGGTGACCGGCCCTCGGCCTCGATCTCTCCCGCGCGCACGCACGCGGCCAGGTGGTCCGGTGAGCCCACCGCGACCGCTTCGGGCTCCTCCTCGGCGCAGACCGGGACGGCCAGCGGGCAACGCGGCTCGAACGGGCAGCCGGGCGGCAGCGCCGCGGGAGAGGGCGGGCTCCCGGCGATGGGGACCAGCGGCTGCCCGCCCCCCAGGTCCAGCCGGGGGATGGAGCCGAGCAGGCCCATGGTGTACGGCATGCGCGTGCGGTAGTACACCTCGTCCACCGGCCCGACCTCGACGGCCCGCCCGGCGTACATGACCAGGACCCGGTCGGCGAACCCGGCCACCACCCCCAGGTCATGGGTGATCATGACGATCGCCGCACGGGTCTCCCGCTGTGCCCTTTTCAGCACCTCCAGCACCTGAGCCTGGACGGTGACGTCGAGCGCGGTGGTCGGCTCGTCACAGATGATCACATCGGGGTCGTTGGCGATCGCCATGGCGATCATCACGCGCTGCCGCATGCCCCCGGAGAACTCGTGCGGGAACGCCCTGGCCCGCTGTGCGGCGTTGGGGATGCCGACCAGGTCGAGCAGCTCGACGGCCCTCCGCGCGGCCTGCTCCCCGGTGACCCTCTGATGGACGCGCACGGCCTCGGCGATCTGGTCGCCCACCCAGTAGACCGGGGTGAGAGCGGAGAGCGGGTCCTGGAAGACCATCGAGATGGTCTTGCCCCGGAAGGCTGTGAGCGCCTTCTCCTTCGCCCCCAGGATCTCCCCGCCCAGCAGCCGCACCGAACCGGTGACGCGGGCATGCGGCGGGAGCAGGCCGATCACGGCGAGCGCGGCGACCGACTTGCCGGATCCCGACTCGCCGACGATGCCGAGCACCTCTCCCGGACGGACCTGGTAGCTCAGCCCCCGTACGGCGCGCACCGCGCCGGCACCGGAGCCGAAGGTCACGTTGAGGTCGGCCACCTGGAGAACGGGCTCGGCCGGTTCCTCCCGCCCCGCCCGCCCCTGGCGTTCCATCCCCTCCGGGCCTTCTCGACTTTCCAGACATTCCGGGCGTTTGGCCCGTTCGCGGTTCTCCACCCGCCCCGGCTGCCCGAGGTGTTCCAGATCATCGAGGTGTTCCGGTTGTTTGGGATGTTCCAGATACTCCGGGCGAAGGATCCGGCCGTCGCGGGACCGTCCGCCCTCCGGGCGCCCATCGCGCTCACTCACCGCCCTCCCCTCCTCGCCGTGGGGTCGAAGGCGTCGCGCAGGGAGTCGCCGACCAGGTTCACCGCGAGCACGATGACGATCAGCAGACCGGCGCAGAACCAGAACGTCCACGGGGCGTAGACGGCCGTCCTGGCGCCGTCGGCGATGAGGCTGCCCAGCGAGACGTCGGGCGGCTGGATGCCGAATCCGAAATAGGACAGGGAGGTCTCGGTGAGGATCGCGGCGCTGACGTTCAGCGTGGCGTCCACGACCAGCAGCGAGGACATGTTCGGGATGACGTGCCGGAAGATGATCCTCGTCGGCGGCACCCCCATGAACCTGGCCGCCTGGACGAACTCCCGCTGCTTGATCGAGACGGTCATACTCCGGACGATCTTGGAGGTGACCATCCAGAGGAACAGCGCCAGCACAAGCACGAACAGTGGCCACTGCCCCTCGGCGAAGAGCGGCGACATGATCGCCAGGATCAGGAAGGCAGGAAGCACGAGCAGCAGGTCGGTGATCCAGGTCAGCACCCGGTCGGCCCAGCCCGTGAAGTATCCGGCGAAGGCGCCGACCACGGCCGCCAGCGCGGTGCCGACCACCGCGGCGAGCAGCCCGACGATGAGCGACTTCTGCATGCCGCGCAGCGTGACCGCGTAGACGTCGGCGCCGGTCTGCAGGGTGCCCCACCAGTGCTCACGCGAGGGCGGCTGGAGAAAGGCCGTGAAGTCCTTGTCGGTGTAGGTCCACCCGCCGAGGTACGGCCCGGCGAAGGCCAGCAGGAACATCAGCGCCAGGAGCGCGAACCCGGCGCGCCCCTGGAGGGAACCGAAGAAACGCCCCGCGACCACCCGGAGCCTGGAGGGCGCCGTGATCCTGTCGATGTCGGCCCGCTGCTCGGCGAGCTCCTCGTCGGCGATCGTCATCCTCGCCCTCACCCCACCCGGACGCGAGGGTCGAGGACGGCGTGAAGCACGTCGGAGACGAGCGACGCCACCAGCACCGCGAAGGCCGCGAAGCAGCTGATCGCGGCGACGGTGTTGACGTCGTTGGTGGAGATGGAGTCCACCAGCCACTCGCCCATGCCGTGCCAGCCGAAGATCTTCTCGGTGAAGGTGGTGCCGACCAGCAGCGCGCCGAAGGTGAAGGCGAAGTAGGTGACCGCCGGGATCAGCGCGGTGCGCAGCGCGTGCCTGGCCAGCGCGGTACGGCGGCGCAGCCCCTTGGCCATGGCCGTGCGGACGAAGTCGGCGCCCAGCACGTCGAGCATCATGTTGCGCTGGTAGCGGCTGTAAACGGCGATCAGCGCGAGGGAGAGGGAGAGCGTGGGCAGGATCAGATGCTGGAGCCGGTCCACCAGATGGGTGAGGAATCCGCCCTCAAGCCCGGGGGTCGCCTCACCGCTGACCAGGAAGACCTGGGCGCCGACCAGGTCGTTGAACGAGACCGCGCCGATGATCACGATGTTGGCCAGCACGACCGTGGGGACCGCGAGGACCGCGAAGGAGGCTCCGGTCGACAACCGGTCGAACAGGCCGTACTGCTTGACCGCCGCGCAGGCGCCGACGAGCACGCCGGTCAGGCTGCCGAGGAGCAGCCCGGCGGTGATCAGGCGCAGGGTGACGCCGATCCGCCGTCCGAGGTCCTCGCCGACCGAACCGCCGGCCACCGTCTTACCGAAGTCACCGTGGACGACGTCGCCCGCCCAGGTGAGGTAACGCTCCGGCAGCGGGGTCCGGTCGTTGAGGTTCAGTTCTGTGAGACGCGCGTCGACGACCGCCGGCGGGATGGGCGGGTTACGGCCCTCGTAGTTCGACCGGGGGTTGAGCGCGAAGGCCGCCAGCATGTAGGCCAGGCTCGTGGCGACGACGATCAGCACCAGGTAGTTGAGCAGCCTGCGGAGCAGGAATCCCGCCATCATGCCCCCCTTCGCCATCCTCCCGCTGTCGGTGGCCATCCTGCTACATCATGCGGCCAGTCAACTACTGGGAGTGCTCAATCGGGGGTTCGATCTCAGTCAAGGGCGGTGTTTACCACGCTACCCCCGCGAGCGGGGAAGGGTGAAGTCGCAGGTCAGCGCTCGGCGAGCTCGTCCACGGCGGCGCGCAGGTCCGCGCTGGTGATCGTGGTCAGATCCGCGGAGCTGGCGGTGCCGCCCAGGGCCGCCAGGCGCACGTCCCTGCGCATCGCGGCGCGTTCGAACAGCGAGCGGGCGAACCGGCCGTTGCCGAGGCCGTCGATCAGGCCGTCGTCGCAGACCCAGGTGAAGACCTCGGCCAGGTCGCGGCAGGCGGCCTCGTCGAACCGGTCGCCCGAGCCCTCGGCGAGCAACCCGGCGATCTCGGTGAGCTCGCCCGGCGAGTAGGAGGGGAAGTGCACGCGCTGACTGAACCTGCTGGCCAGACCGGGGTTGGTCGACAGGAACCCGTCCATCTCCCGCTCGTATCCGGCCAGAATGATCACCAGACGGTCGCGGTCGTCCTCGGCCCGCTTCAGCAGCGTCTGCACCGCCTCGGTGCCGAAGGCGTCACCGCCGGTGTAACCGGAGTTGACCAGGCCGTACGCCTCGTCGATGAACAGCACCCCGCCCAGCGCCCGGTCCACCAGCTCGTTCGTCTTGATCGCGGTGGCCCCGAGGTGCTGGCCGACCAGGTCGGCCCGCTGCGCCTCCACCACGTCGGGCTGGGCGAGCAGGCCCAGCGCGGCGAAGATGCGGCCGAGAATGCGGGCCACGGTGGTCTTCCCGGTACCCGGCGGCCCGGTGAAGACGAAGTGCCGCATCTGCGGCGGGGTCGGCAAGCCGCGCTCCTGCCGCATCCTGGCCACCCTGAGCTGCGCGGTGACCGCGTGCACCTGCCGCTTGACCGGCTCCAGACCGGCCATCCGGTCCAGGTCGGCCAGCGCCTCCTTCAGGGTGGGCATGGCCTGGTAGCGCCGGTAGCGGACGGTGAGCTCGTCGAACGCCTTGGCGACGTCGTGGACGGTGGTGGTCACCAGGTCCTCGGTGGTGGGCGAGCCACCCGCGCCCACCACCCGCACGTCGCGGGCCTGGGCCACCGCCTCCACCAGGCTGCGGACGAACCGCGCGTTGCCCAGCTCGTCCACGAGCGCGCGGCGGTGCACGTCCTCGAATCTGGCGAGCAGCGCGGGCCCGGCGCCCCCGGCCATCCGGTCGCCGCGCCGCCGCTGCAGCAACTCGGTGATCTCCAGCAGTTCGTCAGGACCGTAGCTGGGAAAGCGGACCCGGCTGGAGAAACGGCTCGACAGGCCGGGGTTGGAGGACAGGAACCCCTCCATCTCCTTCTCGTAGCCGGCCAGGATGATGATCAGCCGGTCGCGGTCGTCCTCGGCCCGCTTCAGCAGCGTCTGCACCGCCTCGGCGCCAAACCGGTCGGGCTGGCCGTCACCGGAGTTGACCAGGCCGTACGCCTCGTCGATGAACAGCACCCCGCCCAGCGCCCGGTCCACCAGCTCGTTCGTCTTGATCGCGGTGGCCCCGAGGAACTCCCCCACCAGGTCGGCGCGCTGGGCCTCCACCACATAGGGCGTCTCCAGCAGGCCGAAGGCGTAAAAGATCTTCGCGACGGTCCTGGCCACACTGGTCTTGCCGGTGCCCGGCGGGCCGACGAACACGAAGTGACGCATCGGCGGCTCGGTGGAGTATCCCGCCTCCCTGCGTAGCCTGGCCGCCTCGATCGAGGCGGCGATGGAGCGCACCTGCTCCTTCACCGGGGCCAGGCCGATCATGGCGTCCAGCTCGCCGAACGCCTCGTCCACGGAGATCGGCGGCGGCGCGGACCGGTCGGCCGGCGCGGGCACCGGCTGAGCGCCCTCGCGGGCCCGCAGCCGGACCCGGTGCTCTCCGCCCTCCAGCGCGGCCCTGACCTGACGGGCCCGCACGAAACGGTGAACCAGCACCGCGGCGGCCACGCCGTACGCGGCCCACAGGGCGACGGCCGGCCAGAGCACGGCGAACACGACGGCCGCCACGGCCGCGGAGGCGAGCGCCATGAGCGTGGTCAGCCACGGGGGGACCCAGCGGATGAGATGGGCGACCCCCGCCACCGGGAGGGCCAGAAGCGTCAGCGCCGTCGAGGCGGGCGCCTCCGTGCCGTACAGGCTCTGAAAGAGCGGCAGGAGCAGCAGCCAGGCGGCCACCACCACGAGTGTGGCCGCGGCGCGGGGAAAACGGAGGGTCAGCGCCGCGAAACCGAGCAGGACCATCGTGATGAGGAACGCGCCAAACGGCGACCAGCCCATGCCCAGCGCCAGCCCGACCGCCCCGATCAGCACACCGGCGTACATCGTCCTGCGCAGTGTGGGGGAGAGCCGGAAGTAGCGCAGCCGCACCTGCTCGAACGTCTCCCGCACCGCCGCGCGTCCCGCCGGCCGGGCCCTGTCGGATTCCCGCATCACGCCTCCCCGGTCCGCCCCCGGTTATACCGCACCGGGAAGACCTTTGCGCGTGCGTGAGCGTCACGCCACGCCGCCACACTGACACGATCAGATAAACGGATGAGACCGGATGAACCCCACGATCCGGGTGCCGGGTTTCTGCCCCGCGTTCCGCCGCCGAAACGATCTGCCCGAGTGGCCGTCTCCACCGACGCCGCCGCCGCGCCTCGCCCGGTGACCCCGTACCGCGCCGCACCGGCCCGAACCGCCTTGCCCGCCATCGCCGTACCGGCGCCCGCCTTACCGGCCCCGCTGGAGTCCCCGTGAAGGTTCACCCGGCCGGGGGCGTCCGGCGGGGTTCACTCGGCCGGGGTCACCCGGCCGAGACGGCGGCGTCCCCGATGGCGGCTCCGGTTGCGACTCTGGTGACGGCCCGGATACCCGGCGACCGCGACCTGTGTGGGGGTGACCCGGAGCACGCCCGCCTCGACGTCGCCGATCGCGATGCCGCGCACCTCGGCCCAGAAGCGGCGGTCCAGCGGATCCGCGACGAACACCGCCACCCTCGGGTCGCGTTCGGCCGCCTCCCAGGCGTCGTCGGCTGCGATCAGGCGGAGCTCACCACTCGGGCTGACCGAGCTGACCGCGCCGACCGCCATGACCCGAGGGCCGCCGGCGTCGGCGTAGGCGAGGACCACCCCCCGGGCGTAGGTGAAGACCCGCCGCACCTCGGCGTCGAGGGCCACCGGCGCTCCGGCGTCGCCCCGCAGGCTGTGGTCACGGCTCTCGCACATGATCAACGAGGACCGCCACGGGCCCGGGACACCTGACCACCACGTCTGCGCCGACCGCGCGGCGAACACCGCCACCAGCGCGGCCAGCACGACGGCCCCGGCCCACCAGGCCCGCACGACCGGCTCCGGGGACGAGCCCGGCACCGGTACGGCCATCACGCCGACGAGCACCGGTGGCCCGGCGACCAGCAGGGCGACGGCCGTCGCGAGCCAGCGGTCCGCCGTCAACGACCGGCGCAGGGCACCCGCGGACCCGATCCGGGAGGCCGCCCAGAGGAGGGCGGGCGGGATCGCCGGCGCGACCAGTGCCCACCGGGGCTCGCCCAGCAGCCGGACGGCCACCGTGACCACGGCCAGCACCGACCATCCCCGGACCACCAGCAGCCAGAGGGTCACGCCGATGTTCCGCGCGGCCGTACGGTTCCCGTGGACCGCGGCGAACTGGGCCAGCGCCCTGACCGGCCGCCCCCGCCAGGCCTCGACGCTCCCGCGCAGGACGAGCAGGATCACGCCGTTGAGGAGGACCAGCCCCGCCGGAACCACCCACCCGCCGTCCAGCGGACCGGGCTGCGAGCCGGGGACCCACGGGGGGAGGGTGGCGATCGCCGCCATATAGGCGGCGACGACGACCGGCGTGACCGTGACGGTCGCGCCGAGCCAGGGGTCACGGGCAAGCATGCGGGGGACGTAGGACCAGAGCCTGACCCGGCGCGCCTGCCTGAACGTGATCACCAGGACGGCGGGCAGCACGGCCGCGCCGCCGACCCTCGCCTCGGCGGCCAGCCCGGGGCCGAAGGCCACCACGGCGACCAGGGCGAGCGCCACGGCCAGCAGGACGCGGGTCTGCCGGGACCATATCTCCATGGCGTGCCTGGCCCGGCCGGTCTCGCGGGGATCGACCGGCCAGGCGGGGTCGTGATGACCCCGGGGGCGTTCCCAGCGCAGCAGGGTCAGGCCGAGGTTGACCCTGGCCGCGGGGTGATCGCCCAGGAGGCCCAGCGCGGTGCGGTAGGCGGTCTCGGCGCGGTGGTGCTCCCCGCGCAGCAGCGCGAGGTCGCCGACGAGGACGTGCGTGTCGGGCTCCTCGGGGGCGTAGCGGGCGGCTCTGGCCGCCTGGGCCGACGACTCGCGCCAGCGCCCCGGCACCCTGCGCAGCGCGGTGCCCAGGCGCAGGCGCGCGGCCCATGATCCGGGGGCCAGCCGTACGGCCTCCTCGGCGGCGGCCACGGCCTCCGCGTCACGGCCGAGCCGTTCGAACGCGAGGCTGGCGAGGCGGTATCCCCAGCCGCCCCCGGATTCGGCCCCCAGGTCGCGGTCCACCGCCTGGCGGGCCGCCTGCAGCGCGGCCTCCGGCCGGTCGCGCTCCAGCCAGGCGACGGCCACGGCGCACCACTCACGCACCTCGCCGGGGTCGCGCGACGGCGGGACCGGGGCGGGGTCCGGCTCGCCGGACCCGTTCACCACTGCGCCCCGTTCACCACTGCCGCTCACGGACCTCACGCTGACTTCTCACGATCGCCATCGTGCGGGCGAGATCACCGTTTGCCTAGATAGTAGATATATCCCTGTATCTCTCTAGAGAGGTCGCAAGCGGCGGCACAAGGTATGGCATTTGGGTACGAACCGATCTACCGATCATGGCTCGCCCACCACCCGGCTTGGCCTAAGCTGCGTCGCATGTTCGTCCAGGCCGGCAACTCCTTCAGCGGCCTATGACCGCCATGGGGGTCGCGGACGGTGCCGTCCGCACCGGGATCGACCCGCGAACGCGCGGGACCGGCCGCTGGTCGGTCCTGGTTCTGCTCTGCCTCAGCCTGCTGCTGATCGCGGTGGACGCCACGGTCCTGCACATCGCCGTGCCCGCGCTGACCGCCGCACTCGAACCGAGCTCGGTGCAGCTGCTGTGGATCATCGATGTCTACTCCCTGGTGGTGGCACCGCTACTGCTGACCTTCGGCACACTCGGCGACCGCTACGGGCGAAAACGCCTGGTACTGGCCGGTTATCTGGTGTTCGGCGTCGCCTCGGCGGCGGCCGCGTTCGCCCCGAGTCCAACCACCCTCATCGCCGCGCGGGCCCTGCTGGGCGTCGGCGGCGCCATGATCATGCCGGCCACGCTCTCCATCATCCGGCAGGTCTTCACCGACCGGCGGGAGCGCGCGATCGCGCTGGGGGTGTGGAGCGCGGTGGCCGCCGCGGGGGCCGCGGTCGGCCCGCTCGTCGGCGGCCTGCTCATCGAGCACCTCTGGTGGGGCGCGGTCTTCCTGATCAACGTGCCGATCCTGCTGGTGCTGCTGCCCGCGGCCGCCAGGCTCCTGCCGGAGTCCCGCGAGCGCGCCTCGCACCCGTGGGACGCGCCCAGCGCGCTGCTGTCGGTGCTCGGCATCCTCGCGCTGGCGTTCGGCCTGAAGGAGACGGGGTCCGGGCACGTGGGCGGCCTGGCGGTGTTCCTGTGCGGCATCGGGCTGCTGACCTGGTTCGTGCGCAGGCAGCGGAGGCTGACCTTTCCCCTGCTCGACCTGGAGCTGTTCCGGCAGCGGGCGTTCTCCGTCGGGGTGTGCGCCGTGCTGCTGACCGTCTTCGCCCTGGTCGGCCTGGAGTTGATGCTCGCCCAGTATCTGCAGCTCGTGCTGGGCGACAGCCCGTTCCAGGCCGCGCTCCGCCTGCTGCCGCTGATGATCGCCTCGGTCGCGGGCGGCCTCGCCGGAGCGCGGCTGCTGCGCCGGTTCGGGCTGCGCACCACGATGGGCGGCGGCCTGGCGCTGACCACGCTCTCCCTCCTTCCCACCCTGACCTGGGGCACCGAGCGGCACGCGCTGATGCTCGCGCTCTGCTTCGTCGGCATCGGCTTCGGCATCCAGGTGACCCTGCTGGCCGCCTCCGACACGATCATGTCGTCCGCCCCCGAGTCACGGGCGGGCGGTGCCGCGGCGGTCGAGGAGACCGCCTACGAGCTCGGCGCCGGGCTCGGGGTCGCGGTCCTCGGCACGATCACCAGCGTCGTCTACGCGCCCTCGCTGCTCTCGGTCCCCGGCGTCCCACCGGACCTGATGGGCATGGCCCGCCAGTCGCTCGCCGCCGCCGCGCACGTGGCGCGGGAGATCGGCGGCGACGCCGGGACCGCGCTGCTCAGTGCCGCCCGCGTCGCGTTCGTCACCGGGCTGCACTCCACGATCGTGGTGAGCGTGCTGCTGCTGGGCGCGATCGGCACGACGGTGGCGGCGCTGCTCCCCCGCCGATCGGACGACCAGGACGACCAGGACGACCGGCGTTGACGGACGGCCTTCCCCCGGGTTCACAGACGGGCTCGACCAGCGCTCTTTCCATCAATTATCGGCAAAAACGGTAAATCCCCACCAGAACGGTGAATCTCCACCAGAATGAGGAGTCGTGCAACGAACCCTCCACGACCTCGCCGTCCTGGCCGCCAGGCTGGGAGTGGGCGGAATCTTCTTAGCCAACGGCTGGCAGAAGCTCGAATCAGGTCTGACCGCCACCGGTGCCCAGTTCGCGACCTTCGGCGCTCCCAACCCGGGAGCCTGGGCCGCCACCACGATGCTGATGGAACTCATCGGCGGAACCCTGCTCGTGGTCGGCCTCGCCGTACCCGTCTGCGGGCTGCTGCTGTTCTGCGAGGCCGTCGCGGTCTTCGTCGTAGCCAGAGGTGAGCACGGCCTGCCGCTCACCGACGGTGACGTCAGCCTGATCGTGGCGATCGGCGCGGCCTCCATCCTCCTCGCCGTCGGCGGCGCGGGCCGCCTGTCGATCGACCACATGGTGGTGATCAAACGACGGGAGGCGGTGGCCGCCGAGGACCTCGCCGTCGAGGCCGAGGCCGACGACATCATCTCCGCGCTACGCGAACCGGAGGCCGCCAAGGCCGTCCCGGCCGAGCCGATCCCGGCGTCCGCGGCGGGCAAACCCGTACGGGCCGCGGGGTCCGGCCGGACGGCGCGGACCGACCAGGCGGACAGACCCGCGCAGTCCACGCCCGAGGACGCCCCCGGACCCGGCGGAGACACCGCGGAGCCTCCCGCGGCCCGCCCCCGTGGCGGCCGCCGGAGTGCGACCTCGAAGACCGCGGCCGGTTCCGCCAAGGGCGGCGACACCCTGGTGGCGGGAGAGAAGGACAGACCCGCCGGGCGATGACCGGCCCGGTCCGATCCGCTCCCCCCATCGGGGAGCGGCCGAGAACCATGGCCTCGCAGGCGAACGGGTGAAGGCCGCGGGCCGGAGGCGTGGCGGCGCTCCCCCCAGATCACGCCGCCACGCCGACGCGGCGGGTTCAGCCGGGCAGCAGGACCGTCCAGATCACCCCGGCTCCGTCGAACGACCGCCCGGAGGCCGGGTGCGCCCGGTGCCCGTCGCCAGGCAGCCCGGTCCGCCCCGCGCGGGCCCGGCCTCCGCCCGTGCGAGGTGCGGGGGGCGTCGTCCGGCGGGTGCGGGACCGGCACTCCGGGCGTGCTCGCTCGCGCGTCCGGTACGGTCCCCGGCGGTCCGGGGCGCAGGAGCGGCCCGAGACGGCGTCGGGACCTCGCCGGGACCGTCGTGCGCATCGCTGGTGATCCCATGGCGCCGGAGCCTCGTCGGCCGTCCGGTCCGCGGCGGATACGGCGTGCGGTTGAGCCGGTAGACCGAAAGCGATCATCGCTCTCTGTCTCCTTTCAGTACGGGAGACGTGTGTGATGGACCTCCCCTCCAAGAATGCCGCCCGGCGGCCGTCTTCGGCAGTCCTGCGTCTACGACGGTATGTCCGCACATTGAGTTGTGTTTCTTGTAGAACCTTCGGCAGTTTATGTAGGACCGTGAAGAACCGGCATGGCAACACCAGCGTCCAGACGTCGGCGGCGGCGGCCAGGCGGACGACACCCGTCCGTCACACCGCCCGGGCACCGATGACATCGGTGACGCCGCCGCCTCGACGGCTCCGCCGTTTTAGCGCATCCCGGCACGGTGACCAAAGGAAACGGGCCCTCACACGGCCGGGGCATCGTTGATCATCCAGGGGTTTGCGGATAGGTTCCCGCTTGAACGAAAAGCGCGCGAGGAAAAATAAGAGAAAGGATAAAGAGAGATATTTATCCCTTTGTCCACACTATGGCGACTGCTGGCATTTTTCCGTATCACGCTCGCTCCTCATCCCGAATTCAACCCAACGGGAGGACTCGTCTTGCTGGATCGCCGCCCTTTCCCCACCGCCGTCCGGCGTTCGGCCGCCACACTGGTCACGATCCTCACCTCCTGCGCCGGACTGGGCGTCACGGCTCCCACAGCGAACGCGACGAACCCGGTTCACCGGGCGAACCCGGCGAACCCGGTGAACCCGGCCGACTCCACCAACCCCGCGGGCAGGGCCGACGCGAGCGACGTCCCCTCCATCGACGACTGCGGAAGCCTCACCCTCTCCGGTTCCGCGTTCGGCTATCTCGACAACGGAACGCTCAGCGCCGGGTTCTGCGTCGGCCTGAAATCCATCCGCCGGATCAACATCGCCTACGACAAGACGGGAGGAGGCGCCACGACCGTACGGCTCGGCTACCAGCGGACGAACAGCGCCGGGGTGGGGATCGGCAAACCGGTGTACGGCTCCGTCCTGACCGCGACGTCGGGCAACACCACCCTCAGGAGCCTCTACCCCGTCCTTCCCCCCGGCTGCTACCACGGCGTGATGTTGAACACCGCCACCCGGTACCAGTACGTCACCAAGGTCTGGGGCGAGTGCTGACGGCGGCGGCCGGTCGCCGGGCACCGATACCCCCACGGCGAGGGCCCCGCCCGCCGGACCCATCGAAACCGCAGTCATACGTGGAGCACGCCCATGCCGGTGCCCGTTGAGGTCTTCCTGTCGAACCGCGGCCTCTGGACGCCGACCGCCTGTCTGCTGATGATCTGCGCCGTACTCTCGGCGCTGCTCACCGCGAGGGTGGCCGGTCTGCTCGGCTCGGGCAGAACTCCGGCGTTCGCCTGGCTGCTCTCCGTGTCGGTCATCCTGGCGTTCACGCTGCCGGCGCGGATCCCGCCCGGTGGACTGCGCCCGCTGCTGGACGGACCGCTCCTCTGCTCGATCGGAGCCCCGAGGGGGATCGCCGAGATCGTGGACCCGCAGAACCTCCTCAACGTGCTGCTCTACGTTCCGGCGGCACTCCTGGGGACCTTGGTGACCGGCCGCCCCCTGAGGGTCGCCTCCGGGCTGGCGGCGACCTCGGTGTCGATCGAGATCGTCCAACTGCTCTCGTCCACCCGGAGCTGCGACACCACGGACATGCTCTTCAATGTCCTCGGCGCCCTCGTCGGGACGGGGGTGGGAACCGTCGTTCTCCACATGACATCCTCGAAGGACGCCGTACCGAGGCGGTCTCCCCCCGCAAAGGCCCACGGGCGCGGCGAGCGCTGTGACCGGTGACCGCGAGGAGAACCCGGCAGGTGCGGACGCCCGCGAGCATCCCTCGCGCCCTGCGGCCCCGTGTCGCCGTGTCGCGACGGTTCCGGCGGAAACACGGGGCGATCATCTACGCTCTGCCCATGAGCCACCGAGGAGGGAAGGGGGCCACATGGCGGAGGAAATGTCGAAACTGACGGGCCTGCTGTACGAGATCGGCCTGCTCAAGCGCTACCGTCGCACGGGCTGGCTGGTCGCCGGGGTACGAGACCCGGAGAGCGTCGCGGACCACTCCTTCCGAACGGCGATCATCGCGAGCGTGATCGCCGCGCTGGAGGGCGGCAACCCCGAGCGCGCGGCGTTCATGAGCCTGTTCCACGACACGCAGGAGACACGGATCACCGACATCCCCTACCTCGGCAAGCGCTATCTCGCGGCGGCCCCCAACGAGGAGGTCACCGCCGACCAGACACGCGGTGTCCCCGGGCCGGTGGCGGAGATGGTGCGCGGCGCGGTCGGCGAGTACGAGGAGAAGGCCAGCCTGGAGGCGGTCTGCGCCCGCGACGCCGACAAACTGGAATGCCTGCTCCAGGCCGTCGAATATCGTGAGCAGGGACATCAGAACGTCCAGCCGTGGATCGACAGCTCGCTGGCCGTCCTGAAGACGCCGTCCGCGCAGCGTCTCGCGGACGAGGCGCTCCGCACGGGCTCGCTGGACTGGTTGACACACGCCCTCAACGGAGACCGGGACACCTGACGAGCGCCGGCGGCCACGTCCGCCCGAGTACCCCGGAGCCGCCGGCCGGCCCGGCGCGGCCCTCCACAGATCAGGTGGTCCCGGCTCAGGTGGTCCCGGCCGGAGTTGTGAGCGCTATGCGGAGGTTGTCTTCCGTGTCCCTTTCTGCATCGGGATCCCGACCCGGTCCACGATCGCCTCCGCGCCCTCCTGGCGGGCGCAGTGCGCGCTGCAGAACCAGCTCCGCTCGGCCTGGGCCCCGTGACCGACGATCTTCACACCGCAGTGTTCGCATACCGGCGCCATCCGCTGGATCGCGCATTCGAAACTGTCGAAAACGTGCACGACCCCCTGGGCGTGCACCTCGAAGGTCATGTCATAGTCGTTGCCGCAGACTTCACACTTCGCCATGGCTTCTCCCGAAAACTCCAGGCGTTTTACCGTTTAGGTCTACCCGGACAGGCGGGGCTCAGACAGGTGCCGCCAGCCATATCACCGCGATGACCAGCGCGAACACCATGACAAAGATCACGGCGGACGGGATCCGCCGGGCACGGGTCACGAGGCGTCGCCGGTCGACCTCGATCCACTCACGCAGCCGGGGCCAGGCGTACGGCAGCGCCGGATGGGCAAGACGGACCGTGTCGCCTCGCCGGACGATCAGGGGGCCGAACGCCTCGGCGACCCGTTCCTCAGACGCCGAGGCCGGCGGGGGAGCCGCCGGGCCATCGGTGGAGGCGGCGGCGAGCCGGAGGAACATCCTGGAGGCGAGCACGCGCCCGGCCGGGTCCAGCGCGGTGTAGGCGTCCTCGGCCACGGCCCCCAGCCCCGGGTCGTCACAGGGGGTACGGAGCCCGGCGGCCACCCGGTCACCCGCGACGAGCAGGAAGTCCGTGGTGAGGGGGGCGTCCGCGGCGAGCAGAGCGTCGATCAGCCGCGGCCGCCCGCCGAACACCGCCCCGGTGGTGAGCGGTGCCCGCGCGGCGAGCAACGCCTCCATGAACGGCGCCCCGGCCGTCAGCGTCTCCACCGGCGACGGCTCCGCGTACCGCGGTTCCAAGGACGACGGTTCCAAAGGCGGGGGTTCCAAAAGCGGGGGTTCGAAGGGCGGGGACTCCGCCGACGCCGGTCCCCCGAACGGAGAGGCACCGGAGTCGTCCCCGACATTCCCGGCTTCCCCGGCGCCCTCATTACCATTGGCATTCCCGGCGAGCCCGAGTGAGACCCGCGCGTCCTGCCTGACCAGGGCGAGCAGCACGTCCCGGGCGGACGGCCTGGCGAGGGGGGCCTTGGCCAGAGCCTCGGCGACCAGGACGCGCAGCGGGCCGGGAAGGGCGCTCAGGTCGGGGTCCACCGAGAGCACCCGGTGCATGACGGCCCCCAGGCTCCCGCCGATGAACGGGTCCACCCCGGTGGCCGCGTAGAGCACGGTCGCCCCCCAGGCGAACACATCGGCCGCGGCGCCGCCCTCCTCGCCGGTGAACACCTCGGGCGCCGTATAGGCCGGCGCACCGGCTGGCGGCCCGGGCCGCGGCGCCGTACCGGCCGCGTCCGCCATCCCCCAGGGCGAGGGCCACACCGTCCCCGTGGCACGCGCCGCCCCCATGGCACGCGCCGTCCCGAAGCCGATCAGCCGAGGGCCGTCAGGACCGAACAGCACGGTGTCGGGCGTGAGGTCACGGTGGACCAATCCGGCGTGGTGGAACGCGGTCAGCGCGGTGGCCACGGCGGTGGCCAGGCGGCGCAGGTCGTGACCGGCGAGGACTCGGCCGGCCTCGCGCAGGCTGGGCCCCGCCACGTACTCGCTGACGATGTACGGCCCCGGCCCGTCAAGACCGGCGTCGATCATGCCCGCCGTACAGAACGGCGCCACCCTCCGCGCCGCCGCCACCTGTCCGGTGAGCCGTCTCCACAGCTCAGGATCGCCGGACGGCACCTGTACGGCCACCCGCCGCCCGGCCGGGCCGTACGCCTCGTAGACCACGCCCCGGCGGCCCGAACCGAGACGCCCGGCCAGCCGGTACTCCCCCAGGCACTGCGGATCCCCTTCGGTCAAACTCGCCGCGACTCTCATGTGGTGTTGGATGCGATCTTCCAGCGGAAAGTTTGGCCGGTACGGCGACCACGTACTTTTACCGGGTCTGCGGCCTGTCCACCACACCGGTACGGCGGGTGGTGTCACCTCCCTGACCGGCGCCGGTGAACAACGTGCGGTCCGGTGAGAAATCGCGCCCCCCGCACCGGCCCCGTTTTCAGCGGGTGCCGCGTCGCCGCGGGTCGGACGCCGTGCAAGGTCCTGCGCCCCGGGTAATCGTCCCAGGTCGATCAGGGTTGTCTGCGGAGTGCGCGACTAGCCTGGACATATCTTGCGATAGGGGATCTCTCCCATGAAGGTGGTCCACTCCGCCGGTGAGAGCGCACGGCCCGCCCGCTCACAGACCGCCCTCGCGACCAGCTCCGGATCGACCGGATGTTCCGCCAGCGTGCCGGCCGAGTCGACGGTGACCAGCCGGGAGCCGTCGGCGGTGAACGCCAGCGACCGCAACGTCCCGGTGCCCACCGGGATCGGCCTGCCGAGACGGCGCCCGGTCGCGATGTCCCACAGAGCCACCGCCCCGCCCCCGCCGTCATCCCCGCCCCCGCGCCCGTCGGCGGCGGCGGCGACCACGTCGCCGCGCGGCGAGTAGGCCAGCCGGGCCCCGGCACCCGCACCGCCCCTGATCGGGGTGCCCACCCGTTTCCCCGTGGCGGTCTCCCACACCGAGATCCGCCCCGCCCGGTCGGCGACGGCGAAACCGGCGCCGTTCCCGCCGAACTCCAGCGCGGTCACCGGGCCGTCGACGGCCGGTGGGCCGTACGGGAGGCCGAAGGGTCTGCCGGTCGCCGCGTCCAGCAGCCGCTGTTCGCCTCCGACGAGCGCGAGGGCCCGGCCGTCCGGGGTGAAGCGGAGCGCGCCGGGACGGCCGCCCGCGTGGGACCAGCGCCGTCGGCCGCCGGGCACCTCCCAGGCGTACACCTCCCCCGCCCTCCCTCCGAGCCCCTCGGCGGGGTCCGCGTACACCACCCGGGAGGCCACCGCGGTGCCGTCGGCGTTCAGCGCCACGGCGGACATCCGGCCGTCCCCGGTGGTCCTGATCACCGCGATCCGCTCGGAGGTGGAGGTGTCCCAGATCTCCAGACCGGCGGCCGGGTCGCCGCCGACGGCCGCCAGGCGTCTCCCGTCACCGCTGAAGGCCATCCCGAAGGAAGAGCCGCCGACGCCGGCGCCGAGGGTCAGGGTCGCGACCGGCTCACGGCGCCGGACGTCCCAGATCCGGATCCTGTCCGACCGCTCATCCCTGACGGCGAGCAGCCGCCCGCCCGGGCTGAGCTCCGCCCAGGCCGCACCGGCCCCTCTGAGCACGTCGGGCCTGGTCAGGTCGGCGATGTCGAGGGCGGTCACCGACCCCTCGGTGAGATAACGCAGGGTATGCCCGTCCGGGTCGAAGGCGACGGCGGGTTCGAACGCGTCGATCCGCTGGGTGAGCAGGAGTTCGCCGTCCTCAACTCGCCAGAGCCTGACGCTCGTCCGGGCCGCGGCGGCCAGGAAACGGCCGTCCTGGCTGAAGCGCAGCACACCTCCGTTGCCCCGGGAGAGCACACGCCCCAGGTCGGCTCCGGTGACCGCGTCGTACAGCCGGACGGTGTCCTCACCGCCCACCGCGGCGATGGCGCCATCCGGGCTGTAGGCCACGCGTGCCGCGCAGCCGGCGCACCGGTCTCCGAGACGGGTGCCGCGCAGGCCTTCCAGGGTCCAAGCCGCCGCGCCCCGGCCCGGATCACCGACCACGAGGCGACGCCCGTCGGCTGTGACGTCGAAGGTGGCGGCGGAGGTCCCGTCGAAGGCGACGGAGGATACGGAGAAGACGGAGGAGGCGGGAGCGGAGGCGAAGGACGTGGAGGCGGTGGCAGGGGAGACCGCGGCGGAGGCGGAGGAGTTCACGCCCGCGACCGGCGGAAACCACCTCTCGCCGGTCGTGAGGTTCCAGACCGTGAGCCTCCTCCCCTCCGTCACCAGAAGCCGGTCCTCGGCCTGGCCGAAGAGGGCACGGGGCTCGCCACCGCCGTCCCGCACCGCGAGGGCCGCGCCGGTCGGCCTGCCCTTCGCCACGTCCCAGACCTTCAGCTCCCGTCCGGCGATCACAGCGAGTAGCCTGCCGCCGGGACTCAGCGCGACCCACCGCGGGTCGTCGCCGATGCCCCGGAAACCGCCGATGCGCCTGCCGGTCCGCACATCCCAGATTCGCGCCTCGTCCCGCCCGGCGCTGACGAGCGTGCGCCCGTCCCGGCTGAGTGCCCGGAACGTCCGTGACGCGGTGACCGGATCATGGAAGGTGGACGTCTCCCGCTGGGCCAGCGAACCGGTCAGGCTCGCCCTGGCCTCGGTCACCGGGGCCAGCCGCCAGGCGGCGACGCTGAGCAGCATGGCCCTGACCGGGTCGGCGACCCGTAACTCGTCGGCCGTCACGGCGAGCCGCCTGGCCTCCGCCCGGTCACGCTGGAGTGCGACGGCCGCGCCGCCCGCGCCGGCCCGCCTGCCCTGCTGTACGGCGGGCGCCCCGGCTGCGAACACGACCACCAGCAGCCCGGCCAGGGCCACCGAGAGTGCCCGGCCCCGGCGGGCACGGCGCCGGGCAAAGGCGACGGACGCCTCCAGGAAGTCGCGCTCGGCCCGGTCGAGGGTGAGGTCACGGCGTCCAACCGCCGCCCAGCGAACGGCGCTCTCCAGGGTGCCGCCCCGGAACAGGTCGCCGTTCCCGCGCCCCCGGGCCCGCCAGTGCCGGGCGGCGGCACGAATGCCGCGGTGGGCGGTCAGGCCGTCCAGGTTCGCCCGGACCCACACGCGCAACCGGGGCCACGCCTGGGGCAGCGCGGGCCGAGACAGCCAGACCTCGTGGTCGTCGTGGTCGACCAGGTGGGCGAAGACCTGAAGCACCCGCCTGACGGCGGCCGCCTCGGCCGCCGGCCGCCCGTCGAGGAGTTCGGCCCACCGCGCCCGCCGTACGGTCAACTCGCCGTCGTCGGTCACGGTGACCAGGCGGAGGAGGATCTCGGGGAGGAACTCCCTCCCGGCCAGGTCGAGCGTGGCGTGGGCCCGTTCGGCGAGGGGGCCGAGCGCGGGATCCTGGGAGACGGAGCGGATCCGGGCCCCCGCGGCACCGCCGGCGGCGAGCAGCCGCGGAGTGTCGAGCCCGTCGTTCTCGCCGGCGAGGGCGAGCAGCAGGTCCCCGGCCGCCGGCCTGGCCCGGGGATCCGTGGCGAGCGAGGCGGCGACGAGCGGGCGGAGCCGTTCCGGCAGCATGTCCAGCTGGGGCTGGACGGACGGTATCCCGCCGGGGCCTTCGGCGCGGAACGGGTCCGTCCCCGTGGTGGCGAAGAGCACGACGCCGCCCCAGGCGAACACGTCGGCGGCCGTGCCCGCGCACTCGCCCGTGAAGATCTCGGGAGCCGTGTAGGCGGTCTCAGGGGCCGAGTCGCCGGGGGCGGCCCGCCTCGGGCCGGTCGCGGCCGACGGCGTGCCCGGCCCGCGGGCGCCCCCGAAGCCGATCACTCGGAGACCGTCCGGGCCGAGCAGTACGGTGCCTGGCCGCAGGTCGTGGTGGACGGCCCCGGCGTGGTGGATCGCGGTCAGCGCCGTGGCGACGGCGGTCGCCAGGTGGTGTAGGTCGCCTCCGGTGAAGCGGCGCCCGTCGACGACGGCCCCGCGCAGGCTGGGACCGGCGACGTATTCGGAGACGATGTACGGCCTCGGCCCGTCGAGACCGGCGTCCAGGACCGCCGCCGTACAGAACGGGGCGACTCGCCGGACCGCGGCGGCCTCGCGCTGGAACCGGTCGCGCAGCTCGGGGTCGGCGTCCACGTCACCGTGGAGCACCTTGACCGCGACCCGCCCGCCCTCGGCGTCGTATGCCTCGTAGACCACGCCCCGGCGGCTCGCGCCCAGCCGCCCCGCCAGCCAGTAGCCGCCCAGGCGCCGCGGGTCCCCGTCGATCAGCCCGGCGCTCATCTCCCGCCTCCGTTCCGGCTTGTTGGACACACCGCTTGACACCATAGTTCGGCCGATGTCACACACTCAGGAGATGTCTGGTCCTCCTTACGTGAACGATGATGAAGATCTCGCGGCCGAGTTCGGCGCCATCCGGCCACGGCTGGTCGGTGTGGCCTACGGGCTGCTCGGCGGCCTCGACGAGGTGGGCGAGGCCGTGGGGCGGTCCCCGCCGCCCGTCGCCGCTCGCGGCCCGCGCCCGCGGACACGTCGCGGCCGGGGCTCTCCGGTTCGGGCTGTCCGCGGGCGGCGGCCGGATCACCGAGATCGACATCGTGATGAACCCGGAGAAACCAAGGAGTGTTCGATGGAACCGCGAATGAACATAATGGGGCTCGTCCCCGGGGCGTACGAGGCGCTGGCGGGCCTGGAGAAGTTCCTGCACCGCAGCGCGCTGCCACGGACCACGCTGGAGCTGGTGAAGCTGCGGGTCAGCCAGATCAACGGCTGTGGCTTCTGCGTGGACATGCACAGCCACGACGCCAAGAAGGCCGGGGAGAGCGACGAGCGGCTGTTCTCGGTGGCCGCCTGGCGCGAGGCGCCGTACTACACCGACGCCGAGCGGGCGGCGCTGGCGCTGGCCGAGGAGGCCACCCGGCTCAGCGACCGGGCGGAGGCGGTGCCGGACCACGTGTGGGAGGAGGCCGCCAGGCACTACGAGCCGGAACTGCTGGCCACACTGGTGGTGGCGATCGCGGCGATCAACGCCTGGAACCGGATCGGCGTCACTACCCGTCTGGTGGCCGGTTCAATGCGTAATCAAACTGGTTGATTCCGGCCGTACGGCCGAGTTAGGTTGGCTTGCACGGGCATCCGTGCAAGCCGGCCCTCCGTATCCTCCACCGGCCGGACGCCGGTTGAACCCCGAGCGAGTGAGTACCGAGCGAGTGAGGTCAGTGAGTTCAAGGAGAGGAGGCAGACCATGCGACGTACCAGAGTCGCCCGTTCGCAGAGCCGGCACCGTCGCGGCCGCGCTTCCGGCCTGGACCTGCGCACTCCGTCCGGCCGCCGGCTTCCCTACTGATTCCCTTTCAGTGACCGGATCTTTACGACAGCCTTACGCGGCAATCTGTACATATCTCATGTAACGGAATTATCACGCCGGGGGGCTCATCATGAGGAGACTTGCAGTCGTGCCGTCGCACGTCGCACGGCTCAAGATCAGGGATATCCGTTCCATCCGTTCCGCGACTCGCCGCAGAACCTTCGGCGACGCCAAGGTGATCGACCTGCGCGCCTACACGGGCGGGAACGTTCTAAGGTTCCCGCACCCGGGTGGCCCCACCCCCGCCGCCTGACACCCCGACGAGAGACCCGCTGAGGTGGGTCTCTCACCGCGCCTGGGGGCTGGTTGAATGGCCCCCATGACCGAGACGCCGGTAACAGGACTGGACGAACTGTCCGCGACGGATCGCACGCGGCACCGCCGTCTCCGCGAGAAGGGCCGGACCGACAGAGCCGCGCTGCACGAGGTGCTGAGCGCCGGGTTCGTCTGCCACCTCGGCGTGCTGACCGGCGGGGTGCCGATGGTGGTGCCCACGGTCTACGGCTTCGACACCGACCACATCTACGTCCACGGCTCAGCCGCCAGCCGGAGCCTCACCCCGCCGGACACGGTCTGCGTGACGGTCACCCACGTGGACGGCCTCGTCCTGGCCAGATCGGTGTTCGAACACGGGGTCAACTACCGCTCGGCCATGGTGTACGGCGTCCCCAGGAGCCTGCGGGGCGACGAGAAACTCACCGCGCTCCGGATCCTGACCGAGCACGCCGCCCCCGGCCAGTGGGACTACGCCAGAAAACCCAGCCGCAAGGAACTCGCCGCCACGACCATCCTGGCGATCTCCCTCGCTGAGGCGTCCGTCAAGGTCAGCTCCGGCCCACCGGACGACGGGGACGGCCCGGACGCGGCACTGGGCCTCTGGGCGGGCGTGCTCCCCCTCGCCACCACCTGGCTGCCCCCCATCCCCGACCCACTGCTCCCCGAGGGAATCACCCCTCCCACCCACATCACCGTCCGCGCGGGAAAGCAACTGTCCTGATCACCGGAAGTTCGGCACCTCGGTTCACCGACCCTGATCTACTGACTCTTTGGCCTTCCTTGCGGCCCGGTCCGGTGATTGACATCAGGCCGGGTGAGGAATTCCTCGAAGGTCCTGTGCCCTTCGCGACGTTCGGGGGTGAGGTGCACTCCCCGCCGGAAGGCGGCGAACACCCTGCCCGGGAGGGGAACCGGCAGCACCGCCCGACGCCTGCCCGTGGCCTTCAGATAGGTCCGTGCCAGTTCCGCCGCGTTCAGAATCTCCGGGCCGCCCATGTCGGGCACCCGACCGGCCGGCCTCCCCAGCGCCAGCTCGACCAGCCGCCCGGCGACCTCCCCCGCGTCGATCGGCTGGAAGGCGGTTCCGGCCGGCACCGGCAGAACCGGCAGCCTGGCGGAGGCGCGCAGCGCGAGCAGCGCCAGGTCGTGAAACTGGGTGGCACGCAGGATGGTGTACGGCAGGCCCGACCGCTCGACCACGCCCTCGGCCTGGAACTTGGCCCGGTAGTAGGAGTAGGGATGACGGTCGACGCCCACGATAGAGATGAAGACCAGGTGCGATCCCCGGGTCGCGGCGGTGACCAGTCGCCGGGTGCCCTCGATGTCCGAGGCGGCCCTGCGGGGGTCACTGGCCAGGTGAAGGATGGTCTGGACCCCGTCGAGCGCCGCCTGGAGTCCCGCGCCGGTGCTCAGGTCACCGAGGTACGGCCCGCGCGTGCGGCTCAGCACCCGGACGGGGTGACCGGCTCCGGCGAGCCGGTCCACGACGTGGCGACCGAGGGTGCCTGTACCGCCGGTGACCAGGATGTTCTCTGTCATGCACCTATGAACCGGCGAGCACTCGAAAATGTGACAACTTATCCGGATTCAGAATCGTACACAGCCCGGCGACCCGTCCGCCCGCGACCTCCACCACGAAGACGGTGACCAGGTCGCCCCCGCGCCAGGCGAGAATCCCGTCCTGCCCGTTGACCTCGGCATAGGCCAGCTCCGCCCCGGCCCTGTACCTGCCCGCGATCCCGGCCACGTAGCGGACGACCTTGGCCCGGCCCACAACCGGCCGCAGCGCCGCGGTGACCCTGCCCCCGCCGTCCGCCCAGGCCGTCACGTCGGCGGCGAGCACCTGTTCCAGCCCGGCCAGATCACCGCTCCGCGCGGCCGTCAGGAACAGCTCCACGATCCTTTGCCGCCGCTCGCCCGGAGGGTCGAACCTGCGGGGTTCACCAACCCGCCTTCGAGCCCGGAGCAGGAGCTGACGGCAGTTGGCCTCGGACAGGTCGAGCACCTCGGCGATCTCGCGGTAGCCGTACGAGAACGCCTCTCGCAACACGAACACCGCTCGCTCGGCCGGCGTGAGCCGTTCCAGCAGGACCAGGAAGGCCATGGACACCGAATCACGCTGCTCGGCGGTCTCCATCGGACCGAGCGCACCGGACGCCACGGGCTCGGGAAGCCAGAAGCCGACATAGCGCTCACGGGTGGCACGAGCCGAGGTCAACCGGTTGAGACAGAGGTTGGTGACCACCTTGGCCAGCCATGCCCCAGGCGATCTGATGTGCTGCCTTTCGGCCCCGTGCCAGCGCAGGTAGGCGTCCTGGACGACATCCTCGGCCTCGGCCGCCGAGCCGAGCATCCGGTAGGCCAGGCTGAACATTCTCCGCCGCTGAGACTCGAAATCCTCGATCACCCACCCAGTCTGACGTTCTGTCAGCCGTTCGGGGAGAACAGGTCGACGGCGTTGCCGTCCGGGTCGTGGACAACGGCGTAACGCTGCCCCCAGAAGGCGTCCCAGGGTTTCTTGGCCCCCCGGTATCCCAGCGAGACCAGCTCGTCATAGGCTGCGTCGACCTCGGCGGGGCCGCCGAACCGGAAGGCCAGGGAGACCCGGTGCCCGCCGCTGGGCGGCCGCCAGTCCGGATCGAACGAGTGGATGGTCTCCACCGTGTCCCAGGCCAGGCGCAGCCCGCCGGGCAGCACCGTCTCGATGTGCGGCTCTCCGTCCGCCTCCGGCGGCAATTTCAGGCCCAGCCTGCGGTAGAACGCCAGCGATCGGGCCATGTCCTCGACGACGAGGCCGATGACATCCAGTTGAGCTTCCATATCGGCTTTCCTTCCGACCGGCGCAAACGGGGTGCCGTGGCGGATCCGGGCCGGACCGGCGCCCACCCCCGACACCGCGAGGTGGGCACGGCCGGCGAAGACGTCGGTCCCCGGATCGTGTCCACACGGATCAACCTAATCGGACGGGCCGACCGTGGTCTTGCAGGAATCGGACACGCCGGGAACCGTGTCGCCGGACGTGCTCACCCCTCAGCCGATCCGTTCTCCCGGCTCGGCCGAGAGCCGACCGCCGTTCAGGAACCGCCGCCCGCGCGGAGAGCGGCGATCAGCCACTCGAAGACGGGGACGGCCGAGGGGAACGGAGGACGGCCGTTGATGACGCCCAGCAGTTGCCAGTAGCGCTCCACCCGGACGTCGGTGAACGTCTCGATCTGCTCGACCAGCCGCTCACGTTCCGCCGCCGGGGTGCCGGGGGCCACGACGCGGTCCAGGACGGCCCGGCCCTCGGCCGAGTCGGGGGCGATCCCCTCCTCCAGGGCCCGTCCGACATGCTCCAGGACGGAGGTGTGGTCCAGGTCGGACTCGGGCCGATCGACCTCCCCTCCGGCGACCACCATCTGCCGTACCCGTCGCTGGAAGTCCTCGTCGGCGACGAGTTCGGCCAGTTCCATCCAGGCGTCCACCTGTTCCGGGGCCGGGTCGTCGGGCAGGTCGGCGTTCACCCGCCGCATGTTGTCCGCTATGCCGAGCGCGGGTGCGCCGGGAGCGACCCCGGCGAAGGCCCGGTCGACGAAGTCGTCGATGATCTGCTGCCGCTCCTGGGCGGAGAGCCTGGCCAGTCTGTGCATCAGCAGTGCCTCCTCGATCGTGCTGCCACGCTTGGCCACCGTGCTGAGCACGGCGCGGCGCAGCCGCAGGGTACGGATCTCCGCGTCCAGCGCCGAGACATGCGTCTCGGCCACCTGGGCGACGGTGGTGTTCCGGCACAGCACCTCCCGGACGATGTCGAGACCGAATCCGAGCTCACGGAGAGTCTGGACGAGGTCAAGACGGGCCACCGCCTCCGCGTCGTAGAGGCGGTAACCGCCACTGGACCGACCGGCGGGCGGGACCACGCCGATGTCGGACCAGAAGCGGATCGTCCGTACCGGCAGGCCGGTACGGCGAGCAAGCTGCCCGATGGTGAAGAACTCCGTGCCTTCGCTCACGACGACCACTGTGCATGCTCCACCCACTGGAGACTCAAGCCACGCGGACGGCAGCCGTCCAAGACGACCCCCCGGTCCGTCCGCCACCATGTCGCCCCCTCGCTCCGGCCCCGCCAGGGCACCCGAAAGGCCGTCTGCACCGGGGGTGCCTATCGCACCAGGCCGTGGAGGAGGGCGGTCCACATGGCGTCCGCCTCGCCGGGCGGCCACCGGTCGGTCTCCTTGATCGACAGTGTTCCCCGTACGCGCTGAGTCCTGCGGATGAACCTCAGGCCGCCCACCTCGCACAACTCGAAGAAGGCCGGGCCGCAGTCACAGGTCCAGGTGACCAGCCGGACCCGTTCCCCACCCCGCAGGTCTTTTGGAGCGTTCCACAGCAGCGCCTCGCAGTGCGACCGCGCGGACAGCACGTGCGGATCCCGGCAGCGCGGCGGGTACTCCCACTGGATCATCACCTCACCCCCGGCACCTGGCACCAGACCGCGCGCCCGGTCGGAATCTCCTGCCAGCCCCAGGTCGCCGACAGCTCCTGGACCAGCCAGAGACCGCGCCCGCCGCCTCCGGCGCCGTCCGGCTCCGCGCGGAGCCGGGGCCGTCGGTCGGCCGATCCGGCGTCGATCACCGTGATGTGGAGCATCCCGTCGCAGTCGGCCACCGCGACCGTCACCCGGCCGCCGGGCCGACCCGAACGCGAATGGCGCACCGCGTTGGTGACGAGCTCGGTGACCAGCAGCAGCGCGTCGTCGTGGTGCGCGTGACCGGCGACGGCCAGCAGGTCACGGACGTAGTGCCGGGCTTTGGGGACGGAGGCGACCTCCCCGGGAAGGACGACCTGACCCAGCAGCCCCAGCGCCTTCACACCGCCACCGTCTTCGCGATCCACTCGAAGGCGCCCCGGACCCGATCCTGAAACCGCCGGTCGCACTGCCGGACCCGGGAAGAGGCCAGAGTACGGTCCCGCTGGGCCATTCTGCCCCTGCGCGGCTCCGGCGGGAGGAAGATCTCCAGACTCGGCCGCCGGCCGGGAGGAAATCTGACCACGGAGTCGAACCCCAGATCGTTCAACTCCCACGCCAACTCAACCAGGTGGGCATCCCACCCTCGAAGATCACGCACCTTCATCTGATCGCCTGCCCTTCGTGAATCTCGCAGCCGTGTGGCGCTTCCCTTGGCCGTCAACTTCTACGGATAGTGATCGGCCATACGCATAGAGCATGCATCGACTGCCACAAGTGCGCCACCTGAAAGGCAAAATTGCTTCCCAGAAAGCTTCGGCACTCTACGTCAGGAAGCCGCTACTGTTGGCCACGACTCAAGGGAGGGCGAACATGAGGCAAACGGGAAGTCCCACGGTACGTAGGCGTCGACTGGCCTCTGAGCTTCGTCACCTGCGCGAACGCGCTCAGCTGACCCTGGAGGAGGTCGGAGAGCAGCTCGGCTGGTCCGCCACCAAGCTCTCGCGGATCGAGACGTCGCGGGTAGGTGTCGTTCCCAAGGACGTCGGACGCCTCCTTGATCTCTACAAGGTAGATGGTTCCAGGCAGGAGGAGCTGCTCAGACTCACACGGGACGCCCGCAAGAAGGGCTGGTGGCAGGCGTACAGCGATCTCTCCAGCGAATATGCCGCCTACATCGGTCTCGAAGCCGAGGCCATCTCGATGCGTAGCTTCGCGCCCTTGATCCTTCCCGGTCTCCTCCAGACCGAGGACTACGCTCGTGCCATCATCCGTGCGGGCTTGGTTCTCTCACCCCCCGGTGAGGTTGCAAGCCGTCTCGAAATCCGCATGGCCAGGCAGGAACTACTCACTCGGAAAGACCCTCTTCGTCTCTGGGCGATCATTGACGAAGCCGGCGTCCGCCGTGCCGTTGGCGGGCCTTCTGTGATGCGATCCCAGTTCAAGCGACTTCTTGAAGTAACGGATTCGCCCAACGTAACCCTCCAAATCCTGCCGTTCGCCGCTGGGGCTCACTCGGGCACGAGCGGCGCGTTTGAAATCCTTCAGTTCCCCGAACGGTCAGACCCGGATGTGGTGTTTCTGGAGAACCTGACGGACAGTCTTTATGTGGAGGGTGATGCGGAGGTCTACCGTTATACGGTGGCATTTGACCACCTCCGCGCCAAGGCGCTGGACCCAGAGGACTCCCGGCGTCTCATCACAGAGGCAGCAGCTCAGCTTGGCTGACAGTTGCGAAAGGGTATGGAATGTCTGAACTAGATCTGTCCCGTGTCGTGTGGCGCAAGAGTTCCTGTAGTGGTGCGGGACAAAACTGTGTCGAGGTCGGCGTCTGGCACAAGAGCTCCCTCAGCGGAAACGGCTCAAACTGCATCGAAGTCACCCTGGCCGATGACGTCCAGGCTGAAGCCGAGGCCGGGGTGGACTCCGAGCGCCTCTTCGTGGTCCGTGACTCCAAGGATCCCAAAGGCACGGTACTGGCCTTCTCTCCGTCCGAGTGGGCTGCCTTTCTCAGCGGCGTCAAGGGAAGTAACTTCGACGACCTGACCAAGCACCGCGGAACGTGACAGGTAAGAAGGCGGCCTTCCCTCCTGATGAGTTTTCCCAGCGGGCTGGACTCACCACAGGCCGAGAAATCGGCCCAGGGGGCCGAACCCATCATCCAAGGCTCTCCACCCGCGAAAAGCACTGATGAGCCTGACCTTCCTCAATCGTGAGTGACGTCACCGAGCAGCGGTCAGGGGTCGTTAGGAGTTCCGTGGAATCTACGCGGTCGTCGCATCACCTACACCATGGTCCCACCCAGGTATCACCCCACAGGGACGCGTAAAAGGGGAGCCGACTCACATCGACCCCCCTTACCCGCTACCTCACGAACCTCAAAAGATCCATGGGGCCGTCTTTCAGCTGCAGCCGCTGGTGGAGCCGCAGCCCTCACAGACGTAGCAGCTGCCGGCCGGGCGCATCTTGGTGCCGCAGGTCATGCAGAGCGGGGCGTCGGCGGTGCGGCCCCGATGGGACTCCAGGGAACCGGCCTCCTTCGGCGCGGCGGTCACCACGAGTGCCTCCTCCGGACGGGACTGCGGCGCCTCGATGGGGGCCGAGGTGGCCAGCTCGGCGATAACCTCGTCGGCGGGGATCGGAGCCGGGTCCTCACCGCGCTGCTGGGCGGCGCGCTCGGACGCGGAGAAGATCCCGAGAGCGGCCCGGTCGTCGTAGGGCAGGTGGTCCAGGGCCAGGCGGCGGAAGATGTAGTCCATCACCGAGGCGGCCATCCGGATGTCCGGGTCGTCGGTCATGCCGGCCGGGTCGAAGCGCATGTTGACGAACTTGCCGACGTAGGTCTCCAGCGGCACGCCGTACTGCAGGCCGATGGAGATGGCCACCGAGAAGGCGTCCATGACGCCCGCGAGGGTGGAGCCCTGCTTGGACATCTTCAGGAAGACCTCGCCGAGACCGTCGTCGGGGTAGGACGAGGCGGTCATGTAGCCCTTGGCGCCGCCCACGGTGAAGCGGGTGGTGGTGCCGGGCCGCTGGTTCGGCATCCGCCGACGGGTCGGGCGGCTGACCTCCACGACCTGGATCTCCGGCTCAGTGGGCTCGGCCTTCTCCTGGGACTTTCCGCCCGCGGCGGAGAGCGGCTGGCCGACCTTGCAGTTGTCCCGGTAGACAGCCAGGGCCTTGAGCCCGAGTTTCCAGCCCTCCAGGTAGACCTGCTCGATGTCCTCGATCGTCGCGGACTCGGGCAGGTTGACCGTCTTGGAGATGGCGCCGGACAGGAACGGCTGGGCCGCGGCCATCATCCGCACGTGGCCCATCGGGGCGATGGCCCGCTCGCCCATGGCGCAGTCGAACACCTCGTAGTGCTCGGGCTTGAGGCCGGGGGCGTCGACGACGTGGCCGTGGGCCGCGATGTACTCGACGATCGCCTCGACCTGCTCCTCCGGGTAGCCGAGCTGCCGCAGCGCGCGGGGGATCGTCTGGTTGACGATCTGCATTGAGCCGCCGCCGACGAGCTTCTTGAACTTGACCAGGGCGAGGTCGGGCTCGATGCCGGTGGTGTCGCAGTCCATCATCAAGCCGATGGTGCCGGTGGGCGCGAGCAGCGAGGCCTGGGCGTTGCGGTAGCCGTTCTTGTCGCCGAGCCTCAAGCACTCCGCCCACTGGCGGGAGGCCTCGGCGTGCACCGCCCGGTCGACGCTCCCCACCGTGCGCAGGTCGTGGCTGGCGGCGGCGTGCTTGTGCATGACCCGCTTGTGCGCGCCGGCGTTGCGGGCGTAGCCGTCGTAGGGGCCCACGACCGCGGCCAGCTCGGCACTGCGGCGGTAGGAGGTTCCGGTCATCAGCGAGGTGATGGCACCGGCGATGGCCCGCCCGCCCTCGGAGTCGTAGGCGTGGCCGGTGGCCATCAGCAGCGCGCCGAGGTTGGCGTAGCCGATGCCCAGCTGACGGTAGGCCCGGGTGGTCTGGTCGATCTTCTCGGTCGGGAAGTCCGCGAAGGTGATGGAGACGTCCATCGCGGTGATGATCAACTCAGTGATCTTCACGAAGCTCGCGATGTCGAAGGAGTTGTCGTCCTTCAGGAACTTCAGCAGGTTGATACTGGCCAGGTTGCAGGAGGAGTTGTCCAGGTGGAGGTACTCCGAGCACGGGTTGCTGGCGGTGATGCGGCCCGTCTCCGGGCTGGTGTGCCAGTCGTTGATGGTGTCGTCGTACTGGACTCCGGGGTCGGCGCACTCCCAGGCCGCCTTGGCCATCTTCCGGAACAGGCCCCTGGCGTCGATCGTCTCGATGACCTCGCCGGTGAGGCGGGCGCGCAGGCCGAACTCGGCGCCGTCCCGCACCGCGCGCATGAACTCGTCGGAGACGCGCACGGAGTTGTTGGCGTTCTGGTACTGGACGGAGACGATGTCCTTGCCGCCCAGGTCCATGTCGAACCCGGCGTCGCGCAGCGCGCGGATCTTGTCCTCCTCGCGCGCCTTGGTCTCGATGAACTCCTCGATGTCGGGGTGGTCCACGTCCAGGACGACCATCTTGGCCGCGCGGCGGGTGGCGCCGCCGGACTTGATGGTGCCCGCCGAGGCGTCCGCGCCGCGCATGAAGGAGACCGGGCCACTGGCCGTACCGCCGCTGGAGAGCAGCTCCTTCGACGAGCGGATCCGGGAGAGGTTCACGCCGGAGCCCGAACCCCCCTTGAAGATCACACCCTCCTCCTTGTACCAGTCGAGGATGGACTCCATCTGGTCGTCGACCGCGAGGATGAAGCAGGCGCTGACCTGCTGCGGCGAGGCGGTGCCGACGTTGAACCAGACCGGTGAGTTGAAGCTGAAGACCTGGTTGACCAGAGCGTGCTTGAGCTCGTGGTCGAAGATCTCGGCGTCCTCCTCGGTGGCGAAGTATCCCTCCTCGACCGCGGTCCTGGTGTAGACGCCCACCACGCGGTCGACGAGCTGCTTGAGGCTCCACTCGCGCTGCGGGGTGCCGACCGCGCCGCGGAAGTACTTGGTGGTCACGATGTTGGCGGCGTTGACCGACCAGAACCCGGGGAACTCCACGCCCCGCTGCTCGAAGTTGATCGAACCGTCCCGCCAGTTGGTCATGACGACGTCGCGGCGCTCCCAGGACAACTCGTCGTAAGGATGCACTCCGGGCGTGGTGAAGATGCGCTTCATCTTCAACCCCTTACGCGGCCGCTTGCCCCCACGCGCGGCTGCGCCACTGACCGTCTCCGTCATGACTTCCCCCTTCCGGGGCTCCGTGTGGAGCCCTTGAGTCGGACCACATCAACGCGCCGCTCTCCCCCGGCGCCCGGGGCCTGGCTCAGTCGTGTCCGGCGGACCGCTCCGCGCGCAACTGCTCGATCTCGACCTCGAAGTCGGCCAGGGTCTCGAACCCGCGGTAGACGGAGGCGAATCGCAGATAGGCCACCTCGTCCAGCTCGCGGAGCGGGCCCAGGATCGCCAGCCCGACCTCGTGCGCCGCGATCTCCGCGGCCCCGGTCGCCCGGATGCTCTCCTCGACTCGCTGACCCAGCTGGGCCAGCGAGTCCTCGTCGACCGGCCGCCCCTGGCACGCCCGCCGGACTCCGGCGATCACCTTGTCCCTGAAGAACGGCTCGGTCACCCCGCTGCGTTTGCTCACCATGAGCAACACCGTCTCCTGCGTGGTGAACCTGCGTCCGCACTCCGGGCAGGTGCGTCTGCGGCGGATTGCCCCGCCGTCCTCGGTGGACCGGCTGTCGATGACCCGCGTGTCAGGATGACGACAGAACGGACAGTGCACGCGCGTCGCCTCCTCGACCTGCCTAGCGGCTCACCTTTCTCGTGTTACTCCAGGTGCTCCACAGCCTCCACGCGAAGACGCTCGCGCGCGCCCCTCGAATGGTCGAGATGCGGTAATAGAAACACAATCTATGGTGGAGTAGAGCGATGAAGCCACTAGATGTTGTGGTCCAACCGTAGAAGTGTCGGCCCATGAACGCAAGTTAGGCAGGCCCCGCGAGCCGAAGTCCCTGATCAGCGCATCGCACCGGGGACGGCCGGGCGTGTCGCCCCTCCGGCCACTCCCGCACACCCCTCCCCGCCGGCGGACCCGCCGGCCTCTCAGCGGGCCGAACCGCCGGGCAGATGAAGCCGGGCCCCCGGCTGGATCACCGAGTCGGACAGGTCGTTGACATCCATTATCAGGCGGACCATCGAGGCAGGATCACCCTCCGTGGTGACCGCCTCGGCGATCTTCCACAGCGAGTCGCCCTTGCGCACCACGACCCACGGCAGCCCCTCGCGGCTCCTGCGCTCACCCGCCGAGGCCGCGTCGATGCGGGCGCCGACCCAGAGGGCCCCCAGGGTCAGGACGGTGAGCGCGGACACCACCACGACCCTCCCCCTCCGGGTGAGCCGGAGGGGCGGGGCCTGGCCACGCCCACCCCTCGCCGGCCCGGGCCTTCGGACAGGCGGCCGCCGGGACCCCCACCTTGTTTCGATCGCCTGCACGGTGCGCCCCCCATCCCCTCGACATGGCCGAACACACGTCGAAGAAAGGTCGATGAATCGAACACGATGTCGATTGAACTCCCGTACGATGTTGTACACCACGACGCCGCTGATTTCGAGGACGACTCGAACAATTGTTTGAATATGATCTTCGGCGAGGATACGGTTGCTCTGTGCGACGCAGTCAGCACAGACCGGGAGCGAGGAGATCGCATGAGCGAGCACAATGAGAACGCTTCGGCCGTCAGCGACCTGGCCGTGCGCAGGCGCGACTCCCTTGGCCTCACCCCCAGGCAGCGCAAGATCCTTGAGGTGATCCGCGACTCCGTGCAGCGACGCGGCTACCCGCCGTCCATGCGGGAGATCGGCGAGGCGGTGCAGCTCACCAGCACCTCCAGCGTGTCGCACCAGTTGACGGCGTTGCAGCGCAAGGGTTACCTGCGCCGCGACCCGCACCGCCCCCGCGCCCTCGAAGTGCGCCTGCCCGGCGAGCCGGTGCTCTGGGTGGACCCCACCGGTGACGACGAGACGCCGGTCAACCGCCCGACCGCGGCCTATGTGCCGCTCGTCGGCCGGATCGCCGCCGGCGGCCCGATCCTCGCCGAGGAGAGCGTCGAAGACGTCTTCGCCCTGCCCAAGCAGCTCGTCGGCGAGGGCACGCTCTTCCTGCTCCAGGTGACCGGTGACTCGATGATCGAGGCCGCGATCGCCGACGGTGACTGGGTGGTCGTCCGTCAGCAGCCGGTGGCCGACAACGGCGACGTGGTCGCGGCGATGATCGACGGTGAGGCCACGGTCAAGACCTTCAAGCGCAAGGACGGCCACGTCTGGCTGGTTCCGCACAACCCTAACTACGACCCGATCCCCGGCGACGAGGCCACCGTGCTGGGCAAGGTCGTGGCGGTGCTGCGCAAGCTCTGACCCGATCCGGACGGGAGCGGTCCCCGATCGGGGACCGCTCCCGTCCGGATATCAACGGCAGACGGGCATCTCCGCCGGGGACGGAGGGGACGTCAAGGGACGATGTTGACCAGCTTGGGCGCGCGGACGATGACCTTGCGGGGAGGGCCGGACAGGAAGACCCCGACCTTCTCCGAGGCCAGCGCCAGGGCCTCCAGATCGGCCTCGGAGATCTCCGGGGAGACCTCCAGCCGGTCACGGACCTTGCCGGCGACCTGCACGACGCACGTGACGGAGTCCTGGACCAGCAGGGCGCCCTCGGCCGTCGGCCACCCGGCGGTGGCGACCGAGGCCGAACGCCCCAGACGCTCCCAGCCCTCCTCCGCGGTGTAGGGCGCGACCAGCGACAGCATGATCGCCAGTGTCTCCGCGGCCTCCCGGACCGCAGGGTCGGCGGCGCCGGGCCCGGAGTCGATGGCGCGGCGGGCCGCGCTCGTCAGCTCCATCATGCGGGCCACCGCGACGTTGAAGCGGTGGGAGTCGACCAGTTTCGTGACCTCGTCTATGGTCCGGTGGACGAACTTGCGCAGTTCCAGGTCGCCTGCGGCGAAGTCCACGCCGGGGGCACAGGCGGCACCGGCCTCGGCCATGACGCGGAACGCGCGGGCCAGGAACTTCTGCGACGCGGCCGGGGAGACGTCGGCCCAGTCGATGTCGTCCTCCGGCGGACCGGCGAACACCACGGTCAGCCGGACCGCGTCCACGCCGTAGGCGTCGATCTGCTGACCCAGGTCGACGCCGTTGCCCAGGGACTTGGACATCGCCTTGCCCTGGTTGATGACCTGCCCCTGGTTCAGCAGACGGCTGAAGGGCTCGGTGAAGTCCACCATGCCCATGTCGTGCAGGACCTTGGTGAAGAACCGCGAGTACAGCAGGTGCAGCACCGCGTGCTCCACCCCGCCGACGTACTGGTCGATCGGGCCCCACCCGCGGACCTTCTCCACGTCGAACGGACCGCCGGAGTAGGACGGGTCCACGTAGCGCAGGAAGTACCACGAGGAGTCGACGAAGGTGTCCATCGTGTCGGTGTCGCGCCTGGCGGGCCCCCCGCACTTGGGACAGGAGACGTTGACCCAGTCGGCGGCCGAGGCCAGCGGGGAGACCCCCTTGGGGGCCAGGGCCTCGCCGCGCAGGTCAGGCAGGGTGACGGGCAGCTGGTCGTCCGGGACCGGGACCTCGCCGCAGCCGGCACAGTGAATGATCGGGATCGGGCAGCCCCAGAAGCGCTGGCGGGAGAGCAGCCAGTCGCGCAGGCGGAAGTTGACCGCCGCCCTGCCGGTGCCGCGCTCGGCCAGCAGTTCGACGATCCGGCGGATCGCCTCGGCCTTGGGCAGGCCGTCCAGCGGGCCGGAGTTGACCAGGGAGCCCTCGCCCACGGTGGCGACACCGGTCTCCCCCGGGTCGGCCAGGCCGGTGTGGACCACGACCCGCACCGGCAGGCCGAACCTCCGGGCGAAGTCCAGGTCGCGCTGGTCGTGCGCGGGAACCGCCATGATGGCGCCGTGGCCGTAGTCGGACAGGACGTAGTCGGCGGCCCAGACCGGCATGCGCTCGCCGTTGACCGGGTTGACGGCGTAGCGGCCCAGGAAGACGCCGCTCTTCTCCTTCTCGGTGGAGAGCCGGTCGATGTCGGACAGCTTGGCGACCTCGGCCCGGTACGCCTCGAACGCCTCGCGCCGGTCGTCGGAGACGATCTCCTCGGCCAGCGGGGCGTCGGGGGCGACCACGAAGAAGGTCGCGCCGTACAGGGTGTCGGGACGCGTGGTGTAGACGGTGACCGGCTCGTCGCGGCCCTCGATCATGAAGCGGACGTCGGCGCCCTCGGATCTGCCGATCCAGTTGCGCTGCATGGTCAGCACGCGCTCCGGCCAGCCGCCCTCCAGCTGCGCCATGTCGTCCAGCAGCCGGTCGGCGTACTCAGTGATCTTGAAGTACCACTGGGTCAGCTCCCGGCGGACGACCTCGGCGCCGCAGCGCTCGCACCGGCCGTCCTTGACCTGCTCGTTGGCCAGCACGGTCTGGTCGTTGGGGCACCAGTTGACCAGGCCGCCCCTGCGGTAGGCCAGGCCGCGCTCGAAGAAGCGCAGGAACAGCCACTGTGTCCACCGGTAGTAGCCGGTGTCGCTGGTGTGCAGGCGGCGGGACCAGTCAAAGGAGATCGCGTAGCGTTTGAAGGAGTTGGCCTGGGTCTCGATGTTGGCGTAGGTCCACTCGGCCGGGTGCGCGTCGCGCTTGATCGCGGCGTTCTCGGCCGGCAGGCCGAAGGAGTCCCAGCCGATGGGATGCAGCACGTTGTAGCCGCGCTGGAACCAGTAGCGCGAGACGACGTCGCCGATGGCGAAGACCTCGGCGTGCCCCATGTGCAGGTCGCCGGAGGGGTAGGGGAACATGTCGAGCATGTAGCGTCGCTCACGTGGGTCGGCGGGGTCGTCGGAGGCCCGGAAGGGGTCCAGCTCCTCCCACCGCCGCTGCCACTTGACCTGCAGTGCCTGCGGGTCGTAGTGCTGCTCGTCGCTCTGCATGTCGGCTCGCTCGCTCACGTCAATCTTCCCTCGGTATACGTCCGCGCAGATGATCTGACCCATCCGACCAATAGAAAAACCCTCCGCTCACGCGAAGGGCAGCCGCATCGGCGGGGCGTCTAGCGCCGGGAAGGCCGATGCGGCCCGATAAGCAGCAGGGTCACCGCACGCATATGCCAAGACTATCGCAGTCCGCAAGTCGTATTCGTGGCCTGGGAAAACGAGTTCGATCACGGCAAACGGAGGACACCGGCGTCGGCGGGTCAGCACAATGGGGGGATCCGCGTAGCCAGGAGGGGCCGCGGGCGGATGGGGTGCATCCGTTGTGACCTCACATGTCCTAATCAGTTTACTCTTTTCACCGTGGCACACTCAGTCGAGCCGGGGCAGGGCCCGGATCCCTCGGAGGTCGGCCTGCCGATGCAGGATCCACCCACCGACCCCACAGGACTCCAGTTCAGGGGGGCGTTCTCCAGTTTCCCTGCGAACTCCCCTGTCTCACGTGAGACCATGCCCAATAGTCATAATTCGGGCACCCGTGCGGGAGGTAAGGAAGCCATGGCTTCGGAGCAGTCCAGCCAGTCCCACCTGCCTCCGGCATGGCCGGAGGCGGTGGACCCCCCGCCGGCGTGGGCGAACGACCCCCTCGGCACCGGCCCCAGGCTCCCGCTGCCCCAGAACGAGTCCCAGCCGGGCCGCGGCTCCCGGCAGGCCTCCCCGGGCAACGGCTGGGACCAGGCCGGCGCCGCCCCGGCGGGCAACGGCTGGGACCAGGCGACCACCCCTCCGACAGGTAGCGGCTGGGACCAGGCGGGCGCCGTCTCCCAGGGCGGCGGCTGGGATCAGGCCGGCGCGCCACGGACGGGCAGTGGCTGGGACCAGGCGGGCGCATCTCCGGCCGGTAACGGCTGGGACCAGGCCGCCACCCCCTCGGCGGGCGACGGCTGGGATCAGACGGCCACGCAGCACCTCCCCGGCCTACCGGCGGCGGGCGACTCCTGGCAGACCCCGCCGACGGCGCGGGAGGGCTCGGGCCGCCACGCCCCGGCTCCGGAAACCGGCGGCGCCGGATGGCCGACGGCCACACCGGCGGGCAATGCCGGATGGCCGTCCGTCACCCCGGCGGACAGCGCGGTCTGGCCGCCCACCTCCCCCGCGGAGAACACCACCCGGCCCCCCGCCACCTCGTCGGACAACGCCGTGTGGCCGCCCACCTCCCCCGCGGAACCGCAGAACCCGCTTTTCACCCCCTCCTGGGTGAACGCCCCGCCGCAGCCCCCCGCCCAGACCACGGCCCAGGCTCCGTCCCAGTCGCCGGCCGACCCCTTCGCGGGAGCGTCGGCCGGGAGCGGCGCCGCACCGGGGACCGGGCCGGGCGGCGGAACGGGGTCGGGCAGCTTCGGCGTGCCGAACAACCCGGCGGTGTGGGCGCTGGCGGCGACAACCCCGCCGGAGGCTTCTCCATCGGCGCCCTCCTACGAGTCTCCGTACCCGGGGCAGGACTCACCCACGGCCACGTACTCCATTGACAGCGTGCGCCCGCCCCAGGCCCAGTCCCTCCCGTCCGGACCCTCACACCAGCCCGGCCCGCTCCCACAGGGCCGGCCGCACCAGCCCCCGCAGGGCCGGCCGGAGCAGGCGGGCACGCCCGAGCAGGGCCAGCCCGGCCATCATCTGGGCAGAGACCCGTCCGACCCCTACCGGCCGTTCGTCACCGCCGGCCAGATCAGCGGCCCGAAGACCCCGCCGCCGGAGCGCCAGCAGGAGCTGTGGGACACGGTCTTCGGTGACAACTACCAGGCCATGGGGGACGAGGACGATCTCGACGGGGAGGGCAGGCCGGTCTGGGTCTTCGCGCTCGTGGGCTCCGTGGTGATCGCGGTGGTCGGCGCGCTGCTCTGGGCGTTCATGGCCGGGCCGCTGGCCGCCGCCAAGGAGGAGCCCTCCCCGCAGGTCAGGCCCTCGGCCACCACCAAGAAACCCCCCAAGGCCCAGGTGCCTGGCCGCCTGCCGCGTTTCCCCGGCAAGGGCTCCCCCGTCGACGGCACCCTCTCCGACCAGACCGCGGCGATCACCGTGGCACGGCTCGGCGGCCCCTGGCGGCAGGACCAGCGCAGGACCGTGCCGGCCGTCTACGGCTTCAGCACCCGCCAGTACGTTCCGGCGGGCACCGACTCCGCGGGCAGGGCGCAGTTCGCCCAGCTGATGTCCGGCACGCTCTCACCGCGGTTGAAGAGCAAGTACACCTCGCCCGAGACCCTCGCGCCGGTGATCAACGCGGTGGCCTCCGGCGCGCGCAAGAAGTTCTTCCCCGAGGGCAACAGCGCCCGCAAGACCGCCCAGCAGTCCCTGTCCGTCAACGGCGTGCCGGGACAGCTCGCCGCCTACGAGATCACCTCGGGCGATTCGACGACCCTCATGGTCGTGGGGGTCGTGAGCACCGGCGCCGACCTGCCCGCGGTCGTCTACATGTCGGTGCCGGACACCCTGAAGGAACTGCGGCCGGACATCACCACCGTCTTCAAGACACTCCACACCACCGCCTCGTAGTCCGGCGGGCTCAGAACTCACAGGTCATGCGCTTGATGCCGTTGATGAAGCTGGAGCGCAGGCGGTCGGGCTCGCCGACGGAGCGGATCCGCGGGAGCCGGGTGAACAGCTCGCGTAACATCACACCGATCTCGCGGCGGGCCAGGTGCGCGCCGAGGCAGAAGTGCGGGCCCGGCGCGCCGAAGCCCACGTGGACATTTCTGGGACGCCGGATGTCGAAGCGGCAGGGGTCGACGAAGACCGTCTCGTCCCGGTTGGCCGCCCAGTAGTACAGCAGCACCTTCTCCCCCTTGCGATACAGATGACCGTTCATCTCGTGGTCGCGAGTGAGGGTACGGCGCATCCAGGCGACCGGGGAGGCCAGGCGGACGACCTCCTCGACCGCGCCCGGCAGACGGCCCTCGACGTCGCCCAGGAGCAGCGCGCGCTGGCCGGGGTTCTCGGTGAACAGGTGCAGGCCGTGCGAGATGGCGTTACGGGTGGTCTCGTTGCCCGCCACGACCAGGAGGATGAAGAACGAGCCGAGTTCCTGCATCGTCAGCTTCTCACCGTCGATGTTCGCACTGGTCAGGGCGGTGATGAGGGTGTCACCACCCCTGCCCGCCAGGGAGATGACGAGGTCCTGGAGGCACTGCCCGGCGCCGAGGAGCAGTTCGGCCGCGCGGCTGACGTCCTGGACGAACTCCGGGTCGTCACCGGACAGGATGACGTTGGAGGCGTCGAACACCATCTGGTGATGCTCGGCGCCGATCCCCATCATGTCGCAGATGACCTTGAGGGGGAGTCTGGCGGCCACCTCGGTGACGAAGTCGCAGCCGGGCCCCTTGGCGATCAGGTCGTCCACGATGCGGACCGCCTCGGACCGCAGGTCGTCCTCGAACTGGCCGAGCATCTTGGGGGTGAACGCCCGGGAGACGATCCGGCGGAGCCTGGCGTGCCGGGGGTCGTCCATGTTGATCATGGATCCGAAATACTCGCCGAACTCGGGGCCCAGGTCGTGAATGGCGGTCGCACCACGGCCCGAGGAGAAGATCTCGGGGTGGCGGCTGGCCTCGACGATGTCGGCGTGCTTCACCAGGGCGTAGTAGCCCGGCCCCGGAAGGGCGAAGCCAACCTTGGGCTCGGCGAATCTGAGCGGGGCCGGTTGAGCGCGCAGCAGCGCGAAGGCGGCCTCCCGCTCGGCCATCGGCCGCTCCCAGAAGGCGGTATCCGACAGGTCGATGTCCGACAGCGAAACAGTCACACCAGCCCCCAATGGGATCGCATTCGGTCTACCGGTCCTGCTCATACGGCCTTCACCCCGGCCGGTCCCGGCCGGAGCCGCCGGGCCGGCGCGGACGAACGCGCTCCCCGCGGCGCTCCGGCGGCGGGAGGGCCCGCCGCGCCCACGCCCCCGTACGAGCACGCGCCATCCGTCGCCGGACGGCCGAAGCCGCCGAAGGTCCCGATCCCCATGGGCGGAACCTAACATCCGGCCGACCTTGAGGGACCGGGATTGCCGTCAGGCGGTCCTGGAGATCCGGAACCCTCACGCGCGGGAGAGCGAACGGCGGCCCCGGAGCCGCGGGCGGCGGTTCACCGGCCACGCGTACGTCGACGGGGCCGTCCGGAGCGGTTCACCGGGCGTGGCCGATGAGGTCGGCGGCCTTTTCAGCGATCATGACGGTGGGGGCGTGGGTGTGCCCCCGGTTGATGACCGGCATGATCGAGGCGTCCACCACGCGGAGGGCATCGACGCCGCGCACCCTGAGCGCCGGATCCACCACCGCCCCCTCGTCCTCACCCATCCGGCAGGTGCCGACCGGGTGATAGAGGGTCTCGCTCCGCTCGCGGATCCAGCGGGCGAGCTCCTCGTCGGTCCCCGCGCCCCAGTACGGGTTCATCGGCGCCCCGGCGAACGGCAGGAGCGCGGCGGTGGCGAACAGCTCCCTGGCCTTCCTCAGCCCGGCGACCTGCCGCCTGATGTCCGCCTCCGCCGTCAGGTAGGCGGGGTCGATCACCGTGTCGCGGCCGTTCAGGAGGACACGCCCACGGCTCTCCGGCCGCAGCAGGATCGAGGCGATGGTCAGGCCGTGGCCGGGCGGCGGGGTGAGACCGTGGTCGATGAACGGACCGGGCGCGAAGACCAGCTCGATGTCGGGGGCCGGCTCGTCCGGAGATGTGCGGATGAACGCCACCGCCTCACCGACGTTCGAGGTGAGCATGCCGCGCCCGCCCACCAGGAAGCGCAGCAGGTTCCCGATCGACTCGGCGCCCGCGAGCGTGATCGGCCTGGGGCAGTGCAGGATGATGCCAGAGGCCAGATGGTCCTGGAGGTTCCGGCCGACACCGGGAAGGTCGTGGACCGGCTCGACCCCCTCGGCGAGCAGTTCGTCGGCCGCGCCGACGCCCGACAGCATCAGCAGGTGGGGGGAGCCGACCGCCCCCGCCGCCAGGAGCACCTCCCGGCGTGCCCGCACGACCGTCCCCCCGCCGCCGTCCGCGGCGCCGTCCGTGCCCTCGCCGTACTCCACCCCGGTCGCGCGCCCCTCCTCGATCAGCACCCTGCGCACGTGTGAGGAGGTCAGCACGGTGAGGTTGGGCCTTCTGGCCGCGGGCCTGAGATAGGCGTCGGCGGAGCTGCACCGGCGGCCCCGGCGCTGGGTGACGGGGGTCGGGGAGCAGCCCTCGTTGGAGGGGCCGTTCAGCTCGTCCAGCCGGGTGATCCCGATCTCCTCGCAGGCCCGCAGGAACACCTCGGTCACGGGGTTGGGGCTGCGCAGTTCGGAGATGTGGATCGGGCCGGCCGTGCCGTACACGCCGCCGTGGTTGGAGCCGATGCGGCGCTCGGCCCGCCGGAAGTACGGCAGAACCTCGTCGTAGGACCAGCCTGGCAGGTCCCAGCCGTCGTAGTCGGCCCGGTGTCCGCGCACCCACATCTGGGCGTTCATCGAGGAGGAGCCGCCGAGCATCCGGCCACGCGGCCAGTAGAGCCGCCGCCCCGACATCCCGGTCTGCTCGACGGTGGTGAAGTCCCAGTCGTAGCCGGTCTTGAAGAGCTTGGCGAACCCCGCGGGCATCCGGATCTCAAGCCGGTCGTCGGCTCCCCCCGCCTCGATCAGGGCCACCGTCGTCGCCGGATCCGCGGACAGCCGGTTGGCCAGCACGCAACCCGCCGACCCGGCACCCACGATCACATAGTCGTACTCCACGTGTCTCGGTGCCCTTTCGTCGCCTGTACGGCCGGCCCGCTCCCCCGTAGGCGGGCTCTCATCTGCTTACTCCGCGATGCTTTGCACGTCAATTTGTGACCATGGTTACCTACCAGTAGGTAAAACGGGCTGAAAGTATGAATGGCTCAGAGCTTGCTCAGAGGAGGACGCATCATGCTCAACCTGTCGATAGTGCTGGAGGATAGCGCCCGGCAGCAGCCCGATCGCACCGCACTGGTCTTCGGTGATCTGCGGCTGCCGTACTCCCTGGTCAACACCATCGCGAACCAGGTCGCCAACCTGCTGGTCTCCAGGGGCGTCGGCAAGGGGGACAAGGTCGCGCTGGCCTGCCCGAACCTGCCCTACTTCCCCTTCGTGTACTACGGGATCCTCAAGACGGGTGCCACGGTCGTGCCGCTCAACGTGCTGCTGCGGTCCAGGGAGATCGCCTACCACCTGCGGGACGCCGAGGCCAAGGCCCTGTTCTGCTTCGAGGGCACCCCTGAGCTGCCCCTGGGCGAACGCGGGCGGGCGGGCTTCGACGCGGCCGGGACGGCGGAGCACTTCTTCGTACTCCCGGCCACCGCGTTCGCCACCGAATCCGAGTACGGCGAGACGCTGTGGGCGGCGCTGGACGGCGTACCCGGCGAGTTCGAGACCGTGCAGACCGCCCCCGACGACACCGCGGTGATCCTCTACACCAGCGGCACCACGGGGCAGCCCAAGGGCGCCGAGCTGAGCCATCAGAACATGCTGCTCAACGCCATGGTCTCGGATGAGATGTTCCCGCGCGGCGAGGAGGGCGACGCCTTCCTGGCGGCGCTGCCGCTCTTCCACTCCTTCGGCCAGACCACCGTGATGAACCTCGGATTCCGTCGCGGGGCCACCGTGGTGCTCATGCCGCGCTTCGAGCCCGGCCCGGCCCTGGAGTTGATGCGCACCGAGGGCATCACGCTCTTCGCGGGCGTGCCGACCATGTACTGGGCCATGCTGACGAAGATCCACACCGACGGCGACGAGGTGCCCACCTCGCTCAGGGCCGCGGTCGCCGGCGGCGCCTCCTCCCCTGCCGAGGTGCTCGGGGACTTCGAGACCACCTTCGGGATCGGCATCCTGGAGGGCTACGGCCTGTCGGAGACCTCACCGGTGGCGAGCTTCAACCAGCTCGGCAGGCCCACCAAACCCGGCACGATCGGCACGCCGATCTGGGGGGTGGAGATGAGACTGGTCGACAACGACTGGAAGACGATCGAGGGCGAGGGGCCCGGGGAGATCGCGATCCGCGGCCACAACGTGATGAAGGGCTACTACAACCGGCCGGAGGCGACCGCGGAGGTCATGCGGGACGGCTGGTTCCGGACCGGCGACATCGCCACCCGGGACGCCGACGGCTACTACACGATCATCGACCGGGCCAAGGACATGATCATCCGAGGTGGTTTCAACATCTACCCGCGCGAACTGGAGGAGGTCTTGATGACCCACCCCGGTGTCTCCCTCGCGGCGGTGGTCGGGGTGGTCCACGAGTCGCACGGCGAGGAGGTCAAGGCCTATGTGATCCGCGCCTCCGGGGCGGCCGTCACCGAGGAGGAGATGGTCGCCTGGTGCAGGGAGAACATGGCGGCCTACAAATATCCGCGCATCGTGGAGTTCCGTGACGCCCTGCCGATGACCGCGACCGGCAAGATCCTCAAGCGCGAGCTGAGGTAGGCTCCCCGGCTGCCCGGCGCCCCCGTTTTCGAGAGCGGCCGCCGAGAACCGGGCGGCGCCCCGGTCGGCGCCGGGGGCCGGACGGAGCCGGCGGTACGGCAGGCACCCGCGGACGGGCCGTACCGCCGGATCGGGGTCAGGGCCAGTCGACGGAGGGGCGGAGCGGCACGCGGGCGTCGCCCTCGGAGTCGAGCTTGACGCCGAGGATCTGGTGCAGCTGGATCTTGTTGCGCTCGAAGCCGACCACGCAGCCGGCCATGTAGAGACGCCAGACCCTGGCCGTGCCCTGTCCGACCTCCTCGATCGCCTCGTCCCAGTGATCGTCGAGGTTGGCGCACCAGTAGCGGAGGGTCTGCGCGTAGTGCTCTCGCAGGTTCTCCTCGTGACGGATCTCGAAGCCGAGGTCCTCCATCTGGCGGATGAGGTGGCCGACCGACTCCAGTTCCCCGTCGGGGAAGACGTAGCGGTTGATGAAGCCGCCGGCGTTGATGGTCCTCTCGGTGCCGGTCGGCCTGGTGATGCAGTGGTTGAGGATGCGCCCGCCGGGGACGAGCTTGTCGTACAGGAACCGGAAGTAGAACGAGAGCTGATCCTTGCCGATGTGCTCGGTCAGGCCGATCGAGCTGACCGCGTCGAACCCCGTCTCCTTGACATCGCGGTAGTCCATGTGGCGGACCTCGGCCAGGTCGCCGAGACCGGCCTCGGCGATGGCCTTCTGCGCCCACTCGGCCTGCTGGCGCGAGAGGGTGACCCCCAGCGCCTTCACTCCGTATTCGCGGGCGGCGTGGATGACCATCCCGCCCCAGCCGCAGCCCACGTCCAGCAGCCGCATCCCCGGTTTCAGGCCCAGTTTCCTGGACACCAGGTCGAATTTGACCTGCTGCGCCTCCTCCAGCGTGGACTGCTCGGCGGGGAAGACCGCACAGGTGTAGGCCATGGAGGGGCCCAGCACCCACGAGTAGAACTTGTTGGACACGTCGTAGTGATGGTGGATCGCCTCGGCGTCACGCTGCTTGGCGTGCCTGCCGCCCATCTTGGCCAGCATGCCTCGCCGTACCTCCTGGGGGGGCGGCGGCATCCGCATCAGCAGGGGCTTGACACCGAGCGCGCGAACGGCTGCGACCTTCTGATTCATGGGGATGTCGTTGATGGTGAGCGACCACATCCGCGACAGCAGGGAGTACATGTCCCCGTCGACGTCGAGGTGCCCCGACACGTAGGCCCTGGCGAGCCCGAGCTCACCCGGGGCCTGGGCCAGATAGGCGACCGCCGCCGGAGACCTGACCTCAATGCCGATGCCCGCGCCGTCCGGGCCTGCCCTGCTTCCGTCGTAGGCGCTGAAGCGGATACCCGCCTCGGAACCGACGACCATCTCGAAGATCTCTGCGAGCCTCACAGGTTCAACCTCCTAACGCCCCCGCACACACTTGTCGTAGAGGTCGAGCAACCGGCCGCCCGCATCGTATGCCCGCTTTACCGGCCAGTAGGCGGTTCCGTTATACAACCGCCAGAATTCGTCCTCTGCGTAGAAAGATGTGGAGTACAGCGATTTATGCCCATCCAACCGGTGGACCTCACCCTCGATGAGGCGGTTGTAGTAGCCGTCGAACTGGCCCCTGGGCAAGGGGACCGTCCCCCAGAAACCGAAGTTGACATAGAGACGCCCGGGTTGCAAGGGATATATCGGCCACTCACCGGAGGCCTTCAGCGGGCACATCCACACCGGCGCCATGCCGACCCTGTCGTGGAAGAACTCCAGGAACTCGGCACCGCGCTCGACGGGCACCTCGATGTCCTGGATGACCGACTCCTGCGGAGGCAGGCCCCGCCAGCGGTCCACCCGGGCGAGCACGCCGTACCTGCGGTCCAGGCCGACCAGCCTGCGGTAGACGTCGGAACGCATCCACTTGCGCGGCATCAGCGAGCGCACCAGCGCCCCCTGCACACCGAAGGCCCGCGAGCACCAGAACCAGTCGGTGTCCCAGCGCCAGAGATAGTCGCGGACGGTCAGCCAGTCGCGGGTCCTGGTCTGGATGGACCGATAGTAGATGCGCATACCGGTGTAGTCCGACAGGTAGGGCGCCTTCTCGGCGAAGCGACCGACGGTGAGGTAGAGCTCGCCGGGGCCGAAGAACGTGCCGTCCACGAAGTCGACGGGCTCGCCCTCGTACTCGCCGCGCTCGCAGATCTCCCTCATGGCGATCATGCACTTGTCGGCGTCGCCGAACGGGATGTGGGTCAGCCGGACGTACGACTGGACGGGCTTGAGCTTGATCCGGATCCGGAGCGCGTAGCCGAGCGTGCCGTAGGAGTTGGGGAACGAGCGGAACAGGTCACGGTGCTCGTTGTCGTCACGCGCCACCACGATCCGGCCGTCGCCGGTGAGGATCTCCAGCTCCTCCACCGACTCGTGCGGCAGCCCGTCGCGGAAGCTGGTGGACTCGATGCCCAGCCCGGTCACCGCGCCGCCCAGCGTGATCGTCTTCAGCTGCGGCACGACGTACGGCATGAGCCCGTGCGCGAGGGTGGCGTCCACCAGGTTCTCGTAGGTGGTCATGCCCTGCACCTCGGCGGTCATGGCCACCGGATCGACATCGATGACCCGGTCGAGGTCGCGGGCCGACAGCTTCGCCCCCCGGGCACCGTCCCGGAAACGGAAGAGGTTCGTGGTGGCCTTGGCCAGCCGGGGCACCGAGTTGGCCGGGATCGTCGCGTAGGAGTCCCTGATCTGTTCCACGGCACGCCGATGTGCCGACATCTGTGTCATCTGCGTCACAGGACATCACCCCCAGGGATCCCATAGTAAAGATCGGCCCTAGCACGTTATATCTAGGATGTCTCCAGAGCCAGGTGGGACACGTTAAACACGAGGAAACTATAGGGGCGATCCATCCGGAACCCCTGGCGGCCCGCCACCGCCGCCCCCACGGCCCACCGGCGACGCCACCGCATTCGTTCACCGGCCCCAGCGGGGACGGCCAATCCCACCGGCCCCCGCCCGGGGGAACGCCGATGCCGTCACCGGTCACCGCGCCCGGAAGGTCACTCGCCTCCGCGGGCGTGAAAGCTGCCGAACACCTGGTTCATCAGGCCGGTCTGCCCCTTCCACTCATCGGCGGGGGTGGTCCAGCTCAGCACCACGACCGTGTCGCCGACCGCGACGAAACGGCGTATCTCGTGGTAGGTCACGCCCGGCCTGGCCCACGGCACACCGCCGAGGTCGGTCGCCGCCCAGGTGAACTCCCACTGCAGGCCGGTGCCGTAGGCCAGCGGAATCCGCGCCGTGTCGTCGGAGAGGATCTCGCTCCACTGCGCCGTGCTCTCCCTGACGCTCCGCTGGACCGACTCCAGATCGTCCAGCGGGCCGGGGAGCACCTCCACCGACATATGCGCGCGGCCGTCGCGCCGGAGCCACTGGGTGTAGCCGGTCTCGGCGGCCCAGTCCCCCCGCCAGAGCGCCGGATACCGGACGGACCAGCTCTCCGGCGCCTTGGCCTGCCAGAGTCTCAGTTCCGTGGCGGGCTCGGCGACCCGGGTCCTGGAGGGCCTGGGCTCCGGCGACCCGCTTGGCGGCCCTGCCCCGGGGGTCTCGGAGAGGGCGGTGGGAGACCGCGCGGGCGGATCGGCTCCCTGAGCGGCCGGCGCGGCCGGCTGCGTCATCGCCACCGCCACCGCACCCCCTCCGGCCAGGACCACCGCCGCCGCCACGACCAGCGCGATCCGGCGCCTGTTCCCGCCCCCCTCCCTGCGTCGCCGCCGCCGGGCGGGCATCGCCGAGGTGGGGGCCTGCCGCCCGGCGGGCCTGGACGCGCGGTGGGGCACCGTACCCGACGGGTCGTCGACCGCCCGTGCCAGCAGCAGGTCGGTCTGCTCGGCGCTCAGCCGGTGGGCGGGTTCGCGCTGGAGCAGGCCGGTGAGCACCTCCCTCATCGCCGGGGGCACCCGGCTGAGGTCGGGCTCCTCGGTGAGGAGTGCGCCGAGGGTGGCGATGGCGTCGCGGCGCTCGAAGGGGCCGTGACCGAGCAGCGCCGCGTACAGGGTGGCGCCGAGCGCCCACAGATCGGACCAGGGGCCGGTGTCGCCGCCCGTGGCACGTTCCGGCGGCAGGAAGCTCGGCGAGCCCGTCACCATGCCGGTCTGGGTCAGCGAGGTGTCGCCCTCCACGGTGGCGATGCCGAAGTCGGTGAGCACGGCCCGCCCCTCAGGGGCCAGGAGGATGTTGCTGGGTTTGACGTCGCGGTGCAGAATCCCGGCGTCGTGGGCCGCCCGGAGGGCCGACAGCACCTGGCGGCCGATGCCGGCCACCTGCCCCACCGCCAGCGGTCCGGCCTCGTCCAGCCCCCGGGCCCTGACGAGTTCCATGATGATCCAGGGACGGCCGTCCTGCTCGGCGACGTCGTAGACCGCCACGATGTTGTGGTGGTTGAGCCGGGCCGCGGTCCTGGCCTCGCGGGAGGTGCGGGTCAGCTGGCGCCCGTGCTCGGCCGGGGAGAGGTTCGGCGGAAGCAGCACCTCCTTGACCGCGACCGGGCGGTCAAGGAGCGTGTCGTAGCCCTCCCACACCACACCCATGCCCCCGCGGCCGAGCTCTCTCAACAGTCGATAGCGCCCAGCGACCACCCGTTCACTGTGCGGATACGTCATCGCGCAACCCCTAGATCCCATTCAGCTGAGGCGCAAGCTTCCCATACCACCCAGATGTCGCGTGGCCCCTCTTACGACGTCTTGCCAGATAAAGCCGAATGTTGTTCTATTTAGCCGGAGAAAGGTCGCGGGACATTACCTGGCAGCCGCCCGACGGAACCGTCTCGCGGGCAAGCCCCCGCTGTGGCGAGGAGAGATCGATGGAGCACGTGAACAGGAGCGGTCCGCTGGCCGGAGTCCGCGTGCTGGAGCTGGCCGGTCTGGCCCCCGGGCCGTTCGCGGGGATGATGCTGGCCGATCACGGCGCCGAGGTGCTCCGGGTGGAGCGGGTCGCCGCCGTCGCCGCCGCCGGGGACAGCCCCCGCCAGGAGGTGATGGACCGGGGAAAGCGGACGATCGGCCTGGACCTGAAGTCCCCCGAGGGCGTGTCCGCCTTCAAGGAACTGGCCGCCCACGCCGATGTCGTCATCGAGGTCTACCGGCCGGGAGTGGCCGAACGGCTCGGCATCGGCCCGGCCGACCTGCACGCGGTCAACCCGCGCCTGATCTACGGGCGGATCACCGGCTGGGGTCAGGAGGGGCCTCTGGCGCCGACCGCCGGGCACGACATCGACTACATCGCGGTCTCCGGTGTCCTGTCCATGCTGGGCCGGGCCGGCGAGCGCCCCACCCCGCCGATCAACATCCTCGGCGACTTCGCCGGCGGCGGGCTCATGCTGGCCTACGGCGTACTGCTCGCCCTGGTGGAACGCGCCCGGACCGGCGAGGGCCGGGTGATCGACGCGGCCATGGTGGACGGCGCGGCGACGCTGTTCGCGATGTTCTGTCACGGCGCCCAGAACAACGTCCAGGGCCCGCGTGGCACGAACCTGCTCGACACCGGCGCCCCGATGTACGACACCTACGAGACCTCCGACGGCCGGTTCCTCGCGGTCGGCGCGCTGGAGCCCAGGTTCTGGGCGGAGATGGTGTCACTGATGGGCCTGTCCGACCTGCCCGACCGTGACGACAGGTCCAACTGGCCCGCGCTGCGCGAACGGCTGGCCGAGGCGTTCGGCTCCAGAACCCGCGCCGAGTGGGAGGCGGTGTTCGACGGCTCGGACGCGTGCGTCTCCCCCGTGCTGGAGATGTCCGAGGCCGCCGACCACCCGCACAACAAGGCACGCGGTGTGTTCGTGGAGGTCGGCGGCGTCCGGCAGCCCGCACCGGCACCACGCCTGCTCGGCGTGCCCGAGCAGGACCTCTCCCCCGCGACCCGGCCGGCGGATCTGTCCTCCTGGGGTCTGCCCGGCGAGACCGAGACCAGGCTGCGCGAGGCGGGAGTGCTCGCCTGACACCGGGACCGGTCGTTCAGCGCAGCGAGGGCAGGATCGCGGCGTAGACGTCCACGCCCCCCGGATGGTGGATCTCCACGTCGGTGGTGAAGGCGCGGGGCGGGGCGCCGCCGGACTCGGTGTGCTTCCGCAACCACTGCCACACCTCCTGAAGCGCGCCCGGCATCGGCCCGCGCGCCTCCAGCTTCAGCGCCTGGACCCCGGGCACCCGCACCGCGACCATGCCCTCGGGCAGCGCGGCGGCGCTGCGCACGGCCACCCCGACGATCTGCGTGTAGGAGCCGTGGTGATCACTCTCATAGTCCGTCAGCACCGCGTAGAGGTTCTCGTCCACCCGCCCGGGCACGTGCGCGAAGGCCCCGGGTGCCCCGGCCCGCGCCCACAGCGTACGGAGCCGTCCCCGCCCCTGCTCCATCTCCTCCGCGTTCGAGGTCCGTACGGCATGGCCCACGACGAGCATCTCGGGCCGGTCAACAACGATCACAGCGCCTCCTCATGGCCACCCTGCTGAACTCACGCAAACCGGATCCTAGTGCCCCGTCCACGCCGCGTTCCCTCTTTGAGATCTTCAAAAGCGGGAACGCTTCCCCGTAACCATTCACCCGATAAGGTGGACGAACGTGAAATTTCTCAATGGGATGACACCGGCCTACGACCTGACCTACAGCGACGTGTTCATGGTTCCGTCACGGTCCTCGGTGGGTTCCCGGCTCGCCGTCGACCTGTCGACCCGGGATGGCACCGGAACCACGATCCCCCTCGTGGTCTCCAACATGACAGCCGTGGCCGGACGCCGCATGGCCGAGACCATCGCCCGGCGCGGCGGCATCACCGTTATCCCGCAGGACATCCCGATCGACGTCGTCGCCAACGTGGTCGACTGGGTCAAGAAACGCGACCTGGTGCACGACACACCTCTCACACTCACCCCGCACGACACCGTCGGCCAGGCGCTCAGCCTGCTGCCCAAGCGGTCCCACGGCGCGATCATCATCGTCAACTGGGACAACCGCCCGGTCGGCGTGGTCACCGAGGGCGACTGCGCCGGCGTGGACATGTACACCCAGCTCTCCCAGGTCATGTCCGACCACCTGCTGGCCCTGCCCGCCGGGCTCGACCCACGCGAGGCGTTCGACCGGCTCCACGGAGGACGCCACCGGCTCGCCCCTGTCGTCGACGCCGACGGACGGCTGGTCGGCATCATGACCCGGACCGGCGCGCTGCGGGCCACGCTGTACCGGCCCGCGCTCGACGCCTCCGGCAGGCTGCGCGTCGCCGCGGCCGTCGGCGTCAACGGCGACGTGGCCGCCAAGGCCAAGGAACTGCTTGAGGCCGGGGTGGACTGCCTGGTGGTGGACACCGCCCACGGCCACCAGGAGAAGATGCTCGGCGCCCTGAGGGCGGTGCGCTCGCTCGACCCGGGCGTGGCGGTCGCGGCGGGCAACGTCGTCACCGCCGAAGGCGTGCGCGACCTGGCCGAGGCCGGGGCGGACATCCTCAAGGTGGGCGTCGGGCCGGGCGCCATGTGTACCACCCGGATGATGACCGGTGTGGGCCGCCCGCAGTTCTCCGCGGTGCTGGAGTGCTCCGCCGAGGCCCGCCGCCTCGGACGCCACGTCTGGGCGGACGGCGGGGTACGGCACCCCCGGGACGTGGCGCTGGCCCTGGCCGCCGGAGCCGCCAACGTGATGATCGGCTCCTGGTTCGCCGGTACTTACGAGTCCCCCGGCGACGCCCGCACCGATGCGGACGGCCGTAGGTACAAGGAGAACTTCGGCATGGCCTCGGCCCGCGCGGTGAAACTGCGCACCGCGGAGGACTCCCCCTTCGAGCGGACCCGCAAGGCCCTGTTCGAGGAGGGCATCTCCACCTCCAGGATGTATCTCGACCCGGTCAGGCCCAGCGTCGAGGACCAGATCGACGCCATCGTGGCCGGACTGCGCTCCTCGTGCACCTACGCGGGCGCGTCCGACCTGGAGGAGTTCCACGAGCGCGCGGTGATCGGTGTGCAGAGCGCGTCCGGCTACACCGAGGGCATGCCACTCCACCAGAGCTGGTAGTCCCTGCGGGGAACAGGGCTCATGCTCCCCGTGCGGGGCGGCGCAGGTGCGCGGAGGCCACGGCGCTCGGCGGCGCAGCGCCTCGCCTCCCGCGCGGAGGGCCGGGTCGATCCACCTCGCCGAGCCGGAGGCCTGAGGTGACCTCGTCTCCCGCGTGGAGGGACGGGTTGTCGGCGGCGTGACCGTCGACCGGCTTCTCCCCTGGCCTCGCGCGCGGGGGGGAGGGGTCACCTGTGATAGCGCGACACCACCATCCGCCGGCGGCGGTCGTCCAGATACAGCGGCCTGCCCCGATAACGAGTGAGCCGGCACAGTGCCATCAGCCCCATGAGTGCCAGCAGCACCTCGATCATCATGATGAATGCGATCATTTCAGGTTCCTTCGCAGACCAGCACGGCGATCCCTGTCCACCCATCGTCAGTGCTATAGCACATGAACTTAACAGCACATCGCACCGTTTGTCGCCCAATGTCCGCTTTCATTAGGAAAGCTTTCACCCGGAAGCTTTCCCGGGTCACCCGATAGGACAAGGTGCCGGGCGGACACGCATTCTCCCTCCCTCGCGGGGTAGTCACCAGGCCGGATCCCCCTTCTAAGCACGGGAAGGCGAACGGACATGCCAGAACTATCCACCATCCCGGACACCCAGGTCGTCGTCGACCGGAGAGTGCTGGTCGGCTACGACAACTACCTCGCCGCCCAGCGGGCCGTGGACGGCCTCTCGGACGCGGGCTTCCCCGTCGAGCACGTGGCGATCGTCGGCAGCGACCTGAGGCTGGAGGAGACCGTCACCGGCAGGATGACCAACAGCCGGGCCGCGCTCGCCGGGGCGGGGAGCGGCGTGCTCTTCGGCGCCGTCGCGGGAATGTTCCTCGGGCTCTTCACCTCGACCACGATGTCGTTCATCGTGCTCGTGCTCTGGGCCGCGCTCTGGGGCACGGTGATGGGAGCGGCGTTCGGGTTCATCAACCACTTCTTCACCGGCGGCAAACGGGACTTCGCCTCACGCAGCGCGCTCGTCGCCGGCCGCTACGACGTGCTGGTGGCGGCCTCCCATCTCGACCACGCCCGAGCCGTCCTGGAGAGCGGCTCGCGTCCCGCCGACACCGTGGTCGTCGAGCCTCCCCCGTCGGCCGGGCCGTACGCCCCCGCCACGGAAAGACCGACCGCACCGCAGGCCCCCGTCCGAAAGGACGGCTGAAGGACCCCCGTACCACCTCTGAAAGAGGGGGAAGGACACGTCCAGGGCTCTCGCCCCACCGAACCGGTGGGGCGAGAGCCCGCGAGGGCGACCGGGCGACGGACACGACAGACACAGAGGCATTCAGCGGACACAGGGGGACACAGGGGGACGTGGGGACATCGAGGGCATTCGGCGGGGCCGCCCTCGGAGAGTCCGAGCAGCAGCCGGACCATGGCCCGCGGCCTGTTACGGGCGGGGCCGCGGGCAGTCGTCAGCGGCGGGCCGGTGCGGCGGGCGATCCTATCCGGGGAGACGGCGTCAGGGCCGTCACGTCCCCCGGCGCTCATGGGCGCGCCGGACACCGTAGAGTCGTCCGGCCGACCGGAAGGCGGTCGGCACGCACCCAACCAAGGAGAACCACGTGGCACTGGAGAAGCCTGAGATCGACTTCCCGGAGGGCGAGGCGCCCTCGGAACTGCAGATCGTCGACATCGTCGAAGGAGACGGTCCCGAGGCCAAGCCGGGTCACCAGGTCAGCGTGCACTACGTCGGCGTCGCCTTCTCCACCGGCGAAGAGTTCGACGCCTCCTGGAACCGCGGCGAGACCTTCCAGTTCCCGCTGGGGGGCGGCCGGGTCATCGCGGGCTGGGACCAGGGCGTCGCGGGCATGAAGGTCGGCGGCCGTCGTCGCCTCACCATCCCGCCCCACCTCGGATACGGCAACCGCGGCGCGGGCGCCCGCATCAAACCGGGCGAAACGCTGATCTTCGTCGTGGACCTGCTCGGCGTCAGCTGACGCCCCCGGCGGCCTCGGACAGACGGTCACCGGTTCACGGGGCACGCGGTGGCCGCCACCGCGTGCCCCGTGAACCCCCCTGTACCCCGCACCCCGGACATGACCACTGAGACATCTCAACCGACGCGTCCGCGACTTTGAGATCACGATCAGGGAACTCGCCACCCCGCTGGCACCCAGACTGTTGGAGATCGCCGGGATCAGCCACATCTCCGCAGTAGTTCTGATCGCGGAGATCGGTGACATCACCCGCTTTGCCGGCTCGGCCAAGCACGCCCGCCACACCGGCCGCGCTCCGATCCCGGTCTACTCCTCGGACAAAGAACGCCATCGCCGCCACCGAGGCGGCAACCGCCGCCTCAACAGCGTGTTTTACACCCCGGCCATCGTGCGGAAACGCTTCTACCCCGCCGCACAACGACTCCTGGCCCGTCACGAACCCACCAAAGGCGCCCGCGGGGCCCGCCGGATCCTTCAGCGTCGCCTCCTCGACGTCATCCACCGATCCACCCCGCGCTCCGTGGATTCGCCGTTTTTCTGTGACGCCGCATTGATCGTGGCCCGCACGACGCTCTCCGGGGACCGCCACCCCGGAGGGCCGTTCCGATGTGATCTATTTCGACACACAACATCACCCATAGGTGATCAACAGCTAATTGATCACCATCTCTCAACCTAAGTGATATAAGTCACTTTATATCCCATTAACATGGTTTTACTATTCCTTTGTCGCATATGGTCGGCCCACCTTAGGCGGGAAGCACCCCTGTGACCCGCCAATGGGACCGGTCGGCGCGCATCCCCCGTCTCCCCCGCCCCGTACGGCCCTCCCATGTCCTGTCCCCGACCTTGGACCGTGGTTTCCCTTGGGCCTGCACTCTCGCACTCCGTCTCCCCGCACCCCCCGAACATCCCCTCCGAAAAAGCCGAGGCCGGGAAGGCCAGGCAGGCGGCGTCTGGCCGTGCTGGCCGCAGGCGCCGCCGTGGCGGTCTCGGCAGGCGTCTGGGCGCTCTCCACCTCCGGCAACGCCCCGTGGACGGCGGCCGGCCTCAGCGGAGCCCGGAACCCGGTCGGCACCGCCGTGCCTTCCGACGGCCCGGCGAGCACCGTCGGGAACTCCCCGGCCACCGGCGGGAGAGCCTCGGTCTCACCCGTCCGGCCCGAGGGCACAACGGATCAGGCCACCACCCCCGAGGCTGCGACCGCCTCGGTCACCACCGTCCCGGCCACAACGACGGGACCGGGAGCAGCCAAGGGGACGACGGGGCCGTCCAGCGCGCCCCGGGCCACAATCAGGCCCTCCGCCACGGCCACACCGACCGACGCCGCCACCCCCGCGGTGAAGAGCACGTCGAAGATCGGCAAGACCGGCGAGGCCAAGGTCGCCCCAGAGCCAAAGACCCACGTGATCTCAACCGGGACCTGTGGCGCCTCCTTCTACGGGGAACCGCAGATGACGGCCAGCGGCGAGCAGTTCAACCCGAACGCGATGACCGCCGCGCACAAGAGCCTGCCCCTCGGCAGCAAGGTCCGGGTGACCAATCCCGCGAACGGCGAGTCGGTCACGGTCAGGATCAACGACCGCGGCCCGTACGTGGGCGGGCGCTGTCTCGACCTGTCCAGAGCCGCCTTCTCCGCCATCGGCGACACCGCCGCCGGAGTGATGCGGGTCAAGTACGAGGTTCTCGGCAACTGACCGGCGATCGCTCCGGTCTACCTCACCAGGCGGAGCGTGAGCGGGTAGCGGAAGTTACCCTCGCCGAGCGCGGCCAGGCCGCCGATCACCGACAGCACCGCGCCTCCGATCCAGAGCAGGGGCGTCAGCACCAGGCCCACGAAGGTGATCGTCAGCACCAGGGTGGCGCCGAGCAGTGTGAGCTGGAAGTTGAGCGCCTCCACCGCGTGCCTGCGAATGTGGGGCGAGGTCTTCCCGGCGGCCAGCAACATGATCAGCGGACCGAGCGCGAGCAGGCCGGCCAGCGGGAGCAGGTGGGCCGCCGCCGCGCCCAAGCGCTCTCCCCCGGTGTCCGCTCGCGCGTCGTGACCCGCGGGCACCACCCCGCCCGGCACTGGAGGGTACGGCGCGGGCGCGATCGGGCGCGAGCCGTACAGCTCGTGCATGATCGGCATGAGATCACCGTGGAAGCGAGCCGTCATCGCCCGCTCCAGCCTGTCATCAAAGTCGGTTCTGTCGAACCGCCCCTCCGCGTAGGCGGCCTTGACGTGCTCGACCACTTGCTCCCGATCATGGTCGCTCACCCGGAGCCCGGCGTGGCCGAGCCCCGGGCCGGGGGACGGCGCACTCTCGCCCCATGAGTGCGCCGTCGGTGTCGCTGTGCCTGCCATGGGATCGGCATCCCTTTCGTCGCCGCTTTTACGTCAATCCTGAGCAACAACTTGTGAGCGGTCTATCCGGATGAACCCTTGGATGTCCCTTAGAGTCACCCCTGGACTTGCACCAAGACACGACCAGGAGATGTATACAGGGAGACATGAGATGGCGTGATCGCTATGGGTTGAGGCGTCTACGCGGGCCGAAGATCGCCAAGTTCGACCGTGAGGCGACCGATTCCGACGTCGAGGCACTCATCGACTTCGCGAAGTCGCGTCGTGGCGTGGAGTTCTATGTGGAACCGGAGACCTTCGCGACCGACACCACCGCGATGGCCATCGCGGACGACGGCGAGTGGACCCGTCGCCGGGTCGGCTCGCCTGCGGTGATCCGCAAAGTGGCCCGTGACCTGGCACTTCCGGTCTACGATGTGCAGCTGACCGGCTATCCCGCCCGGATGCGAGCCTACAACGAGCGCCGTAAGCGCGCCGAGAGCTGATCGGTCATCCCGCTGGGACCTCCGGTTCCTCCAGCAGGGCGACCATGGGCAGTAACCAGGCCATCCGGGGGCTGCCCATCTCCCTGCCGAGCTCCTCGGAGCTCGGCATCCTGCTGTTGAGCACCTCAGGCGGGAGCAGGTGACGCAGCGCGTGCGTGAGCAGGTTCGCCATGGAGTAGTCGGGATCGATGTCACGTGCACGGGTCAGCGCGATGCCGGCCAGGGCGGCGTCGCCCCCGCACCAGGCCACCACCCCGAGCAGGGAGGCGGCGGGGGCCACGAACCTCGGCTCCAGCCGCCGGGTGAGGTCCCGCCACAGCCCGAGGTGAACGCTGCGGGTGCCCCCGACGGCCAGTGCCCACGCCTCGTCACGGATCCGGATCACCGCGAGGTCCAGACCCAGTCTGGCCGCCGCCTCGTCGTCGAGCCGTCCACCGGAGGCGTAGAGATCGATCGCCGAGTGGACTCGCGCCATTCCCGCCGCGACGAACTCCGCCACGAACTCCCCCTCTCCGCGTCCGGCGAGAGCGTCCCTCATCTCCCGCGTGACACGGGCGGTGGCCCGGCGCATGGCCAGCCTGGCGGACCCGCCGACAGAGTCGAGTGACCGCTCAAGGGTTTCGCGGTCCGGCAGGGCGACCAGCCCCTGCACGGCCGCCTGAGCGGCGACGGCACCGGCCTTCCTTTCGTACGGCGTGCCGTCGATGGAGCAGCAGTCGGCCCGGGAGCACAGGTAGGACCAGTAGCGGCCCCCCTCCACCCGGAGTGCCTCGACGAGTGTGATGTCACCTCGCCGAAACAGGGCGACGGCGAGATCCACGGCCGGGGTCACCAGCGGCCCCGGACCGTATCCGACGACGACGACCTGGGTGATCCCCTCCTGGGCGAGCAGCGGGACGACCCGGCCGAGGCCCGGATCAGCCAGCGGCAGATCCCAGCGGACGGTCAGGTGCAACCGGCTCCTGGGCGGATTTCCTCTCAGCCCGATGACGACCAGGCTGTCGGCAGGGTGAAATCCCACGAGGTACGGCACGGCGCCGAGGATGTCCTCCGTGGAGCTGAGCAGAAGGCTGGGCTGCGGCCGGAGCGAGACGGGAGAGGACGGGGTGTCGGTTGTCATGGGCGGAAGCCTCACCTGAGTCCCGGCCCCGTTTCAGCACCGAACCGCATTCTGTGGATAGTTTCCGGCTTTCCACAGCCTTCGCTTCGAAGCCCTGTGGACGGTCTCCGGTTATCCACCGTTTCCGGCCAGGAGCGGCCGGTGCGGGGCGCGGTGGCGCATGATCGGGGTCTGGCCGATCCCACGGATCACCGACCTTCCTGGGACGGGAACGGGGAAGGGAGGAAGGGAGGAAGGCGACACCGTGTCATCCACCCGTGAGCGGTCACGCTCTTCGGTGAATGCCCGGATCCACACCCGAAACGCCGGGGAGCGGGCCGGCCACCACCAATCGCGTCCGGACCATGATCGCCGCACCCGCCACGGCGGCGGGCATCGCGACCACCGCGGCCAGCGGGATAAGAAAGATCAGGAAGATCAGCACCCCGAATCCGAGGGCGGAGGCCTTGTTCTCGCGGAGCACCGCGAAACGGCTCCCGCGAGCCAGCCCCCTGCGTTCCATGGCCAGCGCGGTGAGCTCGACCGTGAGGAAGAAGCCCGAGACCAGGGCTCCCAGCACCGGCACCACCGTCTGCCCGATCACCGGCGTGAAGCCGAGGAAGAACAGAGGAACAGTGAACAGCAACACGTATCCGAGGGTGACCAGACTGTCCTTGATGGAGCGGGGAATCGACTTCCAGAGCGGGACCTCATGTCCGCTCGGCAACTCTCCGTAGGTCAGCTCGACCTTCTCCGAGAGCTTCTCGTAGAACGGCTCGCCGAGGATCAGCGTCACGGCGGTGAAGGTCACCACGGACAGGATCACACCGGCGCCGAAGACGGCCAGCCCGACCAGTGCGCGCAGGGCCGTTCTGGCCCCCTCGGACCACCCGTCGGCGAACGGCGTCGCCCATCCGGCGAAGGCGGTGGCGTTGGTGCCGAGAAAGTAGAGGCCGACCGCGTAGAACACGAAAACGATCAGAGCGGGGATCAGCCCGAACAGCCACCAGCGAGGGTTGCGGGCGACCCAGCCCAGTCCCTGGAAAAAGAACCCGATGCCGTTCGCAAAGGAGCGGAAATGACCCATGCCCGGAAGGTTAGCCGGATCGGTGGATCACCGCTTGACGGCGCCGGGGACCTCCCGTCCCACGCTCCGCCGTCCATCCGCACCCACAGGGATGGGCACCCGGCTCTCTGTCCCCGCAGATGCAGGAGGAGAAGGCATCCGCCCCCACAGGGGTGGGCACCCGCCGCGAGGGCTCAGGAGCATCCAGGCACCGGGATCTCCGAGTGCGGCAGCGGGATCGTGGACCCTGGACGGAGGGGTGCGAGGTGGAAGGTCCCACGCTGGAGGAGCGACCCGGAAGCGCCACCGGCCGGAAGGTCCCATCCGGACGATCTGAAGAGACGACGGGACAGGACTTCGGAGCGGAGAGCGGGACGGGAGGTCTCATCGGGCAAGACGTGTAAGACGTCTCGCCGTGGAGGAGGCGGAAGGCGGGAGGCACGGTGAGGGAACGGCGGTACGGAAGCCCTTAGGCGCGCTGCCAGAGAGTGGGCACCGAGACACCGAGGGCGGTGAGAAGCCTGCGCAGAAGAGGCAGGGAGATGCCCAGGACGTTGCCGTGGTCACCGTCGATGCCGTCGACGAACCAGCCTCCGGGGCCGTCCAGGGTGAAGGCCCCGGCGACCCGGAGGGGTTCCCCGGTGGCGACGTACGCGGCGATCTCAGCGTCGCTGGGGGTGCCGAAGCGCACGACCGTGGCGCCCACCTCCGACACCTCTCTGCCGTCGGCGGCGTCGATCACGCAGTGACCGGTGAGCAGGCGGCCCTCGCGACCGCGCATGAGCCGCCAGCGGGCGACGGCGTCCTCGGGCGACAGCGGCTTGCCGTAGGCCTGCCCGTCGAGTTCCAGGACAGAGTCGCAGCCGATGACCAGACCGGATGCGAGGTCCCGTGCCACCGTCACCGCCTTCGCCCGAGCCAGGGCGAGGCAGAGTTCACCGGGGCTGTCGGCGGTGACGACCTCCTCGTCCACTCCACTGACGATCACCTTGGGGTCGAGTCCGGCGCTGCGGAGCAGAGCGAGCCGGGCGGGCGAGGCTGAGGCGAGAACGATCTGGGTCACGCCGATCGAGCCTAGCGCGATTCCACCGGCCGCTCCTCCTCACAGGTTCCTGATCATCGGTACCACGGGAAGTCCCATGGCGGCTTGGCCCTCGACCTCCCTCGGAGGGCGAGGCACAGCAGGACAGGCCGGGTCCGTCAGGTGGGGCTGTGGAGTTCGGAGGACGAATCCGATGGGGGTGGCGGAGGCGCGGCGCCGCGGGAGAGTCCCGCGGCGGCGTAGACCTCGACCTCCCCCAGGGTTTCGTGTTCCAGCAGGGCGGTGACGACGGCGTCCAGGCGGTCGCGGTTCTCCTTCAGAACGTCCTGGGCGATCTCGTAGCACTCGTCCACGATGCGCCGGGTCTCCTCGTCCACCGCCGCGAGAGTGGCCGGAGCGGCGACGGGGTGGCCGTCACCGGAGTTCGGGAGAATGGTCAATGGGCCGATCTTGGGGGACATGCCCCAGCGGCCGACCATTCCCCGGGCGATCGCGGTGACCTGTTCCAGGTCGTTCTCCGCGCCGGTGGTGACCATCCCGTAGACGACCTGCTCGGCGGCCATGCCGCCGAGGGCTCCGATGATCCGGCCCCGCAGATATCTCTCGTCATAGGCGTAGCGGTCGGTGTCGGGTGTGGAGAGTGTGACGCCGAGCGCCCGGCCGCGCGGGATGATCGAGATCTTCCTGACCGGGTCGGCGCCGGGCTGGAGCATGCCCAGCAGCGCGTGACCGGCCTCGTGGTAGGCGGTGCGCCTGCGTTCCTCCTCCGGGATCACGATCGCGCGGGCCGTACCGAGCTGGATCTTCTCCAGGGCGTCGGCGAGGTCACGGGTGTGCACCTTCTGGTTGGATCGCTTGGCCGCGAGGAGCGCGGCCTCGTTGACGAGGTTGGCCAGGTCGGCGCCGGTCATCCCGGGGCTGTTCTTGGCGAGCCGCTCCAGGCTCACGTCGTCGGCGAGCGGCACCCCCCGGGTGTGTACCTTGAGGATCGCCACCCGGCCTTCGGCGTCCGGTGCGGACACCGCGACGGTCCGGTCGAACCGGCCTGGTCGCAGCAGTGCCGGGTCGAGGATCTCCGAGCGGTTGGTGGCGGCGATCACGATCACGCCTTCGGAGCCGCTGAAACCGTCCATCTCGGTCAGGATCTGGTTGAGGGTCTGCTCGCGCTCATCGTGGCCACCGACGCTGCTGCCGCCGCGGGTGCGGCCGATCGCGTCGATCTCGTCGATGAAGATGATCGATGGGGCGACCTTGCGCGCCTCGTCGAACAGCTCTCGCACCCGCGAGGCGCCCACCCCCACGATCATCTCGATGAACTCCGAGGCGCTCGCCGAGAAGAACGGCACGTCCGCCTCACCCGCGACGGCCCGCGCGAGCAGGGTCTTGCCGGTGCCCGGCGGGCCCGTGAGCAGCACACCCTTGGGCAACCTGGCTCCCAGTCTGCGGTACTTGCCGGGCTCCTTGAGGTAGTCGACGATCTCGGCGAGCTCGTTCTCCACCTCGTCGATGCCCGCGACGTCGTCGAAGTCGACCCTTACCTTGTCCGCGTCCACCGGGGTGACCGACTTCGACCTGCCCATGCCCCCCAGCCCGCCGAAGCCGCCCGGGCCCCGGCCACCCGGCATGCCGGCCGCCGAGCGCCGGATGAACCAGATCCACAGACCGGCCAGCAGCAGAACGGGCAGCAACGACAGCAGCAGGTTCACGAGGAAGCCGCGATCGCCGGCGACCGGGTCGGCCTTGATCGCCACACCCGCCGCGGTGAGCTGCTGATACAGCTGGCGCTGGTCGGCGAAGACCGGCATCTCGGTGGAGAACCGGGTGTAGGTGCGGTTTTCGCTGTCGGGGTCGCGGGCGGCGTTCTTCAGCTCGCCCTGAATGGAGAACCCCTTGGCGTAGATGTCCTTGACGTTCTTCGCCTGCACCTGCTGGGTGAACTGGGTGTATGAGATCGTCTCGACCGTGCCGCCGTCGAGAAACGACGAGATGAGGAAGAAACCGGCGTAGACCAGCAGCATGGTGAGCGCGAAGCGCCACCAGTTGATCCTGGGGCGCTGCGGGGCCGGCGGCTTGGCGGGCAGCCCTTCGGACCGCCATGGCCTGGGCTCGTCGTCCCTGCCCGGCTCCTCGCCGCTGGGCCCCTTACGATCCTGAGACGCCGGTCGCTCCACGACTTCCCCCTCCACGACCACGGGGGTCCCCGACCGTGGGGACCCCCGGAGACGGGCACCCTCAGGCGTGCGTCCAGCCGGCCGCCTTCATAGCGTTCTGCAACTGCTCCTCCTGCTCGACGCTGAGCGAGGTCTTGACGAGCTGCCCGCCGTACGGTGCGAGCTCGGCGATCACCTTGTCCCTGGTGCCCTCGACCACGAGCGCGAAGACGGCCGCGGCACCGGGCTGCAGGCCTTCGCCGAGCTCCTTCATGAAGCCGTCGTCCACTCCCACGTCGGTCATCGCGCCCGCCGCGGCGCCGGCGGCGGCGCCCACGGCCATGCCGAGCAGCGGCATGAGGAAGATCAGTCCGATCAGTCCGCCCCAGAGCGCCCCGCCGGCGGCGCCCGTACCGGTGGTGCTGTGCGCCTGGTGGAGCTTGATCTTGCCGTCCTCCCTGCGTTCGGCGACGACCACGTCCGCGAGCCGGATCAGCCGCTCCCGCTGGAGTCCGAGCAGCTTCTCCCTGACCTTCTCGGCGGTTCCGAGGTCGTCGTAGGCGACGACGAAGAGGTTGGCCATGAAATTCCCCCGAGTTTCACTAAGCCATGCGAATAACGCGATTCCTGCCCAGAGGGTGACTACTTCAACCTGATCGAGGAGATCGCGGTGTTGATGTCACGCCACCGCTTGTGCTGGGCGTCGGGGATGGTCACGAAGATCATGGCGGGCCGGGTGCCGGGGACCTCGGTCACCGCGACGGCGGCCATGGAGAGCCGGGACTTGCCCTTGACCCGATACTTCACCCGGTAGGCCAGGAGCCAGCCATCCTTGATCGATTGGGAGGCGGTCCAGGCGATCTTGGAACCCTTGGGGTGGTGGTTGAGCGTCCAGCGGGCGGCCAGCAACGCGGTGTCCTTCAGGCTCTTCTGCGCCTGGATCGGCACCGGGCAGGTCACGAGCATCGCCCGGACACCGGCGCCCTTCGCCTTTGGCAGGACCTGCTTGGTGGAGAACGGCGAGGCCCCGAAGATCTTCCACGGCCTGCCGAACCGGATCAGCGACACACCCGACTTCGCGTCCCGCAGGCGGCGCTTGGTCTTGTACTTCTTGCCGGGCAACGGGCCGAGCCGCCGATCGCGGGGCAGCTTGGGAATGCGGGGGTCGGCCAGGGCCGCCAGTACGACCTTCCGGTCGTGAACGGCGGCCGGTGAGGGCGACACGGTGGGCGTGGGGGACGCCGAGGCCGTGGGGGACGCCGCCGGCGGGGAGCCGAGACCGGGCGAGGGCGCCACGGCAGATGGCGCGGCGACCTGCCGCGCGGGCATCTCGCCCAGCTGACCGGAGGAGCCGGCGTAGACGAGACCGACCACGATCCCGACGACGGCCAGAACCGCAGCGGTGAACCCGGCAAGCAGCCGGTAGATGACGCGCATGGGCAGGTCACCGATACGGGAACGTTTCACCGACGATTTCGGTGGCCGCGAAACGACAATTTTCGGCAAGTCGGACGTATCCGCCTCAGCAGTCACATACGTCGGCACAGAACCCGTCCCCCGGGTCCCCTGAGTCCCACCCAACCCATCGAGCACGATCGGGAGCGTACGACAAATCCGGTTTTCTCGTGCGCGATCCCCATCACACTTAGGGAACGAGTGCCCTCCCGACACCCGTCCTGTCGCCCGATCCGTGCGGCTTGGCGATTACCTGCCATGATTCGACGGTGCTTGCAGAACGCCAGGTAGAGCTCCGCTTCCACGTCGCCTCCCGTGACGCGAGAACCCACACGAACCTGTCCGCCGTCCGTGCCGACGGTGCCGGACTCTGGCTGGCCGGTGACGAGACCGCCACCGTCGAGCACCTGACGCTCCGCGAGGGCCGCTACGACGATCAGCGCAGTTTCGCCTTGGCCGACTTCGTGGACCTGCCCGCCGGGCCGGAGGACGAGGCCGACATCGAGGGCCTGGCCCGGACCGACGGGTGGCTGTGGGCGATCGGCTCGCACAGCCTCAAGCGCAGACGCGCCAGGAGGGACCACCCGGCCGACAAGGCCCGCCGCCGCCTCGGCACCGTGATCCGTGAGGAGAACCGCTACATCCTGGTACGGCTACCGCTCATCGGCTCGACCCCGGTCAAGGCGGACGGCCGCCGGACGGCCGCGATCCTGTCCGGTCCCGGCCGGAACCTGGCCGACCTGATGGCCGACGACCCTCGCCTGGCCCCCTTCGTGAAGATCCCCGGCAAGGACAACGGCCTGGATGTCGAGGGCATCGCGGTCCTCGGCGACCGCGTGTTCGTCGGCCTGCGCGGCCCCGTGCTCCGCGGCTGGGCGGTGCTCCTGGAGCTCCGGCCGGAGAGCGATCCCCGCCGTCCCGACCGGCTCCGGCTCGCCCCGATCGACGGCGGGCCGTACCGGACACATCTTCTCAACCTCGGCGGTCTCGGCATCCGCGACCTGTGCCCGCACCGGGACGGGCTGCTGATCCTGGCCGGGCCGACCATGGATCTCGACGGCCCGGTCCAGGTGCTGCGCTGGCGGCCCGGGGACGGCCCCTCCGTTGAGCACGCCCCCGAGCCGGTGATGAACATGCCCTACGGAGCCGGGTGCGACCACGCGGAGGGGCTGACCGTCCTCGACGACGAGCACCTGCTGGTGGTCTACGACAGCCCGTCCAGCGCACGGCTCACCCCTGAGGGCGGCGTCCTCGCCGACATCGTCAGGCTGACCTGAGCGGCCCGGGACCCACCGGACGGAAACCTCCCCCACGCAGCCACGGGGCGTCCGCGACGACCGTGCGCGATCCCGGCGCGATCTCGGTGAATCCGGCGTCCCTGACCGTCGGCAGGCCCGTGTCCACCAACCCCGCCCATCCGGCGGGGTCGGCGGTCCGTACGGCGGACACCAGCCCCCGCTCCCGCCATGCCCGCCGGGCGTGCTCGTCACCGCCCCACCAGCCGAGCTGGGCCGCGTGCCCGGCCTGGGCCATCGCCTTGCCCGCGGACATCTCCAGCGCCGGGTTGATCCAGAGCACCACATCCCCCGACGGCGGCGCCGGTTCGGCCTGATCGGTCAGATCGAGGCCGGAGACCTGGAGCCTGGCCAGATCCCTGGGCCAGGCGTCCAGCGGGATCGGCGGGTGGACACGGACCTCGGCGGTGCCGGAGGCGACGGTGACGCCGGGCAGGTCAAGCGCCCGGCGCCACTCGGCCCCGCGTGCCCGCCGTACGACCTTCCTGATCCCGATGCGCTCCCAGGCGCGAACCTGCTCGGCCCACTCTCCGTCGCCGGTGGCGCGGGGGTCGTCAAGCAGCGTCAGTACGGCGAGCGCGGCGGCCTCCAGGGCGTCGGTGCGCTCCGGGGGAGCCGCCCGCTCCACCCGCACCACCAGCGGAAGCACCTTCTGACCGGTCACGCGACCTCCTCCGTCCGGCCCGCGGCCGATCCGGCTGTGGGGCCGGCCACGGGCCCGCCGGGCGGCCCGTTCCGCCCGTTCGCCCCTCCAAGGATGCCCGCCGCGTCACGCCCCGGTCACCACCGCCGGATGAACACCGGCACCCCCGCGATTAACCCGACAATCACCACATAAAGCCCAAAAGCTCAATAAAACACACAGAACCATCTGATTGTCGACCATTAACCGCTATCTCGATAATTAATGATGAAAGCGCGACTCGACATATAAAGCGAGATTCTTCGGTGGGCAACGCAGACATTTTTCCGTTACCAAGAAACCCCTTTAACCGGCGTTCATCAAATCGAAGGGTCATCGCATTCCCTGTCGGGTAACCCCTGCTTGCCGCCCATCGCGGTGATGTGAGTCGATTCCCCGGAATCACAAAACGACATGGAGCAAGATGACTTCCAGTGGTTACAGACGGCTTTCGAGCATTACCCCCGGCAGGCGCGCACGAGCCTGGGCCGTCGCGACGGCGGCGCTCGGCGTTCTCATGACGCCGATGCTTCAGACGCCGGCCGGCGCCGCTACCGGAAAAGTGGAAACCGTCCTTTCTCATCCGGCCGTCAACGGCGGCCTCACGACTCCGGCCCTCGATCTCGCCTCCCGTGCCACAGGATCGGCTCTCCGTCTCGGAGGTTGCTTCAGGGGGCACTGCCGGCGTTGCGGATGCGTGGTACGGCACCACTGCATATGCCGGCGCGGCCATCGGGGGTTCCGCGGTCCGCAGGGTTCGCAGGGAGCGCGCGGCACACAGGGGCCACGCGGTCCGCAGGGGTCACGCGGCTCCCAGGGATCGCGCGGCCTGACCGGCTCGACATCGAGTGTCGACACGGAGTTCCAGGGCGCCAACAAGTTCGTCGCGTCGACCTCGGATGACGGGACGACGTCCGTCCGGGACCCGCGGACGCTTCCCCGGTGGCACGACCTCTCCCCGCTGAGAGGCTATCCGCTCAACGTGACCGGCGTGTCCCTGGCGGTGATGGGCAACGACCTTCACGTCACGGTCCGGAGCCTGAGCGGTGAGATCGCCCAGACGACGTGTGTCGTGGCCCCCGAGCCTGGAACCGGCGGGAACCCGGCCTGGCCGAACAACTGCGGCGCCTTCGTCAACCTGACGCCGCCGAACTGAGATCCGCCGGAGCCCGGCCGATCGGCCGCGGAAACCGTGGCGGTTGTGCGGGCCGGGGGGTCGGTGAGTACGTGATACATCGGCGGGCGCCGTGCCGGGGTGACACCCCGGCACGGCGCCCGCCGTATCAATATCCGCAAAAACCAGACCAAAGGCGGCGCCATACCGGAGCAGGGGTACTCAGGCGGCACCCATCTCAGATGCACAACACCCGGCTTGTCCTACTTGTCAAGGAAAGAATAATGATGCTCAGCTTTGCTGTACTGAGGCCGATAGGTGATCATATGTCGGATGACTAAGGAGTTCTAGCGTGTTCCATGCGCGGACGTCTGGCAGGTTCCCGGCCGCACTGGTGGCGGGCGTGTGCGTACTGAGCGCCTGCGGCGGCGCCGGCGCGGCGGACGGCCCCACGACCTCGAACACGGTCTCCGCCGGGGCCAGGAGCATCACCTACGCCTACGAGCAGGAATTCCACTCCTACAACAACAACACCGCCGCCGAGAACGCCATGCGCAACACCGGCCCCCTGCAGCGGGTGCTGACGGGTTTCTGGTTCTACGGCGAGAGGGGCGCGATCACGCCCGACACGGACTTCGGCACCTACCGGAAGACCTCCGACGACCCCCTGACCGTCGAGTACACGATCAGCGACAGGGCGGTCTGGTCGGACGGTACGCCGATCGACTGCGACGACGTGCTGCTCTGGTGGGGTTTCAAGTCCGGAAAGATCAAGGGCTTCTCCACCTCCGGCACCGTCGGAGTCGAGGACACCAGGTTGCCCGCCTGCGACAAGGGGGACAAGAGGTTCTCTCTCGTCTACGACAGGCCCTTCGCGGACTGGGCGGCCGGCGGTCCCGGCGCGACCGAACTGCTCCCCGCCCACGTGGTGGAGAGGCAGGGCGACCTGTCGGAGGAGGAGTTCATCGCGGCGATCAAGGCGACCGACGCCCGGAAGCTCGAAAAGGCCGTCAAGTTCTTCAACAACGGCTGGGTCTCCGAGATCGCGCTGCCCCCCGCCGAACTGATCCCCTCCTCCGGCCCGTACAAGCTCTCCAAGATGGACGCCGGCCAGTCGTTGACCCTCGTCGCCAACGACCGGTGGTGGGGCACCCCCGCGGCCACCCCGACGATCATCGAGCGCTTCATCACCCTGGACGAGCAGGCCCAGGCGCTGCACAATCGCGAGGTCCAGATCATCGAGCCACAGCCGGGCCCGGACGTGCTCAATCAACTCAAGGCGCTGGAGGGCGTGCGGGTCAACATAACCGACCAGTACACCTACGAGCACCTGGACTTCAACGTCAACTCCAGTCCCTTCAAGGACAGGAGGTTGCGCGCCGCCTTCGCCAAGTGCGTGCCCCGGCAGCTCATCGTCGACAACCTGATCAAACCCGTCGTACCGGACGCCAGACCTCTGGAGATCCGCAACGTCGCCCCGTTCCAGGACAACGCCGCGGCGGTCATCGCCGCCGCCGGCGGCGCCGGTGTCCACGGGCGGCAGGACATCAAGGGCGCCAGGGCGCTCGTGGCGAAGGCCGGCAAGACCGGAGTCCAGGTCAAGATCGGCTACCAGACCCCCAACCCGCGCCGCACCGTCGAGGTGCAGCTCATCATCGACGCCTGCGACAAGGCGGGCTTCCAGGTCGTCGACAAGGGCTCAGAGGACTTCTTCGGTACCGTGATGCCCGCCAACGGCTACGACGTGGCCCTGTTCGCCTGGTCCGCCTCCTCACTGATCAGCGGCTGGGCCTCCACCTACACCACGCCGACGAAGTGCGACGGCGAGAACAAGGGCAACAACAACGGCTGCTACTCCAGCGGGAAGGTCGACAGGCTCATCGGGAAACTGAACGCGACGGTGGACCCGGCCGCGCAGAACCCGATCATCGGGGAGATCGAGAAGGAACTCTGGGCCGATGTGGCGACCATCCCGCTCTTCCAGCACCCCGGACTGAGCGCGTGGGACGAGGCGATCCGCAACGTCGTCCCGAACCCCGCCCAGTCGACCATCACCTGGAACATGGACCGGTGGAGCCTGTCGTGACCCGCCGGGTGGAGGCCGTACCCGGCGGCGGATGACAGACGCGCCCCGCCCCTCCCTCGGTCGCCTTGTCGCCGAAAGCGGCCGTCGGCGGCCACGTCGCCGTAGAAAAGACGAGATCCCGTCCGGTCGAGGTGACCGGGCGGGATCTCGTCAACGCCCTTCGAGCCGTCTTGAGAACGGCCCGGAGTGGAGCTATGGGGATTCGAACCCCAGACCTCCTCCATGCCATGGAGGCGCGCTACCAGCTGCGCCATAGCCCCTCAAGGTGATGCGATGCCACCAGGCTCTCGCTCCGGCGGCGCCACGCCAGTGTATAGGACATCGCGCCCTACCCCGTAACCGCCGAAGAGGCGATCTCGCTGTCCCGGACCCGGCGAAGCCGGACATCGCACTGATGGGAGCAGGTGACGGCATCCACCTCATTCCGCCCATGATTTCCCGATGAATACCGCTTCGTCGCGAAAAAACACAACATAAGATCCCTGACCATGCGTGTGTATCTCGGACTGGCGGCCAAACGCCCGGAAGCCGGAATCCCGGACGCGATGCTGCACACCGTCAGGGGCGCGATCGACAGCGCGTTCCCGGCTCCCCCCGAGGTCGTCAGATCCCGTGAGTGGCACCGGCCCGGTATCTCCCTGTTCGCCTGGACCAACGAGCCGGACGACTCCCGGCTGCCTCCCCTGCTGTCCACCGGGCACGACCGGGTGACCGGGGTGAACGGCTACCTGGCCGCGCCGGGCGACGTGGACCGGCTGGCGAGCACGCCGGAGCTGAGTACCGAGAGCGTCGGCGGCTGCTTCTCGGCGTTCCGCGCGACCCGTACGGAACTGTCGGCCGCCACCGCCATCCACCGGGCCTGCCCGGTCTACCACGCCGAGAACCCCGACCTGCACGTGATCGGCAGCCGGGCGCTGCTGGTCAGCCTCGCCGCGTTCGGCGAGCGGATCGAGTGGGACGTGCTCGCGCTGCAGGCGATGATCCGTCAGGGCTACTTCCTGTCCGACGAGACGCCCTACCGCGGGGTCACCGCGCTCCCGCCGTCCTCGGCCGTCACCGTCCGGGGCGGCAGCCGTACGATCACCGAGACCCCTCTCCCGGCCGCCGCACCCGCCCCCACCTCCCGGGGAGGGAGAAAGAAGCTCGTCGAGGGGCTGGCCGACACGCTGCTGGCCACCGTGGAGCCGCTGCGCGCGGCGGGCGAGCCGGTCAACCTGGCCCTGACCGGCGGCCGGGACAGCCGTCTGGCCGCGGCGGTGCTGCACGCGGCGGGGATCCCGCTCCGCGCGACCACCAACGGTCTGGACGGCCACCCCGATGTGATCATCGCCGGGCGGATCGCGCGGGCACTCGGCATCGAGCACACCGTCATTCCCCCGGCCCGCGCCGAGCGGAAGGACGCGGTGCTGGTCGAGCACCCGCTCGCGCGGACCTACGAGACGCTGCGGACCTGCGAGGGCATGACGTCGGCCTACGAGTCGATCGTCGGCTATCTCCCCTACAACGCCAGGCCCACCATGTCCGGGCAGAGCGGGGAGGTCCTGCGGGCCGGGAGCTTCCTGCTGCTGCAGAGCGACCTGAGCGCCAAGGCGCTGCGCCGCCGGGTGGACGCCACGTTCCTGCGGGATCCGGCGCTGTTCACCGAGGCCGCCAACGAGCACGCGCGTGAGCTGGCCCGGCCCTGGCAGGAACGCGGGGGGCTGGAGGCGCTCGACCACATGTACGTCTCCTACCGGATCGGCCGCTGGCAGGCCGGGGCCCGGGCCGGATCACTGCGCCGGGGCGACCCGATCTGGCCGTTCCTCGACAACCGGGTGGTGCGGGCGGCACTGGGCCTGGACCAGACCTGGCGGCTGTCCGAGGAGGTCATCCACCGGCTCACCGCCGGCCTCGCCCCCTCGCTCAGGAACGTTCCGATCGAGGGAAAGCCGTGGCGGTTCACCGTGGGCAGGCGCTACTACCCCTGGCAGCGCAGGCCCGGCTTCCTGACGGCGCCGAAGACCGGCGGAGGCTGGAGCTGGCGGACCGGCCCCGACGAGACGCTGACGGCGGTGCTCCGCGACCACGTCCTCGGTCATCTCGACCTGCTGGCCCCCATCGTCGCCCCCGACGAGGTCCGCAGACTGTTCGCCGACCCGGTGCTCAAGAGGCCCGCCCAGGGCTGGCACCTCTACACCGTGGCCACGATGCTGTCCGGCGTCTATCCGGGCAGGGCCCCCGAAGGGCTCACCCCGATCCGGGTCCCCATCCCCTCGTGAGCCGGCGCCACGGAGCCGGGCTCTCCGGCCGTCGTGAACGTGAACGGCACCGCGAACCGGCACTGTGAACCGCCCTCTGTGACATCCGCCGGGGTCCGTCGGGGAAAAAATCGGAGCGGGCCGGGTTATGCTGCCGGTGCGGCTGGTTCGCCGCTCCCCGACCGGAGCGGCGAGGCAACAGGGAACCCGGTGCGACTCCGGGACTGCCCCGCAGCGGTGAGTGGGAACGACCGCCGTCACACAAGCACTGGGTGGGACAACCACCTGGGAAGCGACGGCCAGTAGGAACGAGTGCGACGCCCACGAGTCCGAATACCTGCCACCGCCCGCGTGCCGGTCGGCACGCGGCCGTCCATGGCCCCGCGGGAGGGCCGAGGGGATCGCCTTTCCCTCGGCATGCCCGCGCACGGCCGGGTTCCACGAGGGAAAAGGACCCATGAGAGACCAGCGCACCACCGTTCTCGGCTACCCCAGGATCGGCCCCGACCGGGAGTTGAAGAAGGCCGTCGAGGCCTACTGGGCCGGCACGATCGACGCCTCCCGGCTCCGTGCCGTCGGCCGCGACCTGCGCGAGCGCACCTGGACGGATCTCCGCGACGCGGGGCTGACCGACATCCCGTCCAACACCTTCTCCTTCTACGATCACGTCCTCGACACCACCGTCATGCTCGGCGCGGTCCCCGTCCGCTTCGCCGGGCTCGACGGCCTCGACCGCTACTTCGCGATGGCGCGCGGCACCCAGGGCATCGCGCCCCTGGAGATGACCAAGTGGTTCGACACGAACTACCACTACCTGGCGCCCGAGCTCGGCCCCGACACCCGGTTCCGGCTCGACTGGAAGAAGCCGCTGACCGAGTACGGCGAGGCCAGGGAGCTGGGCATCGAGACCAGGCCGGTGCTGGTCGGCCCGCTCAGCTACCTGCTGCTGGCCAAGTCAACCGCCGAGACCACGGCCGAGACCATGGCCGGGCCCGCCACCGGATCCCCCGCGGAGACCGGCGAGAGCGGCGGGGAGGCCGGCTTCTCACCGCTGCTGCTCCTGGACGACCTGCTGGACGTCTACGCCGAACTGCTGGAGCGGCTGGCCTCCGCCGGAGTCGCCGAGGTGCAGCTCGACGAGCCCGCGCTGGCCGGAGACAGGTCCGTTGAGGAGTTGAAGGCCCTCGCCCGCGCCTACGACCACCTCGGCGGGCTCAGCCACCGTCCCCGCCTGCTGGTGGCCACCTACTTCGGCGAGATCGGCGAGGCGCTGCCGGTGCTCGCGGCGTCCCGGGTCGAGGCCATCGGGCTGGACTTCGTGGCCGGTCCCGGCAACCTCGCCGGGGCCGCGGGGCTGGCGGGCAAGACCGTGGTGGCCGGGGTGGTGGACGGCCGCAACGTGTGGCGGACCAGGCTGCCCGCCGCGCTGTCCACCTGCGCCGCGCTGCTCGGACTGGCCGGGGAGGTGGTGGTCTCCACCTCGTGCTCGCTGATGCACGTCCCGCTCGACCTGGATCGGGAGGAGGGGCTGCCCGAGGGGCTGGCGTTCGCCCGGCAGAAGGTGGCGGAGGTCGTGGCGATCGGCCGCGCGCTGCGGGAGGGGCCGGAGGCGGTCGTGCCCGCCGCGGCGGCGCGCCCCCCGGTGAACGCGCGGGTGCGGGCACGGCTGGAGACCCTGGGAGAGGGGACGGCACGGGCCGGCCACACCGCACGGGCCGCGCTCCAGCGGGCGGCGCTGGGACTGCCGCTGCTGCCCACGACCACCATAGGCTCGTTCCCGCAGACGGACGCGGTACGGCGGGCCCGCGCCGACCTGCGGGCGGGCCGGATCGACCAGGCCGGATATGAGGCGGCGATGCGCGCCGAGATCGACTCGGTGATCGCTCTGCAGGAGGACATCGGGCTGGACGTGCTGGTCCACGGCGAACCCGAGCGCAACGACATGGTGCAGTACTTCGCCGAGCAGCTCGACGGTTACGCCGCCACGCAGCACGGCTGGGTCCAGTCGTACGGCACGCGGTGCGTGCGGCCGCCGATCCTGTTCGGGGACGTGGCCAGGCCCGAGCCGATGACGGTGCGCTGGGCGGTCTACGCCCAGTCGCGGACCGACAGGCCGGTCAAGGGCATGCTGACCGGGCCGGTGACCATGCTGGCCTGGTCGTTCGTCCGGGAGGACCAGCCGCTGGCCGACACCGCGCGGCAGGTGGCGCTGGCGCTCCGGGACGAGATCCGCGACCTGGAGGCGGCGGGAATCCGGATCATCCAGGTCGACGAGCCCGCGCTGCGGGAGCTGCTGCCGCTCCGCGCCGCCGACCAGGCCGGATACCTGGCCTGGGCGGTCGGCGCGTTCCGGCTCGCCACCTCCGGGGTGTCCGACTCCACGCAGATCCACACCCACATGTGCTACTCGGAGTTCGGGGAGATCATCGGTGCCATCGGTGACCTGGACGCGGACGTGACCAGCGTCGAGGCGGCCAGGTCCCGGATGGAGCTCCTGGACGATCTGGGCGCCGCCGGATACGCGCGCGGGATCGGCCCGGGGGTCTACGACATCCACTCTCCGCGCGTACCGGAGACCGGCGAGATCGAGCAGGCGCTCCGGCTGGCGATCCGGGCGGTGGAACCGGAGCGGCTCTGGGTCAATCCCGACTGCGGGCTGAAGACCCGCGGCTACGCCGAGACCGAGGCGAGCCTGCGCAACATGGTGGCCGCGGCCAGGAAGGTCCGCGCGTCATAACCGGCCGCGCACCATAACCGATCACACGTCGTAACCGGTCACACGCCGGGCGCGCCCGGGACACCGAGTCCCCCGCGCCCGGCCCCGGCCCCGGTGCTGCCCCCGGCACTGACCCGGGCGCCGATGACGGCGTGACACGCCGTACGGGACCGGTGCACATCCCCGGCGCGGCGCGGTCACCGGCGTGGCCGTCCTCCGCGGCGGTGACGACGGCTTCGAGTCCGGCCCGCATCGTATGCTGGACGGTATCGAGACCCGCGTCTCGTCCGCCCGGGATCGCCCGGTGCCTCCGGCGGAGGACTCCGGCCGTTCCCCCGCTGATTCGGTTACCTAAAATCACGTCTGGACAGCGGAGAGTTTTCCTCCAGAATAAGTGGGGTATTGATCTCGGCCTAGGAGTCCACCATGGCACTCATCCAGCCCGATCCCACCTTCTATCCGTCCGCGCGGGAGGCCATGCTCGCCCCGCGCGAGGAGCTTGCCTATGTCGCCCTGCTCGACGCCGCCGGGCAGGGGCGTCCCGACGGACTCGCCACGATCGACCTGTCCGACGGGTCGATCGTCGACATTCACGACATGCCCGTCGCGGGCGACGAACTTCACCACTTCGGGTGGAACGTCTGCAGCGCCGCCCTGTGCCCCTACGCTCCGCATCCGCATGTGGAGCGGCGCTATCTGATCCTGCCCGGCCTGCGCTCCAGCAGGATCTACGTGTTCGACGTCAAGGACGACCCCCGGCATCCCCGGCTCGTCAAGACGATCGAGCCGGAGACGCTTTTCCGGAAAACCGGCTACAGCCGCCCGCACACCGTGCACTGCGGCACCGACGCGATCTACATCAGCGCGCTCGGCAACGTGGACGGCGACGCGCCGGGCGGGGTGTTCACCCTCGACCACGACACCTTGGAGCCGAAGGGCCGCTGGGAGGTGGATCGGGGCTCGCAGCGAATGCACTACGACTTCTGGTGGCATCTCGGCCACGACACGATGATCAGCAGCGAGTGGGGCACCCCCAACCAGATCGAGGCGGGCCCCTCACTGGACCTGCTGGCCGGCCGGGAGTACGGCCACCGGCTGCACGTCTGGGACCTGCCCAAGCGCAGGCACCTGCAGGAGATCGACCTGGGCGACCAGCACCAGATGGCCCTGGAGTTGCGCCCCGCCCACGACCCGACCAAGACCTACGGGTTCGTCAACACGGTCATCAACGTCGAGGACCTGTCGGCGAACATCTTCACCTGGTATCAGGAGAAGGGGGTCTGGAAGGCTCGCAAGATCATCACCATTCCCGCAGAACCGGCCCCGGTCGATCTGCTGCCGGAGCCGCTCAAACAGTTCGGAGCGGTGCCGCCGCTGGTCACCGACATCTCGCTGACCCTCGACGACCGCGTCCTGCTGATCTCCTGCTGGGGCACGGGTGAGCTCAAGAGCTATGACGTCTCCGACCCGTTCGCCCCTCGCGAGGCGGGCTCGGTGCGGATCGGCGGCATCGCCCGGCGCGACCCGCATCCGGCCGCTCCCGACCGGGCGCTGAACGGCGGTCCGCAGATGGTGGAGACCAGCAGGGACGGGCGCCGGGTCTACTTCACCAACTCGCTCTACCGATCCTGGGACGACGTCTTCTACCCCGACGGCATCTCCAGCTGGATGGCCAAGGTCGACATCGGCGGAGACGGCTCGCTCTCCCTCGATCCGGCCTTCTCCGTCGACTTCGCCACCGACGGGCGCCGCGCCCACCAGATCCGCCTCCAGGGAGGAGACTCCTCCTCCGACTCCTTCTGCTTCCCTTGACGGTTCCGGCGGGAAGTGCCCGATGGATCTGACGTCCGTACTGATCCTGGCCGGACTCGGCGCCTTCCACGGCCTGAACCCGGCCATGGGCTGGCTTTTCGCGGTCGCCCTCGGCCTGCAGGAACGCTCCCGTGCCGCGGTGCTGCGCGCGCTGCCTCCCATCGTGCTCGGGCACGCCGGTTCAGTGCTGATCACGCTCGGTCTGGTCTCCGCGGCCCGCGTGGCCACCCCGCCCAAGCTCGTCTCCTACGGCGTGGCGATCCTGGTGTGCGGGTTCGGGGTATGGCGGATCGTCCGGCGACGCCATCCCCGCTGGGTGGGCATGAAGGTGACCTGGTGGCAGCTGGCCGGTTGGTCGTTCCTGATGGCCACCGCGCACGGCGCCGGTCTGATGGTGCTGCCGATCACCCTGCGCGGCGGGCACGGCGCGGCCGTACTGGCCTCGCAGAGCCTGCTGGCGACCGCGATCCACACCCTGGCCATGCTCTCGACGATCACGATCCTGGCCATGGTCGTCTACGAGCGGCTGGGCGTCGCGGTGCTCCGCAAGGCGTGGTTCAACCTCGACCTCGCCTGGGCGGTCGCCCTCATCGGCGCCGGAGCCTTCGCCGCCCTCAGCTGAACCGCCCACCGGACACGTGACCCGGCCCGGTGGGCGGTCACTCGGCCGGTTCTTCGCCGGGCTCGGCCGACGCGGGGACGCGGACGGTGATGCCGCCGGGCACGACCTTCGCCTTGAGCCTGGTGACGCTCTCCTTGGCGCCGCCGTCCAGCTCGTAGGTCATCGGGGCGCCCAGCCTGACGTGGACCTTGCGCGCCCGGGTCATCCTGACGAACGGGGACTCCTCCGACCGCCCCGAGCTCATCCGGCCGAGCATCCGTGCCCACTGGATGGGCCCCTTCGCCGTGGTCACCCCGATCTCCAGCCACCCGTCGTCGGGACGCGCGTCGTCGAACGCCTCGATGCCGCCGGTGATGGTGCCGACGTTGCCCAGCAGCAGGCAGCTCGCCTCCCCCTCGAACCAGGTCACCCCGTCGAGCTTGACCTCCATCCGCACCAGCTCCCCGCGGACGTGCCGCAGGCCGGTCCAGACGTAGGCGATCCGGCCGAGCCTGTCCTTCAGCCCCCGGTCGGCATCCTTGATCATCTCGGCGTCGAAACCGACCCCGGCCATGACGGCGAAGTGTTCACCGTTGACCTTGCCCAGGTCCAGCTTCCTGCTCTCCCCGTGGAAGGCGATCCGCACGGCCTCGGGAAGATCCTCCGGGATGCCGAGGTTGCCCGCGAAAAGGTTGGCCGTACCGGCCGGGATGATGCCCACGGTCACGCCGGAGCCGACGAGCGCGTCCACGCAGCGCTGCACCATGCCGTCCCCGCCCCAGACCAGGACCAGTTCGGCCCCCTCCTTGAGCGCCTTGCGCGCCTGCTTCGGGGCCTTCTTGCTCTTGGGGACCTCGTACCAGAGCAGCCTGTCCACCTCTTGGTCCGCGAGGAGCCTGCGCAGCTCGTCCAGCCCGCCGCCGAGTGACTTCCTCCGGTGGGCGATCACCGCCACCGTGCCGACCGCCTGCCTGTGACGCAGCATGGGGAACCCTTCCGTTGGCGCCGTCTTGGGTGCTCGCCCACGGCTGCCCCGCGGCACCGGCCGCAAACGCCGGACCGCCCCGTACCCCGGAGCCGTCAGGCGCCGCTCCGCCCCGAGAAGGACCGGCTCTCCTGCGTCCGGCCCTGGCGGGCTGAGTGGCTACCGCCGGTCTCGGATCGAGTCCCGGCCAGGGGCGTCCTCAGTGGCGATACCTGTCTCAATACCGTCGAGAAGCCAGGTGAGGCCGAGGGCGAAGCCGGTTTCCCAGTCGTCGTCCGCGACAGCGGGACCGTGGGCCGCGAGGGTGGGGTAGCGCTCCCGGGTGGCGTGCAGATGCTCCCGGGCGGCCTGCCGTACCGCCTGCTCCGCGCTGGTCAGCCAGGTGGTCTGCATCAGCGCGGAACCGATGACGTAGTTGGACAGCCCGTACGCCGCGGCGGTGAGGCGGGACTCGGTGACCCCGGCGTCCAGGAGGGTGGCGTACAGGAACTCGCTGCGGGCCAGCACGTTGGGGCCCAGCATCGGACGGCCCAGCAGCGCCGCCGACCATGAATGTCTCAGGAGGACGGCGCGCCATCCGTTGATCAACGTGGTGATGTCGGTACGCCACCCCTGACCGCTCTCTCGCGGGATCTCGACCTCTGCGAAGATCGTGTCGAGGGCGAGGTCAAGGACGTCGTCCTTGGTCTTCACGTGCCAGTACAACGTGGTGGAGCCGGTACCGAGCCTTTCGGCGAGCCGCCGCATGGTCAGCCGGTCGGCGCCCTCCTCGTCCAAGAGTGCCACCGCCTCCTCGACGATTCGGTCCCGGCTGAGCGGCGGCGCGTCACGCCCAGCCCGCGCGGATGGCCGCAGCCACACGCCTCCCGCCGCTCCTGGGCGTCCTGCTCCCGATCCTGCCTTGCTCGTGTCCACGGGGATGAGTCTAGTATGGTGATCGAGCACCGGATCATTGATCCAGTGCATAGAACATCGATCCGGAGACTGGATCCGAGCAGAGTCGAGGAGCGGCGGTGGCGGGGCATGTCGAGGTGGACCGGCTGACCTACGTGCTGCCGGACGGGCGGCTACTCCTTCACGAGGTGTCGTTCCGCGTCGGCGACGGGGTCAAAGCCGCCCTGGTGGGGCCAAACGGCGCGGGCAAGACCACCCTGCTGCGGCTGATCGCCGGAGATTCACAGCCGGACGACGGTCGCGTGGCCTCCTCCGGAGGGCTGGGAGTGATGCGGCAGTTCATCGGCAGCGTTCGTGACGGCCGGACTCTGCACGATCTGCTGCTGTCGGTGGCGCCGGACCGGATCCGCGCCGCCGCCGCGACCCTGGCGCGGGCGGAGACGGCGATGAACGCTCACGACGACGAGACGACGCAGCTGGCCTACGCGCAGGCGATCGCCGACTACGCCGACGCCGGCGGTTACGACATGGAGGTCGTCTGGGACACCTGCACCACCGCCGCCCTGGACCTGCCCTGCGACACGGTCCGCGACCGTCCGGTGACCACCCTGTCGGGAGGCGAGCAGAAACGACTTGTCCTGGAGGCCCTGCTACGCGGCCCGGACGAGGTCCTGCTGCTGGACGAGCCCGACAACTACCTGGACGTGCCCGGCAAGCAGTGGCTGGAGACCCGGCTACAGGCCACGACCAAGACCGTGCTGCTGGTCTCTCACGACCGGCGGCTGCTGGCAGGCGCCGCCGACCGCATCGTGACGGTGGAGTCGCGTGGCGTCTGGGTCCACGGCGGAGGCTTCGCCACTTACGCCCAGGGCCGCCAGGACCGCGTCGCCCGGCTGGAGGAACGCCGCCGTCGATGGAACGAGGAACACGCCAGGCTCAAGCGGCTGGTGCGCACCCTGCGGCAGACCGCCGCCGGCAACGACGCGGTGGCGTCGGCCTACCGGGCCGCACGCACCAGGCTGAGCCGCTTCGAGGAGGCCGGCCCACCCGAACGCCCGCCCAAGGAGCAGAACGTGCGGATCCGGCTGCGCGGCGGCCGCACCGGCAAGCGCGCCGTCGTCTGCGAGAACCTGGAGCTCACCGGTCTGATGCGGCCGTTCGACACCGAGATCTGGTACGGCGAGCGCATCGGGGTGCTCGGTTCGAACGGCTCGGGCAAGTCCCACTTCCTTCAACTGCTGGAGCAGGCCGCGGACGGCGCGGTACCCGCGGTGCCGCACAGCGGCTCGGTGCGGCTGGGTGCGCGGGTCGTGCCCGGTCGCTTCGTGCAGACCCACGCCCGGCCGGACCTGCACGGCCGCACTCCGGCAGACCTGATCACGACCGGTCACGCGCTCACTCTGAACGAGGCGATGGCCGCTCTGGCCCGCTACGAGCTCGCCCCCGCCGCGAACCAGCGGTTCGAGACCCTGTCCGGCGGCCAGCAGGCCCGGCTGCAGATCCTGCTGCTGGAGCTGTCCGGCGCGACCCTGCTGCTGCTCGACGAGCCCACCGACAACCTGGACCTGGCCGGCGCCGAGGCCCTGCAACAGGGCCTGGCCGCCTTCTCGGGCACCGTGCTGGCCGTCACCCACGACCGCTGGTTCACCACCGACCTCGACCGCTTTCTGATCTTCGGTGCCGACGGGACCGTCTACGAGAGCGCCGAGGCGGTCTGGCACGAGGGCCGGGTCGAGCGCGCGCGCTGAAGCCGCAGGCCGCTTCTTCAGGGCCGCCTCCCACACGGGGAGAGTGCCGTCGACGGAAAACGACGAGATCCCGCCGATCGAGGCGATCGGCGGGATCTCGTCAACTTCCCTCAGGCCGTCTTGAGAACGGCCCCGAGTGGAGCTATGGGGATTCGAACCCCAGACCTCCTCCATGCCATGGAGGCGCGCTACCAGCTGCGCCATAGCCCCTTGCGACGCAGATGAAATCTTAGCCGACTCCGGACACCCCGCGCGCCATCACCGTGGAGACGGGGGGCGGCGGCGGGCGGGGCCGGCGGTGGCCGGAGCCCGCTATCCGACGACGGTGTGCATGATCAGCTCGGTGCCGTCGGCGGACAGCTCCAGGGTCGCGGCGACCGAGCCGAGTTGGCCGGTGCGCGACAGGTGCGTGCCGCCGCACGGGATGGCGACCTCACCGCCCGGCAGGCCGCAGTGCCAGGTACGGCGGGCGGTCAGCTCGGGGCCGGGACTGTCGATCCGGACCGGGGCGTCGGCCGCGATCCACTCCTTGAGCCGGCCGTCGACCCCCCGAGTGATCTCCGGCAGGTCCTCGGCCAGCCCCTCGACGGTGAACCCCCTGCGGCGCAGGGACTTGCCCAGGCGGTAGACGTCCCGGCTGCCGTCGGGCAGGATCCGCGAGGAGGTGATGGCCGTCTGGTCGAAGTCGGGGTGGCCCAGCCCGTCGACGGGGACCTCCTTGCGCCACCGGCCGGCCAGTGCCGCGTTGAGCGCGAGCGCGGTGAGGTGGCAGGCGGTGTGCCCGGCCGACAGCGCGCGGCGCCGCCGTTCGTCCACCACCAGCTCGACCTCCCCCGCCGGCACCGGCTCGTCGGTGACGTGGACGACCAGCCAGCTCCAGCCGGGGGTGCCCCGGCGCACCGGGATGTCCTCGCCGAGGCGCACGGTCGGCCCGCCGTCCGCCACGGCCCCGGTCACGCAGTCGACCACGGCGATCCCGCCGATCGTGCCCAGGTCCGCGGGCTGGTCCGGCCAGGTGTGGTCGAGCGGGTGGAACGGGGTCTCGGCCACGATCGTCCCGTACCGGTCCCCCACCGGCACGGTCCCCACGACCGCCGAACGTCCCCGCATCTCACCCGCCGGATAGCCGACCAATGTCGATCCACCGATTCGCATCCCCTCATCATGCCAGTACCGGCCTGCGCCGCCCCCGAGGAGGCGCAGGCCGGTACCGGTGCGGGGGCCTCAGATGAGTGCCGGGCGGGTGTCGGGCGGAATGTCAGGCGGTGAGGATCCGCTCGTCCTCCAGATAGCGGGAGCGCCCGGCGTACCAGCCGGTCGCCAGCTGCACCGCGACCACGGCGAACAGCAGCAGGAACGGCAGCGTCCAGCCGCCGGTCGTCTCGTGCATCACGCCGACGACCAGGGGTCCGGCACCCGCGATGAGATATCCGGTGCTCTGCCCGAAGGCGGACAGCGCCGCGGTGGCCTCCGGGGTGCGGGTGCGCAGGGCGAGCATGGTCAGCGCGAGCGGGAAGGAGCCCATCGCGACGCCGACCAGGGCGGCGAACAGCCATGCCGGGCCCGCGGGGGCGAGCCAGAGCCCGAGGAAGCCGACCGTGTAGAAGAGCACGAACGTCACCACCACGGGCCGCTGGTCGGAGAACTTCGACGAGAGCCAGGGCACGATCATCGAGACCGGGATGCCGATCGCGGTGAAGACGCCCAGCACCAGTCCGGCCTGCCCCGCGGTGTAACCGCCGTCGATGAGGATCTTGGGCAGGAAGCCGAACATGATGTAGGCGACCATGCTCTGCGTGCCGAAGTAGGCGGCGACCGCCCAGGCGAGCCTGCTCCGGACCAGGACCCGGGGCCCGAGGCCGTTGACGCCCATGTCCCGCTCCGGCTCGCTGCGCGACAGCGCGAGCCACGGAATGGCGGCGACGGCGGCCAGCGCCGCCCACACCCCGAGTGCGACGTGCCAGTTTCCCTCGGTGGCCCGCTGGATCGGCACGGTCGCGGCGGCGGCGAGCATTGTGCCGACCGCGAGGGCCGTGGTGTAGACGGTGGTCATGGTCCCGGCCCGGCCCGGGAAGTGACGCTTGATCAGGGTGGGGATGAGCACGTTGCCCACCGCGCCGCCGGACAGCGCCAGGGCGCTGCTGAACAGGAACACCTCGGCCGAGCCGACCATCGCGCGGATGAGCAGGCCGGTGCCGAGGGTGAGCAGGGCGAGCAGCAGCAGCCGGTGCTCGCCCACCTTCCTGGCCAGAGCGGGCGTCACCGCGCCGACCGACGCGAAGATGAGCACGGGCAGTGTGGTGAGCAGCCCGACCCCGACCCCGGACATGCCGAGGCCGGAGGAGATCTGGTCGAGGACCGGCCCCACGCTGGTGACGGCGGTGCGCAGGTTCATTGCGGCGAGGATGATTCCCAGCACGAGCAACCAGGCCAGAGATCCGGTCGTTCCACCGGCGCGGCCCCGTGTCGTTCCCTGGGTTAGCACGCTCATGCGGGGGTCAGTCCTCCTCAGTTGATTCGCCCAATCATAGGATGATTGGCAGACCCAACTGTAACAGAACCAAAACGTCGCTTTGTTCCTTACCTAGAAGGCCTGGCAACGCGGAAACCGGGCCACGCCCCTCCCGCAGGGCGTGACCCGGATCTTTCCGCCTCTACCCGGTCGCGAGCGTCAGACGCGCGGCCCAGGGAACGTCGGCGGCTCCTCGCCGGGCCGCCGGCCGGCCGGCGGCAGCGGACCGCTGCCGGGAGGGGCCAGCGGGGACTCCGGCGGATAGTCCTGACCCGCGGTGCGCGGGGGAGCCGGCTCACCGTAGCCGTAGCCCGCGCCACCGAGGGACCGGTCATCCGGAATAACGTCCTCCACGCCACCCGCGCCCGGCCCGGCAACGCCCGCCCCCCTGTCCTGGGGGGCCGGCACCTCCCCGCGCCAGCCGCCGGTCTCGCCGCCCCGCGCCTCGATGAAGGTCTTGAAACGCTCCAGGTCGCCACGGATCCGCAGGCGGACGATCTGCAACCAGTCACCGACGGTCTCCACGAAACCCTCCGGGTCGTACTCCATCTGGAGAGTGACCCGGGCGGAGTCCGAGGTGAGGCGGTGGAAGGTCACCACACCGGCCTGGTGCGGCCGGTTCACGGACTTCCAGGCCACCCGCTCGTCGGGGTGCTGCTCGGTGATCTCGGCTTCGAACTCACGGTGAACCCCCGCGATCTCGACCACCCACGCCGTACGGGTGTCGCTCAGCTGCTTGACCGACTCGACGCCTTCCATGAACTCGGGAAAGCTCTCGAACTGGGTCCACTGGTTGTACGCGGTCCGAATCGGAACGTTCACCTCGACGGACTGTTCGATCGTGCTCACAACTCTGCCTCCCTTTTGTGGGTTCGAGAGGCAGACCTGCCCGAGAGCGGCGGGCCCTAACTGCCGCCGCGCTGTTTTCGCGACAGAAGCCAGTACAGGCCGAGAATCGGCAGGACGAGCGGGATGAACACGTAGCCGCTGCCGTAACCCGACCAGACGGTGGCTCTGGGGAACGCCTCGGGATCCAGCATGCTCAGCGTGCCGACGACGAGGACACCAGCCAGCTCGATGCCGCAGGCGGCCAGCGCCGGCCGCCGGCTCCCTCGGGCCAGCGCCACGGTCAGCACGATGTAGACCGCCGAGGCGAACGCCGACAGCAGGTAGGCCAGCGGGGCCTGGTCGAAGCGCGTCGCGATCTGCACGGCCGCGCGCGCCCCCGCGGCCAGCGCGAACACCCCGTAGACCGCGACCAGCGCGCGGCCGGGCCCGGTACCGATCGCCGGTTCGCTCACGCCGTCCCCTGCCAGAGCTGCAGCAGCCGCCCGATCATCACGCAGACCGCGAACCCCGCCACCACGATCACCGCGGGTCCCCAGCGCGAGCGCTCGCCGAGCCCCCAGAACGCCGCGGCCGGCGGAATCACCGCGGTGCCCGCGAGATAGCCGATGACGGTGGCCGTCTCGCCGGGCCCCTCGCCCCGGATCACCCCGGCGATCGCGAACCCCGCCTGGACCAGCAGTCCGACCTCCAGCACCCCGAGCAGGGCGAGCAGGACGGTCCCCATGGGCCGGTCGCGCACGGTGGTCACGATGCCGGACACCACGACCACCAGCGACAGCACGATCAGGCCGGTCGCGAGCGGGCCGATCATCGCGACATCACAGCGGCGGGAACCATGACCAGTAGGGTACTGCCCGGCCCCCTCCCCCCCGTCCCCGCGGCGCATACCCTGGACGGATGGAGAGAATCCTGGTCAGCGCCTGCCTGATGGGGCGGAAGGTCCGTTACGACGGAGCCGCCAAGACCAGCGGCGACGCGTTGCTGGCCGCCTGGCGGCGGGAGGGACGACTGGTGCCGCACTGCCCCGAGGTCGAGGGCGGACTGCCCGTGCCACGCCCGGCCGCCGAGATCGAGGGGGGCGCCGGGGGCGCGGCGGTGCTCGCGGGGGCCGCCCGGGTGCTCACGGCCGAGGGAGCCGACGTCACCGGGGCATTCCTCGCCGGGGCCCGATCGGCGCTCGCCGCCGCCCGGTCCGCGGGCATCAGGGTGGCGGTCCTGAAGGAGGGCAGCCCCTCCTGCGGCGTCCTGACCGTCTACGACGGCACCTTCCAAGGTCACCGCGTACCCGGTGGCGGCGTCACCACCGCCCTGCTCGAACTGCACGGCGTCTCGGTGTTCACCGAGCACCAGATCCCCGCGGCCGCCGTACGGCTGCGCGAGCTCACCCGGGCTCACGGGGATCCCTGAGCCGACCGGGGAACGACGGTGCCGAACGGCTGGGGGTCCGGAGTGGTGAAGACCTTCGGCCGTGCCGGTTCCCCGGCGCTCCACGACGGGGAGCCGATGACCCGCGGCCGGCGCCCGTCGCGGGCGGGCGCGGGCGAGACGGTGGAGGCCCTGGGGGTGCGCCCGCGGGGCGCAGGTGAGACACTGGGCCGCGCGGGGACGACGCTGGGACCGCTCGGCACTTCCGAGGGGTGCGGCGTGGCCGTCGCCCGGGTGAGCGCGACGCCAAGGGGCTCGATCCTCGCGTCGTCGAAGACCTGACTCCGGAGCACGTCACGGACACCGAACCAGGTGATCGAGCTCGCCAGAACCGTGGCTCCACACCACACTGCCATTAACCCAAGCGTTTGCCGCATGGGGTGAATTATTACCTCATGTGCCCCTTTGTTCACTACGGTTATGTCACATGGCGACGGTTCTCGTGGTGGAAGACGACGAGTACGTGCGCTCCGCGATCATCCAGGAACTGAGCAGGCGCCGACACGCCGTGCGCAGCGCGGGGCGGGCCCTCGACGCGTTACGGGAGATCACCCAGAATCCCCCCGACGCGGTGATCCTCGATCTCGGCCTGCCCGACCTGGACGGGTCCGAGGCGCTGAAGATGGTCCGCAGCGTCTCCAGCGTCCCCGTCATCGTGGCCACGGCCAGGGACGACGAGGCGGAGATCGTCCGCCTGCTGGAGGCGGGCGCGGACGACTACCTGGTCAAGCCCTTCTCCGGCGACCACCTGAACGCCAGGCTGGACGCCGTACTGCGCCGCGCCCGGACCACGGCCCGGCCCTCGACGCTGCGCGTCGGCGCGCTCGCGGTGGACCTCAACCGGCGCGAGGCCGTCCTGAACGGCACACCGCTCACCCTGACCAGGCGGGAGTTCGACCTGCTGGCCTATCTCGCCGCCCGCGCCGACCGGGTCGTCTCCCGCAGGGAGCTGCTCACCGAGGTGTGGCAGCAGTCCTACGGTGACGACCAGACCATCGACGTCCATCTGTCGTGGCTGCGGCGCAAGCTCGGCGAGAGCGCGTCCGCCCCCCGCTACCTGCACACCGTGCGCGGCGTCGGCGTCATGCTGATCACACCGTCGTGAGACGGACACTGGCGCTGCTCGCCCTCGCCGGCGCCTCGATGATCGCCCTGGCCTTTCTGATCCCGCTCGGGCTCATCGTCCGGGAGATCGCGCACGGCCGGGCGCTGTCCGAGGCCGAACGGCAGGCGTCGGCGCTGGTCCCCGTGCTGGCCATCACCGTGAATCCGGCCAGGCTGACCCAGGCGGTGGCCAGCACCGGCGCGCGGGACCGGATCGCGATCCACCTGCCGGGCGGCGGCTCGGTGGGCACACTCCGGGCACCGGCGGCGACCGTGTCCGCCGCCTCCCGGCTGACCCGGGCGGTGACCACCGAGACCGGCGGCGGCTACCTGCTGTTGCGCCCGGTCGCCCTGGAGGGCGGCCGGACCGCGACCATCGAGATCCTGGTGCCCTCCGGCGACCTCACCCGGGACGTCGCCACATCGTGGGCGGTGCTGGCCGGAGTCGCGGTGGTGCTGGTCGCCGGCTCGGTGCTGGTCGCCGACCGGCTGGGGGTGCGGGTGGTGCGCTCGGCCCGCCACCTGGGCCGGGCGGCCGTCTCCCTGGGCGCCGGTGACTTCAGCGTCCGGGTCGAACCCGAGGGGCCGCCGGAGCTGGCCGCTGCCGGGGACGCGTTCAACGCCATGGCCGACCGGATGGTCAAACTGCTCGCCGCCGAGCGGGAGATGGCCGCCGACCTGTCACACCGGCTGCGCACACCGCTCACCGCGCTCCGGCTCAGCCTGGACCACCTGGGGCCGGGGGCCGAGCAGAGCCGCCGGGCCCTGAGCCGCCTGGAGTCGGAGGTGGACCAGATCATCGCGGCGGCCCGGCAGCCGTCCCGCGCGCCGGAGGCGGTCCACTGCGACGCCGCCCACCTGCTGCGCGAGCGGCTGACCTTCTGGTCGGCCCTGGCCGACGACCAGCGGCGCCGGTGGGAGCTGATCGGCGCGTCGGAACCGGCCGGAGTCCCGGTCACGGCCACCGAACTGGGAGCCGTGGTGGACGCGCTGCTCGGCAACGTCTTCCGGCACACCCCCGAGGGCACGGCGTTCGCGGTGACCCTGCACCGGGGCTCCGGCACGGTCGGCGTACTGATCGCCGACGCGGGGCCCGGCATCGCCGACCCCGAGGCGGCGCTGCGGCGCGGGGCCAGCGGGTCGGGGTCCACCGGGCTCGGCCTGGACATCGCCCGCCGGCTCGCCGAGACCTCCGGAGGCACACTGCGGATCGGCGTCTCCGCCCTCGGCGGCGCCGGGGTGCAACTGTGGTTGCGGACCGACCGGCGCGACCGCACCCCGCGCGCGGCCCGGCGCCTGACCGGCGCCCGCTGGTTCCGCCGGAGACGGCCGGGCCACGACGGACAGCGGTGATCCAAAAAAACCCGGAGAGCGACGGAGGGCGGCCGGACCGGAGATGTCACCGGATCCGGCCGCCCTCCGGCGACCTGTTCCACACGGTGGGAGCGGAACGACGGTGGAGCTATGGGGATTCGAACCCCAGACCTCCTCCATGCCATGGAGGCGCGCTACCAGCTGCGCCATAGCCCCTGGTCACCGCTTCGAGTCCTCTCGTCGCGGCGCTTCGGAAGCATATAAGGACAGCCGCGCGATCACCTAATCGACGGCCGTACGGCTCACACCCCATCATTCCGGGCGCAAGCCGTGTCCCGCGGTCACGGCTGGGTGGCCTCGGGACTGTCGTCGCTCTGGATCGGCTCGGGCAGTGTCCCGGCGTTGTGCTCAAGCAGGCGCCACCCCCTGCGCCCCTCCTCCAGCACCGACCACGAGCAGTTTCCCAGGCCGCCGAGGGCCGACCAGAGCTCCTCGGGCAGGCCCAGGAGCCTGGCGACGCCGAGCCGGATCGCCGCCCCGTGTGAGGCGACCACCAGCAGGCCGTCGGGGTCGAGTTCGGCGGCCCACCGCCGGATCGACGACGACACCCTTTCGGCGACGTCAAAGACGTGCTCGCCGCCTGGGGCGTCCCAGGCGGCGTACTCCAGGGGCCAGCCCGCGGAGATCTCCTGGCGGGTGAGGCCCTCCCACTCGCCGCCGCCGCGCTCACGCAGGTCCTTGTCCACCGCCACGTCGAGACCGGCGAGGCGGCCCAGGGCCGAGGCGGTGTCGAAGGCCCTCCGGAGATCAGAGGAGACGATCATGCTGGGGCGGAGGGAGGCGAGCAGCGAGGCGGCGCGGGCCGCCTGCGCGATGCCGGTCTCGTCCAGCGAGATGTCGCTGTGGCCCTGGAAGCGGTGCTCGGCGTTCCACAGTGTCTGACCATGTCTCAGGCAGACGACACGACGACTCACTCAGTTACCGCCTGGCGGGCGCGCTGGGAGGTGACCTGTGTGACGCTGTCGGGCAGGGCGATGGAGGGGCAGTCCTTCCACAGGCGCTCCAGGGCGTAGAAGGTGCGGTCCTCCTCGTGCTGCACGTGCACGACGATGTCGATGTAGTCCAGCAGGACCCAACGGCCCTCACGCTCGCCCTCCCGGCGGACGGGCTTGGCGTGGGCCTCGATCCGCAGCCTCTCCTCGATCTCGTCGACGATGGCGCGGACCTGACGGTCGTTGGTGGCGGAGCAGAGCACGAAGGCGTCGGTGATGACGAGCTGGTCGCTCACGTCATAGGCGAGGATGTCATCGGCCAGCTTGTCCGCCGCGGCCTCGGCTGCGAGTCTGACGAGCTGAACGGATCTGTCGGTTGCGGTCACGGTGTGAGTCAGTCCTCCGGTAATCGGCGCTGTCACCTACCAGGGTGCCCGATCGGATGCCCGTTGAAGAGCATCGCGGGTACGCCATAGGTACAACACCTATCGTGTGCCACCCGATTCCGAGCCGCAAACGGATCGGCGGTCCGGTGAGGGGCGCACGTGGCGGTAGAGGCCGCGCTTGTTGATGTAGCGCGCATGGTAGCGCCTCAACCAGGACGTATGCGTTCCATAGCTGGTCAGGGCGCACTTCCATCTTTCATCGTCTTTCGTTGATCCCGGCGGTTTTTCATGGTCATGTGCCCTCGGTGTGCCCGGCTACCGTGCCCTCGGCGGTGTGCGGTCCCGCACGGTTTGCCCCTGCACTGATCTTCCCGTCTGCCGTCGACCCACCCCGGAGGGGCAGCGGGCCGGGGACGGAGGAGCAAGCCCGGCCTCGCGTGTACCTCAGCCGGTCGCCGTTCCAGGGTCATTGGACGCCATCGGTCACGGCCGGGCTTGATCCGGAGGAGTCGGTCTGCTGGGCTTGCCTGGGTCGATGGCGGGCGGGACGATCAGGGCCTCCCACCTCAGCCCCTTGCGGCCCGCACCGGACCCCTGGACGATCATCCCGGAGCCGGAGTGCCCCCGCCGGAGGCGTAAAAGAACCCCCGCCCCGTGCGGTCCCGCGCACCCCCCGCTCTCCCCGCCCCTGTTTCCCGTCTTCTTCCCTGGAGTGCGCGTCGCCCATGGTCTCCAGGCCGTGCCCGGTCTCGGGGGCATCTGCCCGGAGCCTGCATGCCCCCTTCTCTCACCCTCGGGGAGGAGGCTTTCATCGGCATTGAGCGGTTGCCGCTTCGTTGCCGCCGCGCCGCTTGTCGGCGCGGTGCGCGCCCGCTGGCCGGCGGGACCGGCCCGAAGAGGCCCCCCCCCCCCCCGGCCGGGGGCCCGGCCGGGCCCCGGAAAGGGCGTGAAAGCCGCGCGCGG
>NZ_JBEXUG010000014.1:0-148980 GCF_040614315.1 Streptosporangium sp. NPDC006007 | reverse complement strand
AGCGGGTCAGGGCACGCTCGGGCCCTGGCGGCCCTCCCGCCCCCGATTCCCCCGTCGCCTAAAGGCGACGGCCCCCTCGGTGGGCATTGATGGATTCCTCTGGCGAGGATGTCCTGGATCGTCCCACGAACATTTCCCCGTCGGCGCCACCCGGGGAACCACGTGGCAGGCTGGCGGGACTGGACGGAATCCGCGGCGTGGCCGCCCTTTTCGTCATGCTCCACCACTGCTGGCTGCTCTCCTTTCCCGGCTATCCGGCCGCCACCGGTCCCGGCTGGCTCCACTGGCTGCTCTACGGGCACTTCGCGGTGGTCGTGTTCATCGTGCTGTCGGGCTTCTCACTGGCGGTGTCCCCCGCCAGGTCGCGGTGGCGGCTGGGCGGCGTGCGGCGCTTCGCCCGGCGCCGCGCCTGGCGCATCCTCCCCCCCTACTGGGCGGCCCTGGCGTTCAGCCTGGTGGTCGCCTGGACCCTGGTCGGCCAGCCGGGTGAGGCGCCGCCCACGGTCAAGTCGGTGGCCGTCTACGGCCTGCTGCTCCAGGACCTCTTCGGCGCGCCCAGCCCCAACGGGGCCTTCTGGTCCATCGCCGTCGAGGCACAGCTCTACCTCGCCTTCCCGCTGCTGCTGCTGATCCTGCGCAGGGCGGGCGCGCCCGTGATGCTCGGGGCGGTCACCGTGGTCGTGGCGGCGATCGGCCTGCTCGCCCCCGGCGTGCCCCTGGTGCACCTGCTGATCCGGCTGACCCCCCAGTTCGCCGTCCTGTTCGCGCTGGGCGTGGTCGCCGCCGGCGTGCTCGGCGCCGGGGAGCGGGTACGGCGGCTGCCCTGGCACTGGGCCGCAGCGCTCGCCGCCGTCCCGGTGTTCGCGGTGATCGCCGTACAGGGCTCCGTCTGGACGGTGGGGAACTACTTCTGGATCGACATCGCGCTCGGCCCCTCGGTGGCCCTGCTGCTGGCGGCGGTGGCGACCGGCCGGCCGGCGCCCCTGGTGCGGCTGCTCGACCTGAGGCCGATCCGGAGCCTGGGCTCCTTCTCCTACACGCTCTACCTGGTGCACGCCCCGATCGTGGTGGCGATACACCAGCTGGTCGTCGCCCCGCGGGTGACCGCCGGGCTGCCGGCGTTCCTGGCCGTCCTCGCGCTGGCCGTACCGGTGGCCCTGCTCACCGCGCGGCTGTTCGCGGCGGTCTTCGAGCTCCCGTTCCAGCGGTACCGGAGCTGGCCCGAACTCCGCGGTGCCGCACGGGCCAGGCTGTCTCGGAGGCGCGCGGCGGCGCGCCCCGCGCCGTAGCCCGCGGCCCCGCGCCACCGGGCGCGGGCTCGGGCGGCCTCGCCGGAATCCCTGTTTTAGAGGCGCGGCCCCGCGCCACGGAGTGCGGGGCCGGCGGAGTGCGGGGGCCGGAGGGCGTCAGCCCAGCCGCGCCAGTGCCTCGGCCTCGTACTCGCCCGCCAGCTCCTCGGGCATGGGGTCGAGGTCGGCGCAGCGCACGAAGTCGCGCAGGGTGGTCCCGGTGCACGCCGCGTCCACGTTCACCGCTCCCCGGCGTGCCCGGACGTCGTCGAGGTTCACCGTGCGGAAGTCGATGCTGAAGCGGGTCCTGCCCGAGGTGTTGGGGACCGTCGAGTGCAGTTGCGCGCCGGAGAACAGCATCACCCCGCCGGGCTCGGGCACGACCCGGACCTGCGGGTCGAGCTCGACCGGCTCCTCGGGCCTGGGCTGCTCCCTGGTGTCGCCGCGCAGGTGCTGGGCCGCGGTGAGCCTGCTGGTCCGGTTCCACTCGGCGTAGTCGTAACGCGCGCTGCCGTTGCGCACCGGCCGGTCGAAGTATCCGGGGTGGAAGGCCATCACGTTCTCCGGGACCACCGCGTAGATCGGGATCCACCAGTTGATCTGGTTGAACGGCGCGGAGTACCAGCAGTCGCGGTGCGGGTGGAAGGCGTAGGAGATGCCGGAGGTGAGATAGTCGCCTGAGGTGGAGGTGCGCAGCCGGGGGACGTCGAAGTAGGTCCGGTCGAGCCGGCAGCCGAGCTCCTCCAGTACCGCGGGCAGCAGCTTCTTGCACTCCGGGTGGTGGATGAACCGGGGCTTGAGGTCGGCCAGCAGCGCCGCGAACTCCTCGACCGGCATGTCGAACTGGGCGGTCTCCGGGTCGCGGTCGCCGAACGCCTCGGCGACCAGCTCGCGGGCGAAGTCGACGAGGTCCCTGGAGGCCGGCGTCGCGGAGTAGACGAACACCTTCCCCTCGTAGAGCAGACCGCGCCGGGTGTCGTCGTCCACCACGCTGTTGGAGAAAACGGTGGTCATCCTGAGGGCTCTTCCTGTGTGCGGCATACGAGACTGACACGTACTGGGTAATTCATGATCAGCTGCCGGCCGGAGAGCCCTTGGAGGGGCGCCGCGGCAGGAGCATCCCGGTGGCCAGCCGTACGAGCTTGCGACCGCGCCGTGACGCGGTCCGCCGCTGACGGCGGGCGTACATCCGGTGCGCGGCGGCGCGCGCGCGACGCCGCTGGTCCTCGGTGAGACCGAGGTCGGCGTCGCGCAGCCAGCGCAGGATCTCCAGATACTGCAGGGTCGAGGAGAAGTGCGCCTGCCAGGAGGGCACGCCGAGGCGGTGGCCCACCGTGGTGATGTGCTCGTGCTTCCAGTGGCGGTGGGCGAGCACCTCGGGCACGTGGGCCCACGGCCCGGCCAGCGCGAGCTTGGTCGCGAACACCTCGTCCTCCCGGAGCATGTTGCGCCGGGGGATGCTCATCACCGGGGCACGGCGCATGAGACCGTACAGCGGGTCGATCATCAGGTGGTTCTCATTGAGCACCCGGAGCATCTCGGCGAACCGGTCGACGGGGTCGCCGGAGAGCAGGGCGGTGCTCTGGTAGACGCTGGTCTGGACCGTCCCGTCGGGGTTGGTGTAGGACATCTGGGTGGTGACCAGGATGAGCCGCTCGTCCTCGGCGAACGCCTGGAGCGAACGGGAGACGTAGCCGGGCTCCAGACGGTCGTCGTCGCCGATCCAGCGGAAGAACGTCCCCCGCGCGAGATCACCGGCGTACCTGAAGTTGTTGAGCAGCCCGATGTTCTCCGGATGCCGCCGGTAGACGATCCGGCCGTCGGAGCGCGCCAGCTCCCTGCAGATCTCCTCGGTGCCGTCCGTGGAGGCGTTGTCGCAGATCACCAGCTCGATGTCGCCGTGGTCCTGGGCCAGCACCGACCTGACCACACCCTCCAGCCTCGCGGCGCCGTTGCGCACGGGAAGTCCGATCGACACCAGCGTGTCGGAGTCAAGCATCCGATCTCCTTGTCGGGTCAGCGTGAACGTGCGGGAATCAACTCGGTCACCCGGCCGCCCAGCTGTCTGAGTACGGCCTGCGGCACCACGACCAGGACGTAGACGAGCAGTCCCGTGCCGCCCGCGACGGCCAGCTGGACGAACGGGGCTCCGTGGGTGAGCTGGGCCAGTCCCGCGGTGACGGCCGCGGAGAGCGCGCCGCCGAGCAGCGGACGCGCCACCGCCGCGGCGATCGGGGCCAGGACCACGCCCGCCCTGTGCAGTGCCAGCGCCGCCAGCGGCAGCGCGATCAGGAGGCCGATCGTCGCGTGCGCGATCGCGGCGCCGCGGATGCCTCCGAGGCGGGCGCCGGCCATCAGCGCGGGCACCAGCGCCACCGCCCAGCCGAGGTTCAGCCACATGGTGGACCTGGTGGCGCCCATCGCGGCCAGGATGTCGAACGCCAGGGCGGTCAGCATCCGCACGACCATGACGATCGCCAGGAAGGTCAGCACCTCGGCGGAGGGCCGCCAGCGCTCGCCGTACAGGAACACCACCACCGCCGGTGCGAGCGTCCCCAGCAGGACGGCGATGGGCAGGACCACGGAGACCAGCAGCGGCACCGCCTGCTGCACCCCCCGCGACAGCGAGTCCCGGTCCGCCTCGGCCAGCCGGGAGAAACCGGGCAGCGCGACGTAGCGCACGGCGGTGCCGACGAGGCCGGGCAGCCAGCTGGAGATGTTGAAGGCCAGCAGGTAGTAGCCGAGCATGGTGAGGCCGAGGGCGTCGCCGACGATGACGGCGTCGGCGTTGAGCAGCACCCCCTCGATGCCCAGGCTGGCGCAGAGCGGCAGCCCGAAGACGAGCAGTTTTTTGGCGGTGGCCCGGTCGAGGCCGAAGCCGACCTTGACCCTGGCGAAGACGACCACCAGCACACCGGTGACCACGGCGCCGCAGAGCTGGCCGCAGGCGAAGCTGTAGGCCCCGGCGCCGTTGGCCGCGAGGGTGATGGAGACCGGGGCGGTCACCAGGAAGCCCACCATGTTGGCCTTGGTGAGCTTGTCCTGCTCGAACCTGCGCAGCAGCGCGGCGCTGCGGACCGCCGTCATCCCGTAGACGAGGTTGACGGCGGTGAGCACCCGGATCACCCCGGTGGCGCTCTCGCTGCCCGACATGGCCGCGAAGTACGGTGCGATGATCCAGAACACCCCGTACAGGGCGACGCTCGACGAGATGGCCACGACCGTCGCCGTGGGGGCCATGTCCTCCAGCCTGCCCCGCCACTGCACGGTGGCGGAGATGATGCCGGCGTCGTTGATGTAGATGACGAACTGGCTCGCCGACAGCGCGATGGCGTAGACACCGAAGTCCTCCGGCACCAGCAGCCGGGCGAGGACCAGGCTCATCGCGAACGAACCGGCCTTGAGCACCAGGTTGCCCAGCACGCTCCAGCGCAGCCCGCGACCGGCTTGACGGCCGATCTCCCCCGCCTGGGAGGCGGCCGTGCCCGATCGGCCGGACTCCGCGTCCACCGTCGCCGGTCCGGCGCCCTCTGTGTGTTCCATGTCTTACCCTTCACCGGCCAGGTGCCGGACCGTCGCCGCCATCGCCCGTCGCCATCGCCGCCACCGCCTCAGCGTCCCGGTTCGATCAGGCGGGTTCCTTGACCCGCTCAAGCCAGATCTCCCGCCAGAACGGCAGGAACTGCCGGGGGCAGCCGGCGCTGTACGCGCCCGCGCAGACGATGCCGTCCAGGATGATGCAGGAGCTCTTCATCCGGAGCATGCGCCCGGTCCTCTCGTCGATACAGCGGTCGACCCGCGAGAGCACCCGCGCCGTCTGCCCGCAGTAACGCGACATCTCCTCCTCGAACCCCATCCCGCGGTTGAGCAGGTCCTGGTTGAGCGTCTTGAGGATCTCCTCCTTGGACTTGATCCGGACGAGCTCTCCCGGCTGGAGGTCGAGCGTCACGCTCGGCGTCCTGCCGTCGAGCCGCCCCTGGACGAAGCCCCACTTCAGGCCGCCCTTGATCCGCAGCGGGCGCGGCAGCCGCCTGCTCCGCTCCTGAAAACGGTTGAACAGCCCGACCAGGAGCGCGCGGAGCGTGAAGGACACGCTCGCGTTGCCGGTCCGCACGTCCGTGACGTACTGCCGGACGTCCTTGAGCGGCAGGCAGGTGGGCGCGGCCCGCAGCAGCTCTGTCGCCTGGCAGGAGAAGCGCTCCTCCCCGTCGGAGCCGGGCTCCTTCCTGGCGGCCGTCTGGAGAACGGGCAGGAGGGGGCGGCCGGCGGCCAGGCCGTTGGACCGCGCGTTGGACCGCGCGTCGGAGTGGGTACCCGGCGGGGGGCCGGACGGCGGGGGGGAGCCGGGGTCCACCCGCTTGAGCCAGGCCTCCTTCCAGTACATCAGGCAGGCCGTCTGGCACCCGCCGTGCGCCTGCCCGTCACACCGCGCGCCGGTGAGGTGCACGGCGCGCTCCATCCTCCGCATGCCGCTGCGGCCGATGGTGTCGCAGAGCTTGTAAGCCACCTTGTGCACGGTGAGCCGCCGCCCGCAGAAGGCCAGCATCTCCGGCATGAAGGGCAGCTCCTCCAGCTCCCCCCTCTCGTCCAGCGTGGCCATGATCTCGGCCTCGCCGAGCACCTCCACCATCTCCCCCACCCGCAGGTTGAGCACCGCGGAACCGGTGACGGTCTGCGACCGTGTCATCTCCACTCCTTGACGAGTCCTGCACCACGCAGGGCCTGTGCCGCGTCCGCCACGGCGGCGAAGGGCAGGTGGGACCGTTCTGCGATGTCGAGGAGGCTGTGTTCCCCGTCGGAGAGGTTCAGCACCCACAACATCGCCATCTGCGTCTGCCTGGTGTCGCTGCGCCCGCCCAGCGAGCCGTACAGACCTCTCCTGCCGAGCTGCGGCTCGCCGTACGGGCTGAGGTTGAGGTAGTGGCGGTTGCGCTCCAGCACCCGGGTGACCTCCCAGCAGGTCTCCAGGGTGTCCGCCATCGCCTCCGGCGAGACGAAGTCCGGGTCGTCGGCGGAGGTGTGATACTCCGGGTAGCCGGCGTACGGCGTCCTGGTGAGGGAGCCGACCGGCAGGTTGAAGCCGGGCGAGCAGAACTGCCGCTCGTCGTAGCCGTACGGGGAGAAGTCGACGATCTCGTGGTCGCGCCCCGAGGTCCGCAGGACGTACCGGACCACCCTGTCGATCTCGGCGTTCCCCTGCCTGCTGCGCTTGTAGGTCAGCACGCCGCTGTCGCCGGCGCAGGCCAGGACGAGGCCGTGCTTGACCTGTTCGACGCGCTCCCGGTTACGCGCCAGCCAGGTGATCGCGCCGATGGTGCCCGGCGTGAACAGGAAGCGGTAGGTGTACCACGGGGCGGTCTCGGCCAGCCGGCGCGCGAGCCGGGTCGCCACCGCGATGCCCGCCAGGTTGTCGTTGGCCAGCGAGGGGTGGCAGACGTGGCAGGAGACGAGCACCTCGTCGGCGACCCGGCCCGGCACGACGTACTCGCCGTAGGTCAGGTGCCCGTCGGCCAGGGTCGAGTCGATCAGGACCTCGTAGGGGCCGTCGCCCAGGGTCGCCAGGGTGTTCTCCCGCAGGCAGAAGCCCCAGGTCTCCGCGTAGTAGCTGGTCCGGTACGGGATCAGGCCGGGCTGGCCGGGCAGCGTGTGCAGGTGCTCGCGCAGCTCGTCCAGGGTCATGGTGGCCGACACCGGGACGCTGTAGCCGACCACGTGGAGGTTGGACTCGGCGAAGTCGACCACCCGGGCGCCCGAGGCGTCCTTGATGTAGGCGTCGCGGATGTTCCACTCCCGGGGAACCGTCCAGTCGAGGACCTCCGTCCCCGTCGGCACCTCGCTGATCTCCAGCGGCACCGACTCCCCGACTATGTCCAGCGTGCGGCGGACCCCGTCGCCTGTGATGCTCCGGCAGATGGGGTAGAGCCGCTTGACCAGGGCGTGCATCTCACGCCCGTCGGCCTCAACCGTCACTGGTGACCGCCCCGGACGGTCGTAGCGAGTCGTCGACGGTGCCGGCCGCGCGCCGGGCGGCCAGCCGCGCGAGCCTGGTGAAGCGGTGCTGGAAGTCGTGCTCGGTCAGCCCCAGCCGCCCGTAGGTCTCCACCAGCTCGACCGCGCCCGCCTTGACGGTCCAGCGCGCCTGGTAGCCGGGGAGCGCGGCCCGGATGCGGGAGAAGTCCACCCGGTAGGAGCGCGGGTCGGCGCCGGCCTCACCGGTGATCACCAGTTCGGCGCCGGGCACCGCCTCGACGACCTCGGCCGCGATCTCCGCGACGGTCACGTTGTTCTGTTCGGTGCCGACGTTGAACGCCCTGGCGTGCACGGCGTCCCGGGGGGCGGCCAGCGTGTGGACGAAGGCCCCGGCGATGTCCTCGGCGTGGACCAGCGGACGCCACGGGGTGCCGTCCGACAGCACCCGCACCTCGCCCGAGAGCAGCGCGTGCCCCACCAGGTTGTTCAGCACGATGTCCGCGCGGAGCCGGGGCGAGAACCCGAACGCGGTGGCGTTGCGCAGGAACACCGGGGTGAAGTCGTCGTCGGCCAGGTCGGCCAGGTCGGCCTCGACCCGGACCTTGGACTCGGCGTAGGGGGTCACCGGGCGGAGCGGCGCGTCCTCCCCGACCAGGTCGTCGCCGCCCGAGGCGCCGTAGACCGAGCAGGTGGAGGCGTACAGGAAACGCCGCACACCCGCCTCGCGGGCCAGCCGGGCCAGCCGTACCGAGGCGTGGTGGTTGATGTCATAGGTCAGCTCGGGCGCCAGCGAGCCGAGCGGGTCGTTCGACAGTGCGGCCAGGTGCACCACGGCGTCCACGCCGGCCAGTTCGGCGGCGGTGACGTCCCGCAGATCGACCGGGTGACCGGCCGGGTCGTCGGGCGCGGGCCCCAGGAGGCAGTCGGCGAACAGCCCGGAGTCCAGGCCGATCACCTCGTGGCCCGCTCCGGCGAGCGCCGGGGCCATCACACTTCCCAGGTACCCCTGGTGCCCGGTCAGCAGCACGCGCATCCGGTTCATCCTCCAGTCAGATCGAGAGTCAGCTTGTTCGTGTGGAACGCCTCCGCGTAGCGCGAGTGGCACTCGATACCGCGGATGCGGGCCAGTCCGAGGAACGCCTCGCGGTCGTACCAGGGACGTCGCCGTTGTGAGGGGTAGTGCCGCTGGAGCAGGGCCACCTTCGCCTCGGCCACCTCGGGCGCGAGCGGCTGGTAGGCCGACGGCCGTCCGAGGTCGCCGTCCCACTTGACGATCTCGTAGCCGAGCACCTGGTGGTCGCGGAAGGCCGTGGGCACCAGCTTCGCCAGGCCCCGGTGGTCCTGGTGGGCGTCCGCGGGGTGCGGGGCGAACAGCAGATCGGGCTCGGTCCGCGCGCGCAGCTCCTCCACGGCGGTCTTGGCCTCCTCCCAGTGGGAGGGCAGCCGCCCGTCGGGCAGCTTCAGCACGGTGAGCCGCAGGTCGGCGCCGGGGCAGAAGGCCGTCAGCGCCGCGTGCTCCTCGTCCTCCCGCTCGGTGCCGCCGCCGGAGAGCACCAGCGCGTCCACCCGGACCCCGGGGCGCCCGCCGCAGGCGGTGAGCAGGGTGCCGCCCGCGCCGATGGCGATGTCGTCGCAGTGCGCGGCGAGCAGCGCGATCCGGCGCACCTCCCCCGGCCTGAACCCGATCACGCCCGCCCCGCCGGTTCGCGCTCCCAGAGCGCCCACGGCCGGTCGCCGCGCGAGTACGCCTCGTCCAGGGCGATCCGCTCCCGGACGGTGTCGGTCGGCCGCCAGTACCCCCGGTGCGGGTAGGCGAGCATCCTGCCGCGCTTGGCGAGCTCGGCGCAGCCGTCCGCGACGAGGTCGCCGCCCGGCGGGATGTGGTCGAAGACCTCCTGGCGGAGCACGAAGTACCCGCCGTTGACCCAGAGCGGCATCTGGCTGACCGGCGTGATCCCGCCGACCATGCCGTGCTCGCCGAGCTCGATGCAGTGGAAGGTGTCCGACGGCGGGACGACCATCATGGAGGCGCCGGCGCCGGACGCGGCGAAACGGTCGACGATCTCCGGCAGCGGCGCGTCGGTGAGCACGTCGGCGTAGTTCGCCAGGAACATCTCGTCACCGTCGAGGTGCTCGCGGACCCGGCGGAGCCGCTCGCCGATCGGCGACTCGATCCCGGTCTGCACGAACGAGATCGACCAGTCGGAGATGTCGGTGGAGAGCAGCTCGACCTCACCGCCGCGCAGCACGAAGTCGTTGGAGGTGGCCTCCTGGTAGTTGAGGAAGAAGTCCTTGATGTGGTGCGCGCCGTACCCGAGGCAGAGGACGAACTCGGTGTGCCCGAAGTGGGCGTAGTACCGCATCACATGCCAGATCAGCGGCCGGGGCCCCACGAGCTGCATGGGCTTGGGCACGTCGCCCGGGGTGCCGCTGCGCATCCGCGTTCCGTATCCACCGCAGAAGAGAACGACCTTCACGGGTTCACCTCGACGATCTCCAGGCTGGGAATCGGGAAGACCAGCCGGCCTCCCCAGTCGTGGACGAAGGACAGCTGGCCGGTGAGCTCCTCACGGAGGTTCCAGGGCAGGACCAGCACGTAGTCGGGCCGGTCCTCGGCGATCCGCTCGGGCGGCAGGATCGGGATCCGGGTGCCGGGGGTGAACCTGCCGTGCTTGTAGGGGTTGCGGTCCACCGTGTACCGGAGCAGGTCGGCGCGGATCCCGCAGTGGTTGAGCAGCGTGTTGCCCTTGCCGGGCGCGCCGTAGCCGACCACGGTCCTCCCCTGTTCGGCGGCCTCGACGAGGAATCTCAGCAGGTCTCGCCGTACCCGGGCCACCCGCGCGGCGAACTCGGCGTATCCCGACAGCTCGTGCAGGCCCGCCGCCTTCTCGGCGGCGAGCACCTCGGCCACCCGCTCGCCGGGCTCGCCCGCCGCCTCCTCGGGCCGCGCCCACAGGCGGATCGAGCCTCCGTGTGTGGGCAGCGGCTCGACGTCCACCAGGGACAGGCCGCCGGAGGCCAGGGCGCGCTGCGCGGAGGCGACCGTGTAGTACTGGAAGTGCTCGTGGTAGATCGTGTCGTACTGGTTGTGCTCCATCAGCGTCAGCAGGTGCTGGACCTCGACGGAGACCCAGCCGTCGTCGGCCACGAGCGCCCGCAGCCCCCTGGTGAACCCGGCGACGTCGGGGATGTGGGCGTAGACGTTGTTGGCCACCACCAGGTCGGCGGGCCCGTGCTCCGCGCGCACCCCGGCGCCCGTCTCGGGGCCGAGGAACGCGGTGACGGTCGGCACGCCCCGCTCCCTGGCCGCCTGGCCGACGTTCCTGGACGGCTCGACGCCGAGGCACCGGATGCCCAGGTCGACCACGTGCCCGAGCAGGTAGCCGTCGTTGCTGGCCACCTCGACCACGAACGAGCCGTCGTCCAGCCCCAGCCGGTCGACCGCGCCGTGCACGAACCGCCTCGCGTGCTCCACCCACGACGTCGAGTAGGACGAGAAGTAGGCGTACTCGGTGAAGGTGTCCTCCGGGGTGATCAGCGGCGGGATCTGCGCCAGCCCGCAGCCGGTGCACACCCTCAGGTGCAGCGGGTAGGTGACCTCGGGCTCGTCGAGCTGTTCGGCGGTGAGAAACCGTTCACAGGGGGGTGTCGCCCCAAGGTCGACGACGCTGGCGAGGCTCGTCGAACCACACAGCCGGCAGATTGTCATCACTACGCTCCCTCGCCGCGCGCCGCGGCTCCGCCGGTATCCATCAAGATCATTTCATCGCCTTCGAACCCTAGGATTTCGCCTGATCTTTCGGGGGTGTTACAACCGCCCGCTGTGGCATGCTTCGCCCCATGGAACCCCTCAGCATCGACGGAACCTGGTGCCACACCCCGCGTGTCCACACCGATCCACGCGGCGCGTTCCTGGAGAGCTACCGCGCGGCCGACCTGCGGGAGTCCACCGGGCGTCCGATGGACCTCGCCCAGGTCAACTGCTCGGTCTCCCGGCGTGGCGTCCTGCGGGGCATCCACTTCGCGGACGTGCCCCCCGGCCAGGCCAAGTACGTCACGTGCGTCTCCGGGGCCGTCCTCGACGTGGTGGTGGACATCCGCGCCGGCTCGCCCACGTTCGGCCGCTGGGAGGCCGTGCGCCTGGACGACGAGACCCGCCGCGGCCTCTACGTCGCCGAGGGGATCGGCCACGCCTTCATGGCGCTGAGCGAGTCGGCGACGATCGTCTACCTGTGCTCGCGGCCCTACGCCCCCGGACGCGAACACGAGGTCCACCCGCTGGACCCGGCCATCGGGATCGACTGGCCCGCCGGCCTGGAGCCGATCCTGTCGGACAAGGACGCCGCCGCCCCCACCCTCCAGGAGGCCCTGGCCGCGGGCCTGCTGCCCGACCACGGCGCGTGCCTCGCCCACTACGAGAGCCTCGCCCGGCGCGACCGCGGCGATCTCACCCCGTCCGGTCACCACCCGGCCACGCCGGAACGCGCCCCCTCCACGCCTAGTCGCTGACGAGCACATCGGATTCCCGTAACGCCTCTCGCCAGTCGCGCAACGCCGGCAGCCCCGCCCGGTTCCAGCGGTCGTGCCCCAGCACGCTGTAGGCCGGGCGCGGCGCGGGCCGCCGAAAGTCCTTGGAGGAGACCGGGGTGATCCGGTCCGGGTCGGCGCCGACCAGGCTGAAGATCTCCCTGGCGAAGTCGTACCAGCTCGTCTGGCCGGAGGCGGTGGCGTGGTAGACACCCGCCGGAGGCGCGGACCGCCCCAGCGCGACGATCCAGCCGGCCAGGTCACCCGCCCAGGTGGGCTGGCCGACCTGGTCCTCGACGACCTCCAGGACCGGCCTGGTCCTCTCGGCCGCGGCGATCGCGCGGACGAAGCTCCTGCCGGTCGCGCCGTACAGCCAGGCGGTCCGCACCACGTAGCCGGTGCGGGGCAGCACCTCCAGCACGGCGCGCTCGCCGGCGAGCTTGGTCCGCCCGTAGGCGTTGACCGGCGAGGTCGGCGCGTCCTCACGGTAGGGGTCCAGGGCGGTCCCGTCGAAGACGTAGTCGGTGGAGGGCTGGATCATCCGCGCGCCGGCCCGCTCACACGCCTCGGCCAGCGTCCGCGTCCCGTGCCCGTTGACGGCGAGCGCCTCGTCCTCGCGCGCCTCGGCGTCGTCCACCGCCGTCCACGCCGCGCAGTTCACCACGATCTCCGGCCGGTGCTCCGCCACCCGTTCGCGTACGGCGGGCCCGTCGCACAGGTCGAGGTCGTCCCTGCGGAGCGCGACGACCGGCTCCCCGGCCGCCGCCAGGTGGGCCAGCAACTCGGTCGCGAGCATGCCCGATGAGCCGGTGACCAGCCACCGGCTCATCGGACCTCCCCGCCCTGGGTGCCGGCGGGCGCGCGCCCGGCGGCGAGCCGGGTGGCGGAGCACCGGCCGGCGACGTGGCCTCCGGCTCTGGGCAGCGGGTTGACGACGAAGGGAGGAATCATCTTCTCCGGACACTGGTAGGGACCGTGGCGGGTGCCGCCGCGGCGCGTGGTGGACACCGTCGGGCCGTGAACGGCCGCGCGTCTCCCCCGAATGGACCGGTCCAGGGGAGGTTCGGCGGCGTGCCGGGGATGGATGAGCCCGGCACAGCCGACAGCCAGGACCTTCATGAACTGATCTGCACCTTGCTGTGATCGCCCAGCACGAGACGGTGGGCTCTGGGGGTGTTGGGGGCCGGGGTGACCTCGACGTCATGGCCGATCAGCGACGCCTCGATGCGGGACACCCCGGAGATCGAGGCCCTGGGCAGCACGATCGAGTACTCGATCTCGCTGCCGCTGACCACGCAGTCGGCCGCGATCGAGGTGAAGGGACCGATGTAGCTGTCCACCACGCGGGCCCCGGCGCCGATGATCGCCGGACCGACGATGCGGGATCTGCGCACCACGCCGCCCGCCTCGACGACCACCCGGCCGATCAGCTCGCTGGCGTCGTCCACCCGGCCGTCGATCCGGCCGTCCAGGGACTCCAGGACGAGCCGGTTGACCTCAAGCATGTCGGTGACGTTCCCGGTGTCCTTCCAGTAGCCGGAGATGACGGTGGACTCGACCCAGTGCCCCTGCTCGATCAGCCACTGGAGCGCGTCGGTGATCTCCAGCTCGCCCCGCCACGACGGCTTGAGCTCGGCCACGGCCTCGTGGATCGCCGGGGTGAACAGGTAGACGCCGACGAGGGCGAGGTCGCTCTTGGGGTTGTCCGGCTTCTCCTCCAGCCCGATGACCCGCCCACCGGCGTCGAGCTCGGCGACGCCGAACTGCCGGGGGTCGCCGACCCGGGTGAGCATGATCTGGGCGGCCGGCCGGTCGCGGGCGAACCGGTCCACCAGGTCGCCGATGCCGCCGAGGATGAAGTTGTCACCGAGATACATGACGAAGTCGTCGTCGCCGAGGTAGTCGCGGGCGATCAGCACCGCGTGGGCGAGCCCGAGCGGGGCCCGCTGGCGCAGGTAGGTGACCCGCAGGCCGAGCGCGGAGCCGTCGCCCACGGCCGCCTCGATCTCGGCCTGCGTGTCGCCGACGACGATCCCTATCTCGCTGATCCCGGCGGCCGCGATGGCCTCCAGCCCGTAGAAGAGCACGGGCTTGTTGGCCACCGGGACGAGCTGTTTGGCGGAGGTGTGGGTGATCGGCCGTAGCCGGGTGCCCGATCCGCCCGCGAGCACGAGAGCTTTCACTGCTAGTAGGCCCCTTCTCCGCCGGTGACGGCGCTCCAGGTCTTCCAGAGGATCTGCAGGTCCAGAAAGAGCGACCAGTTTTCGACGTAGCGCAGGTCCAGGCGGACCGACTCCTCCCAGCTCAGGTCGGAGCGACCGCTGACCTGCCAGAGGCCGGTCATGCCCGGCTTGACGACCAGGCGGCGGCGCACGTCGGCGCCGTACTGCGCGACCTCGTCGGGCAGCGGCGGCCTCGGCCCGACGAGCGACATCTCCCCCCGGATCACGTTGATCAGCTGCGGTAGCTCGTCCAGGGAGTACCTGCGCAGGAAGGTCCCGACGCGGGTGATCCTCGGGTCCTTCTTCATCTTGAAGAGCACGCCGCTGAACTCGTTGTGCCGCCGCAGGTCGAGCTTGAGCCGTTCCGCGTCGTTGACCATGGTGCGGAACTTCAGGACCCTGAACTCCACACCGCCCCTGCCCACTCTGACCTGGCGGAACAGCGCCGGTCCCGGACTGGTCGCGCGGATCGCCGCGGTGATGACCAGCATGGGCACGGCCAGCAGCAGCAGTGCGAAGCCGGCGGCGACCCGGTCGAACAGGCTCTTGGCGAGCTGCTTGGCGCCGTCGAACTCGGGATGTTCGACGTGGAGCAGCGGCATCCCGGCCACCGGGCGGATACTGATGCGCGGGCCCGCCACGTCCATCAGGGCGGGCGCCACGAACAGGTCGGTGCGCGCGTCCTCCAGGCCCCAGGCGATCCTGCGCAGCGCGACGCCGTCGAGCTCGGGGCAGGCCAGGATGGCGACGGCGTCGGCGTCGACCTTGGCCACCACCGCGGCGACGTCGGTGAAGCCGCCGTAGACCGGGATCCCGTCGACGTCCATCGCCTCGGGCCCCGACGGCAGGCACACGGCGACCACGGTCATGCCGTGGTGGGGCTGTCTGCGTAGTTGCAGCACCAGGTCAAGCACCGATTCGCGGTGCCCGACGGCGACCACCTGCCGCATGTAGTCACCGAGGGAGCGCCGGCGGTGCAGCCGTTTACGCATCCGGTAGCGGAAAAAAATCGTGAGAACAAGGGCGAGGGGGAACATCGCCATCACGAAACTACGGGCAATCGTCGTCTGTGTGGCATAAGCCCCAATTGCGACAGCGGCCGTCAAACCGACCCCGCCATCGAAAACCGCCCGAAACTCCTCCGTCCCCTCACCGTGCGCACGCTTGCGATAGGCGCCTCCGATCGCCAGCGACAGCGGCCACGCCAGGGCGAGGCCGAACCCGAGCAGCGCCTCCGTCCTGGGAATGAACGCGCCGAACCAGAGCCGGACCCCGAGGACCGACTCACAGGCGACCACCGCGCAGGCCAGATCTCCAGCCAGCAGAATCCTTGCGTAGGAGCGGGTCCAGATGCTTGGAGCCGTCCTGACCGAACCGTTGAGGAGCGTAACAGCGGGCTCCTCTGTCCCCACTTTCATACCACCCCACCCAGATGCCCCAGCGTTAACAGCTACGGGACGCGCATCTCATTTCAAGGGTTGACAGTTTTCCCGAAATACACCAGGACCGTGGATACCCATGGAAATCCTAGTGATCACCTTTCAACAGGGGAATAGCGCCCCACTGTCCACTACTGGCCTAAGCGGGACAGAGCGAACATCTTGACGGAACGGTCCAAACATGTACGTTTGACCGAATAAATTCACCGACCAGTCGAGGGTCAGTCATATTCGAAATCCGGGAGAGACGCCGGAGGGTCGGGACTCCGCCAGACAACGACATAACCGTCACCGGCCGCGTCCACCGCCGCGCCAAGCCGATCGGCATCGAAGTCGGGCAAATAGCAGAGCCGAGTGAGGAAGGTCGCGTCGATCGCCGATTCGGGCACCACACACCTCTGACCGCCACGGTCGAGAAGAATGTAGAGAATGTCGGAGTCTCTACCGCCCACCACTCGCACCTCGACGACGTCCTCCCACGCGAGAGCGTCGACGCTGCCGTCCTCGTGGTGACGGGTCACGCCTTCCTCGGTCACGTACACATAGGAGTCCGGCGCTGAATTGCCGTACATGGCCGCGATTGTGACGACTGCACGGCACCCGAGGCAAGAGAGCCGGGCAACTCGGCAGACAACGGCCACCCCGGAGCCGGCGCCCCGGGGCTATCCGCGCTCCGGCGAACCCGCGCCCCCCGCCCCGCCCCGGCGCCGGGCCGCCCGAGGCCGCCGCTCACCCCAGCCGTGATCGAGGTGCGCGGCGACGGCTCGCCTGGCGTCCTCCACCGGGCCTCGGCCGATCGCCTCCAGCAGGTCCCGATGCTCGGCGACCAGCACCTCCCGGTCGGGGTAGACGGCCCGCAACCGCACCAGGCCGAGCCTGGTCTCGGCGGCCAGCACGGCGTAGAGCCGCTTCCGGCAGCGCGGTGCCCGGCGCCATCTCACCGGAGAGCACCCGCCGGCGCAGGGCGTCCGCGAGGGCGCCGACGGCCGAGACGGGACGGATCGGGACGGTCACGCCGACGCCTCCAGCGCCGGCGCCCGACGCTCCGGAAGGGCCACCGCGACCAGGCTCACCCCGAGCAGCACCAGCCCACCGGCCGATACCGGCGTGAGCCGCTCGCCGAGCACCACCACGCCGAGCAGGGCGGCGACCGCGGGTTCGGCGAGGGCGAGGGTGGCGGCGATCGCCACGGGGGTGGCGCGCAGGCCCCTGCCGTACAGGAGGTAGGCCAGCGCGGTGGTGGCGCAGCCGAGGTAGAGGGCGGTGAGCAGGCCGCGCGGCTCGGTGAGCCAGGCGGTGCCCGTCCAGAGCAGGACCGGGAACATGACGACGGCGGCCCCGCCGAACATCGCGCCCATCACCGCGTTGGACGGGGCCCCGGCGCCGATCACCCGGGCGGCCGTCACCGCGTAGAACGCGTAGAGCAGGCCGCCGAGCAGCGCGAGCAGCACACCGTCCACCCGCGCCTCGCCTCCGCCACCGGTCAGTACGGCACAGCCCGCGATCGCCACCGCGGTCGCCCCGGCCCAGCGCCGGGTGGGAGGGTGACCGTCGAGCAGCCAGGAGAGCAGGCCGGTGAAGACGGGACCGCTGCCGATGGCGACCACGGTGCCGACGGCCACACCGGTCAGGCCGACCGCCGCGAAGAAGCAGAGCTGATACGCGGCCACGGCGACCGCGGCGGAGACGAGCAGGCCCCTGCGGGGCAGCAGCCGCAGAGCCGGCCCCGCGACGGCCCCGAGCACCAGCCCTCCGACCACCAGGCGGGCCGAGGCCAGGGAGACCGGGTCGACCCCGGCGGCCAGCAGCCCCGCGGTGCCCGCGGTACCCCAGAGCACGGCGGCCCCCACGACGGCGAGCTTCATCCCCATACTGTCTGACAACCGGACAATATTTGTCCAATCCTTTCGGGTCGCCACACCTACCTCACCGTTTCTCCCGATTCGCAGCCAGGTAGCTTGGCCAGGTGATACATCGGGGAATTGTCGCGCTCGCCTCCGCCGTGCTACTGCTGGCCGGATGCGCGCCCGCCGAGACGGCGGTGCGGGCTCACACCTCGCCCACGGAGAACGCCGGGCCGAGCGCCACCCACCGCGTCTCACCCACCGCGCCCGTCTCGCCCACCGCGCCCGGCGGTACGCCTCGCCCCCGCGCGGGGACAACCCGCGCGCTGCCCGTCAAGGCACTGTCCGAGCTGCCCGCCGAGGCCGCCGTCACCTGGCGGCTCGTCGTGAACGGCGGCCCCTTCCCCTACTCGCGCGACGGCGTGGTCTTCCAGAACCGGGAGGGCCGCCTGCCGTCGCGGGACCGGGGGTACTACCGGGAGTACACGGTGCCCACCCCCGGCAGCCGCGACCGGGGAGCGCGGCGGCTGATCAGCGGCGACGGAACCCGGGAGATCTACTACACCGGCGACCACTACCGCTCCTTCGTCGTCGTCGACGTGCGGAGGTAGTCGGCGGTGCACAGGGGAACGTTCGAAGAGGACCCGCGGATCACCGAGGCCGCGCACGTCGGCGCCCGAACACACCGAATCGACGGTTCACAGATCACCACCTCCGCCGAGGCCATGGCCGCCATCGCCGTGGCCCTGTGGTTCCCCGACTACTTCGGGCACAACCTCGACGCGCTCTACGACTGCCTGACCGATCTGACGTGGCTGCCCGAGGGAGAGCACCTGCTGATCTGGTCGCGGTCGGCGGTGCTGCGGGATGCCGACCCCGCCGCCTACGAGGCGATCCGGAACGTACTCGCCGACGCCGTCGCCGACGACACCCCGAAAGCCGCCTTCCTGTCCGTCCTGCTGCTGAGCGACTGAACCGCCGTCCCACTCCCGGCCGGGCGGGAAATCAGGGCCGCAGATCGGCCGGATCAGTCGGTGGCCAGGCGGGCGTGCCGTTCGACGTCGTACCGGACACCGTCGTGGCTCAGCTTGGCCCGCTCGATTCCCTCGGCCACGAACCCCGCCCTGGTCGCCACCGCGCAGGAGGCGAGATTGCTGAGCCGGTGCCCCAGCTCCAGCCGGAACAGCCCCCGCTCACGGAACGCCCACTCCGCCAGTTTCACGGCCGCGGCCACCGCCACCCCACGGCCCCGGGCGTACGGAACGATCCAGTATGACACCCAGCCGGTGTCGTGCGCGTCGATGTCGCTCACCGCGACGTTCCCCACCACCCGGCCGCCCACCACCACCGCGAACGCCCGCGCGTCGTCGCGGAAACCCCACAGCCCCATCCACTCCAGCGCCGCCTGAGCCGTGTCGATCGGCCGGGACGCCTGCCCCGCCACGTCCGGTGACCTGAACGCGTCGATCACGACCCCGACGTCACTGGGCCGCCAACCACGCAGCTCCACGTCAATCATGCTTCGCAAGGGTATTTCCCGACGGAACTCCCCGGAAGCCCCAAACCATCGCCCAAGAGACACCCCGACGACCCCGGCCCCCGCGGGGGCGGGGGCGGCGCGACCACCCCCGCCGTGGACGCGGCGCCTCCCGATCCGGCGTCCCCGGCGGCGGGGAGGCACGCGGCGGGCCGTACCCCGCTCACCGTCGCCGGGCGGGGCACGAGCGTCCGTCCCCGCAGCCGGTCACCAGTGACTGTGCAGCCGTTTCCCAGCGCGGTCTGCGAGAAAGGAGCGGCCGGGCCACTCGCACCCGGCCGCGCCCCGGCCCTCACCACGACCTCGTGAACAGATTCACCGGCAGATTCACCGACAGGAGAAGATCCATGAGTACCGTCTCCCCGGAAACGGACCGCTTCGGCATGGCGGTGGAGGCCCTGCGCCGCCAGGTGTCCGGCCCCGTTCTGTCACCGGGACAGCACGGCTTCGAGGAGGAGGCCGCGGCCTTCAACCTCGCCGTCCGGCACCACCCCGCCGTCGTCGTGGCCGCCACCGGCGCCGAGGACGTCGCCGCCGCGATCCGCTTCGCGACGACCCACTCCCTGCCCGTCGCCGTCCAGGCGACCGGCCACGGGGCGGTTCAGCCCGCCGACGGGGCGGTGCTGATCAGCACGTCGAGGATGCGTGACATCCACGTGGACCCGTCCACCCGTGGCGCGCGGATCGGCGCGGGCTGCACCTGGGGCGAGGTCATCGCCGCGACGGCACCGCACGGCCTGGCGCCCCTGAGCGGCTCGGCATCCGGTGTGGGCGCGGTGGGCTACACCCTGGGCGGCGGCATCGGCCCGATCTCGCGCGCCTTCGGCTTCGCCGCCGACCATGTGCGGGAGATCACCGTGGTGACCGCGGACGGGCTGGTCCGGGTGGCCGACACCCGGCGGGAACCCGACCTGTTCTGGGCGCTGCGCGGCGGCAAGGGAAGCTTCGGCGTGGTCACCTCCATGGTGGTCGACCTGTTCCCGGTGACCTCGCTGTACGGGGGTGGCCTCTACTACGGCGCCGAGGACGCGGCCGCCGTCCTGCACGCCTACCGGCGCTGGACCGGCACGTTGCCGGAGGCCACCGGCACCTCGGTGGCGATGCTGCGCCTGCCGCCGCTGCCGGAGCTGCCGCCGCAGCTGCGGGGACGCTTCGTGGTTCACCTGCGCTTCACCCACCTGGGCGGGGCACAGGAGGCGGAGGGCCTGCTCGCCCCGATGCGCGCCGCCGCCGAGCCGATCCTCGACACGGTCGCGCGGTTGCCGTTCACCGCGCTCGACACCGTGCACAACGACCCGGTGACGCCGATGCCGGCCTGGGATCGCGGCACCCTGCTGCGCGAGCTCACCGCCGAGACCGTGGAGGCGATCCTGGCGGTCGCCGGTCCGGCCGCCGACGTCCCCCTCTCCGTCGTGGAACTGCGCCAGTTGGGCGGGGCGCTGGGCCGTGCGCCGGAGCGGCCGAACGCCGTCGGCGGGCGCGACGCGGCCTTCTCCGTACTGGTCATCGGCGCTCCCGTACCGGAGTTGCTGGAGACCGTGATCCCGGCGACCGGCCAGGCCGTTCTCGACGCCCTGGCCCCCTGGTCGACCGGAGGGTCACTGCTCAACTTCCAGGGATCCGCGCTGGCTCCGGCCCAGCTCGCCCGCGCGTGGCCGGAGCCGGTGCTGCGCCGGCTCGTCGAGCTCAAGGACCGCTACGACCCGGCACGCGTGTTCCGCCTCGGCCACGTCGTGCCGAGGCTCTGAACGGTTCCCTGCCGGGGCTCTGAGCGGCCCTTATCTGAGCGATTCCCCGCGAAACGGCATTGGCAAACCGTTCAATACCAGGTGGGCATGGTATCGGCATTGGTCCCTACCGGCAGGGCGGCGGGCAGGTCACGATTGACAGTTATGAAGGATTCGAAGTCGCAAGACGCGATCTTAACCGTGGTGCTGCTGATCGGCGTCTACGAGGGCGTGATGCCCTTCGTGGCCAAGCTGTTCGGCTGGCACCCGGTTCTCGCGCTCCCCCTGCTGCTCCCCGATCCGACATGGTGGATCGTCTCGTCGTCCGTCATCGTCGTCGCGCTCACCCTGCTCATGGGGATGGACGCCGACAGGAAGCGCCACCAGCCGGAGGCGTGACACCCCCACCCACAAGAGCACACCCCTAACGCGGCGCCCTCCGGATCGATCTCACCGGGGGCGCGGTGGACAGCGCCGCACCCGTCTACACGGCGTTTCGGTATATGTCCCGGAGCCATCCAGCATGGTAGGAACAGACCCCGGAGAGCCCGCCCGACATACTCACCATTCCGTCGCGGCACTCGACCAGGTAGCCCGTCCCGTTGTCGAAGTTGTCGATACAGGCGAAGACCTCGCACACCCCGGTCTTGTCGGACGGATACACCCTGTTCTCCGTGACGCAGTAGGTGAATCCGTAGGGGTTGGCGCGCGCACCGCAGAGGGTGTCGGTCACCGGCGACCCGGTGACGGTCACGGTGGGGGTGGGGGTGGGGGTGGGGGTGGGCATAACGGTGACCGTCGCGGTGGCTGTCACCGTCGCGGTGGCCATCACCGTCCGAGTCACGGTGAGGGTCACGGTCGGGGTCGCCCGCGGGGTCAGGGTGACGATGGCGGCCGGTGTGGGCTTGGGGGTCGGCGCCGTCACCGAGGTGGAGGGAGCACCGTCCTTCTTGTAGGTGCCGGTGCCGAGATACCTGCCCTGCCACGCCGTCCGGGCCGCCTTCACCAGCAGGGTCGTGGTAACCGTCCGGCACGTCCCCTTCTCGCAGACGCGCTGCGTGACGGCGAACCGCCGGGTAACGCCGTACCCGCTGGTCACCCGCACCTTGAGGTAGGACTTTCCGTCGATTCTCACCACGGAGGTGCTGACCGCCTGCTTATTCACCCCCACACCGGAACTCGCGCCGACACTCACCGTGGAGCTCACGGCGGAAGCCGAGAGGGCGCTTCGGGGGGTGATGGCGACCAGACTGCCCACCACGAGAATCAGGGTAGCGAAGGCCGCCGCAGTCAACGCAAAAACCCTCATACCACTACAAATAGTCCGCATGCCAAAATTCCCGTAGATGGATAATTTTCAGCATTTATATCACGTTAAACAGCCAACTCCCCGTGAACCAACCGGCCCCGGCCAGGTCACCGCCATCCGCGCGGCACATCGCCACCCGGGCAGGCCCACACCACAGCGCGGCCATTCCACCCCCGCCGTTCGCCTCAACCCGTGTACGGCGCAGCCTCTCCCGTAGAAAACGCCGAGTACACGACTTTTATCCGCCATCTGGGGAAATACGATGACCTCAGCCCAGCCGGATGGACCCGGATTCATCGCGGATCGTCCGGTCGTCACGGGCGGTGGTCCCAGGTGACGCGGTCCTCGCGCAGGTCGCCGGCGAGACTCCGGACGTAGTCGATCTCGGCGCCGATCACGGCCCGCTGGTACTCGGTTTCCACGAGGAAGACCCGGGGCAGGAACCTCCCCGCCTCGGCCAGTTCGGTGTCCATCGCGGACAGTCGCGCCCGCAGGGAGGTCAGGCGCTCCTCAAGCGCGGCGCGCGCCTCCTCGGGGGGCAGCACGGGCAGGAAGGCGAGCGCGGCGGGGAACTCGGGGAACTCGCGGGCTCGCGTGGAGAGCATCTCCAGCATCCACCGCCGCAGCGTCGCGCGGCCCGTGTCGGTGAGTCCGTAGACGGTCCTTTCCGGGCGGTTCTCCTCGCGCGAGGTCTCGCGGACCGCGATGAGCCCGTCGCGGAGCAGCCTGTCGATGGTCTGGTAGACGCTGTTGCGCTGCGCGACGTTGACCACGTCGTCCTTGTGCCGCTCCTTGATCAACTGCTGCATCCGGTACGCGTGCATGGGCGCCTCGGAGACCAGGGAGAGCAGCGCCATGGCCAGCGGGGATCGCCTCGGGGACATGCCGCACATCGTACTGCCCGCCAAACCATAGTCATATTATGTATAGTCATTACATGACTAAAAAGCTCTGGTCATCGGTGGAGGAATCGCCGGCCCGGTGACCGCCATGGCCCTGCGGCGTGCCGGCGTGGACGCCGAGGTCTTCGAGGCCTACGACCACGGTTCCGAGGGGGTGGGCGCCTTCCTGACACTCGCGGCCAACGGGCTTGAGGCCCTGCGCCCCCTCGGCCTGCACGATCTCGTCCGCGACCTGGGCATGGACTCGCCCCGGATGGAGATGAGCAACGGACAGGGCAGGGTGCTGGCCTCCTTCCGGCAGCCCGGCCGCACGCTGAGGCGCGCCGACCTCTACCGGGCGCTGCGCGACGAGGCCGTACGGCGCGGCGTGCCGATCCGGTACGGCAGGCGCCTCACCGACGCCTCGATCACCGGCGACGGGGTGCGGGCGACCTTCGCCGACGGGAGCACGGCCGAGGGCGACCTGCTGATCGGCGCCGACGGGCTGCGCTCGCGCACCCGCACGCTCATCGACGCCGGCGCACCGCGCGCCCGGCACGTCGGGCTGCTGAACACGGGGGGCTTCGCGGACGGCGTGAAGGTGCCCGGCCGGCCGGACACCTCCTACTTCGTCTTCGGCAAGAAGTGCTTCTTCGGGTATCTGATCCATCCGGACGGGCAGGTGTGGTGGTTCGCCAACCCGCCGAGCCCCAGGGAGCCGAGCCCGGAGGAGCTCGCGGCGATCACGCCCGAGCAGTGGCGTGCCAGGCTGGTGAAGCTGTTCGAGGACGACAACGGGCCGATGCTCGACATCATCGGCGCGACCGGCCACATCCTGGCGGGCTGGAACACCTATGACTTCCCGACCGTCCCGAAGTGGTTCAACGAGCGCATGGTGATCCTGGGCGACGCCGCGCACGCCACCTCGCCCTCGTCAGGGCAGGGCGCGTCCATGGCGATCGAGGACGCGGTGGTGCTGGCCAAATGCCTGCGCGACGTCCCCCACACGCGCGACGCGTTCGCCGCCTTCGAGCGGCTGCGGCGCGGCCGGGTGGAGCGGATCGTCGCACAGGGCAGACGCAACGGGAGCGGCAAGGCCCCGGGAGCGACCGGCGCCCTCGTCCGCGACCTCGTGCTCCCGATGATCATGCGGCGGATGACCAGGAAGAACTCCCTGGCCTGGATGCACGACCACCGGATCTCCTGGGACGAACCGATATCAGCTCGGCGGGCGGCGGGGTGGTGGGCTTGCTCGTGACCTTGAGAGTGATCGTGTATCACATTGGGAATGAGGTGCAGTCCGTCCTCAAGGTGAAACCGTTCCCCCGGCTGCCGGGCGATGACGGCGTAGCCGTCGACCGTGAGGTCCGGCCGCGCGGTCAGGATCCGCCCGATGGCGTCGAGGTCGCGGTTGGCCCAGGTGATCCCGGCTCGCCGGAACGGCTGGTAGGCCGCGACGCGGGTCTCGTCCACCGCGGTCGGGGTGATCCACGCCCATCGCTCCGCGCGACGAGATCACGCAGGACGCGGAGGTTGCGCCCGGTCTCGGGGAGACTGACCAGGTTGGCCCGTCTGCCGGCCCGAGGCGCTGGGCGTCGTTGCCGCCAAGCATGCAGAGCACCCAGTCCGGGCGATGGAATGACAGTCCGGGCAGCAGGGTCAGAGCCTGGGTGCTCGTGTGCCCGGAGACCGCCATGTTCACCAGGGTGATGCCGTCGGCGGGGCGCCGAAGGGCGATGACGTGGCGCAGGATCTCGAACCATGACAGCAGGTCGTCGGTGGTGCTCTCACCGAGGGCCACGACGCGCTGACCGGGCTTGAAGGGGAGCCGGTCCACTTTCTCCGCGAATCCGGGATCGTCGAGCAGTTCGGCCGCGGCGCCACATGCCTGCTCGTCGTATCCCCGGCGCGACCGCCGGTAGGAGTCCAGGTCCAGCCCGAACAGGGCGGCGATGCGATCGTCGTCGAGCCCTCCGAGGTATCCCAGGACCTTCTCGGGGTGCTGGAACCGGATAAGTCGCTCGGTCATCGCGGTGTTCACGCGGTCCCCTCCTCCGCCGTCGACGATCCGGCCCGGCTCAGGCGCGTTCCGGCCTTGTTGGACCGGGTGCGGGGCAGGAGGAAGCCGGCGGCGACGAGCCAGGCCAGGGCGGTGAACCGGGCTATGGGCAGCAGAATGGCCGCGTCGGAGACCAGCAGGGTGAGGATGGACAGTTCGGCGACCGCGGCGACGGCCAGACCGGCGAGCGCCGGCGGGCGTGGCAGCAGGCCGGCCAGCAGCCCCGGTACGGCGATGCCCGCCACGAGCAGCCCCAGGAAGACGACGTGCCCGGTGCCGCCGGTGGCGAAGGCGAGGTCTTGCAGGGCCCGGACCACGGCGGGCTCGGCGAGCACCTCAGGGCGCGACAGCACCCAGCTCAACAGCGCGGACAGGGCCGACATGGCCGCGGCCAGCACACCGCCGACCAGGGCGATGGTCGCGCCGGGCGCCCGGATGCCGAGACTGCGCAGGCGGGCCGAGGCGGTGGCCGCGTAGATCGACATCGGAACCGAGGCGGCGAACTGCAGAAAAGCGCCCGTCTGTACGGCGTTTCGATGGTCGTGGAAATACGCCAGGATCTCGGCCGGAGCGCCGAACGGCGACGGGAAGGTGCCGCCACCCGCCATGACCGTGCTGGCGACGATCCCGCCGAGGAACAGCGCCGTGAACACCACGGCGAGGATCCCCAGCGGCGGCCCGGCCTGAGCCTGTCGCGGAGTGTGCTCGACGGTGGTCACACGATCACCCGCCCACCGGCCAGGCCAAGCGTGACCTCGGCGCCCCGGGGCGACGCGTTCGAGGCGAGGGACGGCACGGCCCGGCCGGCATCACCGCGCCCGCCTCCGTCGCCGGTCGCCGCCCGGCGACGGCCGCTCACCGCGCCCCCTGCCCCGGCCTTGTTCACCGCCAGGCCGCGGCCGTTCACCGCGTTCCCGTTCGTCGTCCGGGCATGGCGGGTCGCCTCGCCGATTCCGCGTGAGCCGCCGGTCACCGGCGTGACCTCGCCGGCCGGGCCGGATGGGGGCGGTGGGCCACCACCGATATCTCCGAACACGTCCTACTCCATTCTCTTATGTGAACTATTCATAGCATAGAACTATTCACTACCGCTACCATCGCTGTATGACCACGGAACGGCAGACCGGCCACGACGACGGATCGCCCCCGCGGTCCCGGCCGAGGGGGGCGGCGTTCCTGCTCTCCCAGGTGGGCGCGCACGCCGCGGCGCGATTCACCGAGCGGATCGGCGTCCTCGGGATGACCCCCGCCGACGCCGGGCTCCTGCGCATGATCGCCACCCGGCCGGGACTGAGCCAGCGGTCCCTGGCCGGGGAGCTGGGAGTCGTGCCGAGCCGGGTCGTCGCACTGGTCGACGGCCTGGAGCGCAAGGGGCTCGTCGAACGGCGGCGCGACCCTCGGGACCGCCGCAACCACGCCCTGCACCTCGCCGCCGAGGGCACGCGGGTGATGACCGAGATGCGCGAGCTCGCCCCCGCACACGAGGACGAGATCTGCGCCGCACTCGACGACGACCAGCGCACGCAGCTCACCGCCCTGCTCCAGGCGATCGCCACCCAGCAGGGCCTCACCCCCGGCGTCCACCCCGGATACCGCCGGCCGTCGCGGTGACCACGCCGGAACGGTAGACGCCCTTCGGCACACGCGGTAACACGTCGGGGTGCGGCGCGTGACCGCGCCGCACCCCGAAACCAGCAACAGCAGGCTAGGCGGCGCCCCCGTCGGTGATGGACACGATCGAAGCGGTCTGGAACTTCTTGTGACCCTTCCCGTCGGCCCCGACGACAGCCGTGTACTTCTTGGTGGTCCAGCCGAGGCTGTACTTGATGTTCAGCTTGTGCCTGCTCTTGCACCGGTTGTGCCAGTACACCGTCACAGAGGTGTTGCCGTCTCCCCAGGACCAGGAGAAGCAGCCGTTGACGCCGCGGTGGACGTCCGCCGACGCCGGAGTGGCACCAAGGCCGGCGCCGAGACCGGCGACGGCGACGGAGGCGGCGGCAACGACGGCGACTCGGGTACGCAGGCTCGCCCCACGAGAGCTCATGGACATGAAGATCCCCTTTTCTGGTGTCATAGTGGTCACCTCGTCGAGGTGAGGCGTTCGCCCCCGGGACCACGCCGCGCGTGGCGACACCGGTGGCGCAGGCGGCGCCCTCGGTGATCGACATCAGGCCGATGCCGGCCACCACGACCGCCGACGAACGAAGCGATCCCTCGTTCGGAGTCCTTCCGTGGACGGAACGTGGGCCCGAGGCCGTAGGCGTCCCGCCCGCACCCCGGTGATGTGCTCGCCGGGGATGTCCACCACATTGCCACCGGAGGGGCGGGCCACTCAGCGATCTTTGTCCAAGGTTCACCCGAAGGGCAAAGTTGGACATTGGACAAATCAACCCCCCGCGTCCACCTGGGGTGACGTGAAGGTCCAGACGGGCAAGCGGCACCGTCGAGAGTCGCAGAGGCGACTCACGCCCAGACCCGGTGAGCCTTCTCCTGATCATCGTCCCGCACATACGGAGTGTCTGAAAAATCCTAAAATGGGCATATTGATGGCGTAGTGCCTCGTCGTGGAGTACGGGAGGCCGCCGATGTCGAGGAAGCGCGCCGCATATCCGACGGATCTGTCCGATCTCGAATGGGAGGCCCTCGCCCCGCTGGTCCCGCCGCCACAACCGGGTGGGCGCCCCGTGGTGCACGAGCGGCGGGAGATCGTCAACGCCCTGGCCTACTGGCTGTGGGCCAGGTGCGCCTGGCGGCGGCTGCCCCACGAGCTGCCGCCCTGGCGGACGGTCTACCACTACTGGCGCCGGTGGCGGATCGAGGGCCGCTGGGAGCAGATCACGGCGGTGCTGCGGGAACGGGAGCACACCCGGCGGGGACCGCACCCGCCGCCCGGCACGGGCATCCTCGACAGCCAGAGCATCAAGACCACCGAAAAGGGGGGATCCACGGCCACGACGGCACCAGGAAGGCGGGCGACCGCAAACGCCGCCGGCTCGTCGGCACGCTCGGGATCGTCCGCAAGGCGCACGTGAGCGCGGCGAACATCGGCGACCGGGACGGAGCCGCGGCGCCGCTGACCGGCCTGACACCTTTCAGACACCCTCTACCGGCCATGAAATCTCGGCGTGACGGTGCGTTCCAGTGCTCGGGGCCGAATCCAGTGCGTTGTTCGCGCGGGTATAGATCTGAACATATGAAATACGCGGACAGAGGCGGGACTTGTCCGCCCGGACTCGATCACAGCGTGAGGAGCTGCGATTTCGGGCTACGGACCTGTTCACCGGGTGAATCGGCGCATCACGGGTAGCCCGGCTGCTCTGCGCCACCCGCGAATCGGCGTGTGAATGGCGCCGGACCCGGCTGGAAGGCGGCAAAGTCGCTCTGGTCTCCAAAGGGCTCGGCGGCAGGTGCCCGCTGAGCGATGAGCAGCCGGCCCAGCCGGACGCGGAGCTGAGACGCGGTGCGGCGCGGTCGCCTATGGCTTTCGCCCCGACTCGATTTTTACCTGACCCTGTGCGGGCCCACACATGCTCAACTCGGCGGGCCGATCTCGCCGGCATGGGACAGTCCGTCCGAATACCCGGCGGGCCACCTGCTGGAAATCCTCAAACGTACCGAGCAATTCTCAAGGGAAACCGGCATCTATCATCCGGTCCGGGATACCTTCCACGATATCAGTCACAGTGCGTTAAGACAGTGGTCAAAAAGCCTCGTGACAGCGGACCTTTCGGGCTGTCCTGTGCTCTGCTGGAAGTGCGACCTCATTTCGAGAGAGTTCGCACGAAACGGACGGCTCGTGATCACGGGCGGCGCGAGGCAGCCCGCCCCCGGGCCCGCCACCACCCCGACCTGAGGAGTAACGCATGACGGCACCGCACTTCCAGCCACCGCCGCTGAAGTTCCCGCCGCCCACCCAGACCGCCACCGTCAGGCAATGGCAGCAGCAGCTGAGGGATCGCGGCTGGCACATCACCGTCGACGGTGACTACCGCGGAGAGAGCAAGCGCCTGTGCACCAACTTCCAGAAGGAGCACCGTCTGGACGCGGACGGCATCGTCGGCCCGATCACCTGGAAGGCCACATGGGAGGCCTCCAGCACGAAGCCTCCGCAGGCGCCCGACCGCACCCTGCAGAAAGGCGACATGAACAACGCTGACGTCCGGAAGTGGCAGCAGCAGGTGAACAACCGCGGCTGGCCGGACCTCTCGGTCGACGGCGACTTCGGCCCGGAGACCGAGGCGATCTGCAAGGACATGCAGCGTTTCAAGGGCCTGCCGGTGACCGGCAAAATCGACCGTCAGACCTGGGACGAGGCCTGGCTGGAGAAGGTGCCCGTAGGGGCGGCCAGGTGAGCGCACCACCCGAACCCCGGGCCGGCGTCCCGTCCAAGGGCGCCGGCCCTCGTTCGTGTGCGAGCGGCCCCGATGTGTCAGCGGCCCCGGCCGGATCACAGGTCGAATACCCGCCGGACCGGCTCCCTTCCGGACCGGGCTCTCCGGCCCGCATCCCCAGTGAACTGAAGCGATCCGGGTCCGGAGGAACAGGCGTGACGCCGGTGCCGTACATCTAACGGTTTCCGAAATACACGTTCCCTCGTGAGCAGTGAGCACGGGCTAACGCGGCGCCGAACAAAACTCCGCCCAGAGGTCGACGGCTCTCTCCAGATCGAGTGCCGCCACCTCCTCACGGGACATGCCCACCGTGTATATCAACCGATCGGCGAGCCAATCGGGAACCGGCTCTCGCACAGGTGTCGCGTCGACATGGATGTGTTCGGTCTGGGTTCCCAGACGGTCGATGACCTCGCCGAGGCGGACGACATCAGGGCGCGCACCGCCCACCGCCCGCACACGCGCCCTGGCCTCGGCGTAGACCTCAGCGTCAGCCCTCTCTCCGACGGCCCAGATCTCACAGATCTCAACCGCCTTGTCATCGGTGATCCGATAGACGACCCGCCAGGTGTTCCGGCCGACGACAAGCTTGCGGAATCCGGTGAGCTCCCCACCCAGCGGGTAGCCGGCCTCGGGGTTCTCCAGCAGCAGAAGGATCTTTTTCAGGATCTTGGGAACTGCGTCCGGACCGATCCTGCGGAGATCGTCAAGAGCAGGGTCGGTGAATACGACGTCGGACACCGCTACTCGTCGTCATCCGGAAGCGCGGCCAGCGACTCACGGGTATGCCCGAAGGCGGAAAGGACATCGTCGATCGACGTCCGCCGCCCGCTGTCGGTCGCCGCCCGCACAAGAACCAGCGCCAGATCCCGCAGATCGGCCGCGCCCTCCTCCAACTCGTTGAGACGACGCATGCTCACGACCGCCGCAACCGGCCGGTGCCGACGGGTCACCACCAGATCCGCTCCCTGCTCCGCATCGGCCACCAGACGGGCCACCCCTCGCTGCGCGGCCTCGGTGACCGTGAGCTCGGTGACATCGTGGATAACAGTCATACGAAAACTATATAGAAACCTATACAGAATGGCGAGCGCCACCCGGAAAACCTAGATGGTCAAGCCGATCGGACAGGTCACCCAGCGTGACGCCGGTGCCGCCAACGCTGCAGTAACCCGCGAGGTGTCGGCAGCATGACAATAGATTTCCTGACGGCGTGGGGGCCTCAGCTCAAGCAGCGGGAGCCCGTGGCGTCAGTCGGACCTCGACATCCGCGTCCAGGGCACGCGCCAGACGCTCCAGAACCGGCAGCGTGGGAATGGTTCCGCCCGCCTCGAACCGCGCCACGGCCGACTGGGTCATGCCCGCCGCACGAGCCAGGTCGTTCTGGCTCCAGCCTCGCCCCTCGCGCATCCCCCGGACCGTCTTACCCAGTTCGTAGGCGAGACGTGCGGCTTCATAGGCCTCAGCCGCGCCTGGCTCGGCCATCCGACGATCTCTGAGCTCTTGCCAGCTTCCCCGCTCGCTCATGCTGTTTCTTCTTCCTCGTCGACGGTGTGCGCCAGTTCGACACAGCGACGCATGGCTCGCCGAGCCCGCTCAACCTCACGGTCATCACGCATCCGCGTCTTGTGAAACACGGTCAAGAGCACGATCCGACGATGAGGTGCGATCCAGTAGGTGATGCGCATAGCGAACTCGTCAAGGTGAAACCGGAGCTCACGTAGCTTGCCGTCAAGCTGCTTCGTATAGGGCTCCCCTAGCAGAGGCCCTTCCGCCGCAAGCAGCTCAACATAGAAAGCCGCCCTCGCGAACGATGCCGCAGGCAGACCTTCAAGCCACTTCCGAACTTCAGGTTCCAGTTCTACGGTACCCCAGCTCATAGCGTTGATGCTATGAGCCGCGACCCCATCACGCTCTGCTTTCAACTGAACACAGTCGCCTGCCGGAAGAGCACCTTCGGTGAGGATGACGGCAGAACCCTCTTTGGCAGGGTCAGGTGAGACATCGGGAGGAAGTACCCTTCTGAGCTGCATGTAGGGCGAGAACAGGACCGTTGACGATCGTGACCTTGACTGTTGCTGACCTGGGTGTCGGTGTGCGTGATGATGTAACAGTGAGTTCGGAGCCAGAGCCGAAGGGGCCACGGGCCGAGCGGCCCAAACGGCGCAGGTTCAGCGCCGGGTACAAGCTGCGGATCGTGGCCGAGTACGACGCGCTGACCGAGCCGGGTGCCAAGGGAGCGCTGCTGCGCCGCGAGGGCCTGTACTCCACGCACATCCTGGACTGGCGGCTCACCAGTTCGTCTCGCCCGCGAAAAGCTTCGCGGCCCTGCGCAGGATGCCACGCTCTTGCTCCAGCTCCCGAATCCGGGCGCGGAGCTGCTTATTTTCCTCTTCTAGCACGTCGTTCGAGGGTAGGTGCCCCGGCAGCGCCCGCTTACCAGCGGCAGCGGCATGCCCCGTCGCGCTTGCACCGCCCTCACCCCGGGCTTGGGCGGTGCGTACCCACACCCGCAGCGTCTCGCGGCTGATCCCGTAGTAGCGGCACGTCAGCGCGACGTTGCCCGAGACCTCTTCGACGTGACGGATGACCGCCAGGCGCCGCTTGGCCTCACGATCCAGTGGGGGGTTCGGGGTGGACATGATGGTCTCCGTAGTAGCCGGAGACCCGGGTGTCAACGATGTCTGTCAGTTTTAGAGTTGTCCTACTTCGGCTGATGCTTGACAGTGCGGCTTCGGTTGATGCTTTACACCCCTTCGGCTGACCTGCCTTCCTGTGATCGTTGACGATCACGTGGGGAGGCCGGGTTGGCGCTGGTGGAGTTGAGCGTCATGGAGCAGCGGTATCGCGCTGTACTGGAAGTAGAGGCGGGCTGTCCGGTGACCGAGGTCGCGCAGAGGTACGGGGTCTCGCGGCAGTCGGTGCATGCGTGGATGCGCCGGTATCAGGCCGGTGGGCTGGCCGGGCTGGCGGACCGGTCGCACCGGCCACAGGCCTGCCCGCATCAGACGATCGCCGCGGTGGAGGCCGCGGTGTGCGAGCTGCGGCGCTCGCATCCGCGGTGGGGTCCGGCCCGGCTGGCCTATGAGCTGGGCCGGCGCGGAGTGGAGCCGGTGCCGTCGCCGGCCACGCTGTATCGGATCTTGGTGCGCAACACGCTGATCGTGCCGGGGCAGCGGCGACGCCCCAGGGCGTCGTATGTGCGCTGGGAACGCGAAACGCCGATGGAGCTGTGGCAGCTGGATGTGATGGGGGCGGTGATGCTGGCCGACGGCCGGGAGCTGAAGCTGATCAGCGGTATCGACGACCATTCCCGGTTCATCGTGATCGCGCAGCTGGTGGTGCGGGCATCGGGCCGGGCCGTGTGTGCGGCGTTCGCGGCGGCGTTACGGGCCTTCGGGGTGCCGGATGAGGTGCTGACCGACAACGGCAAGCAGTTCACCGGACGGTTCACCAAGCCCCGGGCCAGCGAGGTGCTGTTCGAGCGGATCTGCCGGGAGAACGGCATCACCGCCCGCACCACCCAGGTGCGCTCGCCCACCACGACGGGCAAGGTCGAGCGCTGGCACAAGACGGTGCGTGAGGAGTTCCTGGCCGCCCATGGGCCGTTTTCCAGTTTGCAGGCGGCGCAGGACGCGCTGGATGCGTGGGTGATCGACTACAACACCGTGCGTCCGCATCAGGCGCTGGACATGGCTGTTCCGGCCGGCCGGTTCGTGGTGCGCCCCGGCCGGGATCGGCAGGATCAGGGTGATGGGCCGGTGCTGGCGTTGCGGCTTCCGGCGGAGTTGGCCGCGCTGGCTGCCCCGGCCGCGCATCAGGTGCGGGCCGGGGCGGCCGATGTCGTTGAGGCGGTGACGGTGACGCCGGTGGCGGTGGAGGTCGAGCGTGTTGTGCCGGCCAGCGGCAACCTGACCGCGTGCGGGCGGCAGGTGTGGCTGGGCACCGCGCGGGCCGGGCAGACGGTCACCGTCTGGGCCAGCACCACGACCATGTGCGTCTTCATCGGCGAGGAGCTGTTCAAGACGCATCCGGTGACGTTGTCCAGCGCTGATCTGGGGCGGCTGATGGCCGGTGGTGGACGTGCGGGGCGTCCGTCCCCGGCCGCGGCGGTGCCGCCGGGACCGCTATCGGCCGATGCGGTGGTGGAGGTCGATCGGATGGTCAACAACGCCGGGTGCGTGGGCCTGGCGGGTCGGCTGCTGAGCGTCGGGGTTCCATTGGCCGGTCAGCGGGTGACGTTGCGCATCGACGCGCGGATGGTCCGGGTGATCGCCGATGGGGTGCTGGTGCGCACCCGGCCGAGCCCGTTGACGCCCTCGCAGCGCGGCCGGTTGCACGGTGCCCGCCTGGCTCAGGGCGCCGATGGTGCCCTGGTCGGCCGGTTCCCGACGGTGGAGCGGGTGGTGTCGGGCAACGGCACGCTCATGGTGGCCGGCTGCAAGGTCCAGGTCGGCCAGGTGCACCGCGGCAAGGTCGTCACCGTTGTCCTTGAACAGACCCGGTTTCGGGTGCTGTTCGAAGGTGAGGAGCTGTCGGTGCACCCTCGCACGATCACCAAGGAGGTCAACCGGCTGCGAGCGAGCGGCCATATCGACTACAGGATCTAGGCCAGGTGGAAAGCATCACCCGACATCAATCCGTCAAGCATCAGCTGAAGCTTTACACAGAGGCCGCTCACTCCGAATGAGAACTTTCTCTACGTCTTTAAAGGCGATCCGCCTTCGGCGTCTCGCCGCGCGTCGGGCGGTCGCTGGCCGCGCTGCGGCTCTTCGGCCGGTCACGGCCGCGCCGCCCACGCGCCCGATCCCCGAGTTTGCCTGAGCGCGGGCTGATATATCCGCATTCGGTCCGACGATCTTCCAGGCGGGGCCGTGAAGCACGCCTCACTGCTTACCGGCATATCAGTGCGCTTGCCGGTTTTGCGCTGACCGGCTTTCCTTACCATGGAGTGGTGGGCGGGAGGCGGGCCGGACCTCTCCGGGATCCGGTCAACGCACCCAGAGGGCGGAACGTGTCCACTACGGGATTCCCGCTGATGCCACCCTCGGTCATCCCGCTTCCGGTTCTTCACATCGACGGAGCGTGCGAAATTTCGGTGATCGCCCCCAGCAGGGGGACAGGCGGCTGATATACAAATACAGGCCGTATCGGGATGGAGTGGCGACTCGGCTGCGATTCCCTCAAATCAACACATTCGGGCAATAAGGTCGCGTCGGGCCGGGAGGGTTCTATGAGTGTTTTTGTGGCCATTTCGGGTGATGGGGTTGCGGACCTGCTTCGCGACCTGCATTCCTGGATGTCGGAGGAACCTGATTTGCGGGGCCGGGTCAGGATTCGTGAGGCGGCGATTCCGGCCGGGGCGCTGGGCGCGGCCCCGGATGTGTTGCAGCTGATCTTAGGCGCCGGGGGTGGGGCGGCCACCGCCGCCGGTGTACTGATCGCCTGGCTGTCGAACCGCTCCGGTGAGGTCGGGGTGAAACTGACCCGCGGCGGAGAGGACGGGGAAACCCTGGAGGTCACCGCCAAGGGAGTCAAGGGCCTGGATCAGGCTCAGGTCCGTGAGCTGGCCACCTTCATCACCCAGTTGCTCGACACCACCGACCCCGACGAATGACCGCTGGCGGCGGCCCACGGTTGATGCTCGCCTCCCCGGGTGCCCGTGTCGTGGTGGTGGGCTCGGGGACCTACACGGCCGGATCGTCCCTGCCCGAGGTCGACTCGGTGGCCGGCACGGTCACCGATCTGGGCCGCTGCCTGGTGGAGCGGGCGGGGCTGGACCCGGCCGCGCTGACCGTCGTGATCGACCCGGCCGGACCGGTGGAATTCGGTGCCGCCCTCGTCGAGGCGGCCCGGCAGGCCACCGACGTGCTGGTGGTCTACTACGTGGGCCACGGCCTGGTCGACGCCGGCAACGACCTCCATCTGGCCACGCACGCCACCGTCGACCTGCACGAGGGGATCCCCGCACACCAGGCGCTGCCGTACGCCGCGTTGCGCCAGGTCGTGACGCGGTGCACCGCGCCGGTGATCGTGATCGTGATGGACTGCTGCTTTTCCGGGCGGGCCACCCCGGCCGCCCGGGAGGCGGGCCGGCGGCTGCTGGAGGCCACCCCGCAGGGCACCTACCTGCTGGCCGCCACGGGCCGCGACCAGGCCGCCTGGGCCCCGCCCGACCGGCGGCACACCGCCTTCACCGGCGCGCTGATCAGTTTGCTCACCGGCGGGGATCCCACCGCGCCGGCGGTGCTCACCTTGGACGACGTCTACCGCTGCCTGGCCCGCACCCTGCCCGAGCAGGGCTTTCCCGCGCCCCGCCGTCAGGCCACCGACCACGGCGACCGTCAGCCCGTGGCGCTCAACCCCGCCCACCCCGCAGCCACCACCCGCCCGGCCGGCCGGGCAGCTCCGGCCGATGGTCAAGGCGATGACCACGCGGCACAAGACAGCGGGCAGTTCAGCCCGTACCGGGGGCTGGCCGCTTACGGGCCGCAGGACGCCGAGTACTTCTTCGGCCGCGCCGAGCTGACCCGGGTGCTCGTCGACCGGGTCGCCGCCCAGGTCACCTCCGGGGGCCTGCTGGTGGTGACCGGGCCGTCCGGCTCGGGCAAGTCCTCGCTGCTGCGCGCGGGCCTGACCCCGGCCCTGCACCGCTCAACCTGCACCGAGGTCGTCCTTCTTACTCCCGGCGCCGACCCGGTGGGCGCGCTGGCCGCCCGCCTGGCCCCGCTGACCGGCATGCCCGCGGCGGACCTGCGCACGCAGCTGGAGCAGGATGCGGCCGTTGTGGGGAGCGTGCTCAGGCAGGCGATGGGGGGCCGCCAGGTGGTGATCGTGGCCGACCAGTTCGAAGAGCTGTTCACCGCCTGCTCCGATGAGCAGCAGCGGCGGATCTTCATCCGGGCCCTGCACACCCTCTGCCGCAAAACCGTCGGCGCCCCACCCGCTCAAGGCGCTGCGAACACGGCAGGCGCGGCAGGCTCGGCCACAGGCACAGCGGGCACCGCAGGCACAGCCAAGACCTCTCGTGCGGCGAACGTGGCAGGTGTCGCCGCCGGAGAGACGGCCGCGGCGGCGGTCGTCATCGGCATGCGGGCCGACTTCTTCGGGCACTGCTCCACCTATCTGGAACTGGTCCCCGCGCTGGAACATGCCGTGGTGGTCGGCCCGATGACCTTCGCCCAGCTGCGTCAGGCGATCGAAGGCCCCGCCCGGCGGGCCGGGCTCACCCTCGAACCCGGGCTGATCGACCTCGTCCTGGACGACGTCGGCACCACCCCTCTCCTCGCCGAGCCCGCCCCCACAGACCCCTCCGCCGCCGATACGGGCACCGCCGGCAATGGTGCGGGGGCTGTCGGCGGCACCGCCGGTGTGGGTGGGGTGCTGCCGTTGCTGTCACACGCGCTGCTGGTCACCTGGCAGCACCGGGACGGCCGGATGCTGACCATGGCCGGATACCGCGCCACCGGCGGGATCCGCCGGGCGCTGGCCCGCACCGCCGACACCGCCCTGGATCACCTCGACCTGCCCGCCCGCCAGACCGCCCGCCGACTGCTCACCCGCCTGGTCCGGCTCGGCGACGGCCAGGACGACACCCGCCGCACCCTGCCCCTGGCCGATCTACTGCCCGCCGCCGGCGCCCCTGAGCATGCCGCGGTCCGCCGGGTGGTGGACCACTTCGTGCACGCCCGCCTGCTGACCGTGGACGCCGACACCGCGCAGATCACCCACGAGGCCCTGATCCGGGCCTGGCCCCAGCTGCGGCTGTGGATCGACACCGACCGCGCCACCTTGCTGATCCATCAGCAGCTCAGCGAGGACGCCGCCCAATGGCAGCGCCACGACCACGACGCGGCGTTCCTGTACCAGGGCACCCGGCTGGAGGCCGCCCAGCAGGCGTGCACGCTGTGGCAGAGCGACCCCGGCCGCTACCCCGCCCTGACCGACACCGCCCACCGCTTCCTGCACGACGGCCAGCACGCCGAAACCCGTCGCACCCGCCGCCGCCGCCAGACGCTGCTCGCCTTAAGCCTGCTTTTGGTCCTGACCCTCACCGCCACCGGCGTTGCCAGCTATCTGGCGGTCAGCACTGCTCAGGAAAGCAGGCGCTCCCTGTCGCGCCAGCTGGCGGCACAGAGCGAAAGCATCGGCGATGCCGACACCACGCTGGCACGCCAGCTGAGCACCACCGCCTGGCACATCGCCGACACCCCCGAAGCACGCGTGAGCATGCTCAAGGCCTTCCTCAGCCCGCAACGCGCCACCCTCACCGGCCACGAAGGCGGCGTGTTCGCGGTGGTGTTCAGCCCCGACGGGAAGCAACTGGTCACCGCCGGCGCCGACAAAACCGCCCGGTTATGGGATGCGAGCACCGGCAAACCCCTCCGCACCCTCACCGGCCACACAGACGGCGTGTTCGCGGTGGCGTTCAGCCCCGACGGGAAGCAACTGGCCACCGCCGGCTACGACGGTACTGCCCGGTTATGGGATGCGAGCACCGGCAAACCCCTCCGCACCCTCACCGGCCACGAAGGCGACGTGTTCGAGGTGGTGTTCAGCCCCGACGGGAAGCAACTGGCCACCGCCGGCGCCGACAAAACCGCCCGGTTATGGGATGCGAGCACCGGCAAACTCCTCCGCACCCTCACCGGCCACACAGGCTTCGTGTCCGAGGTGGTGTTCAGCCCCGACGGGAAGGAACTGGCCACCGCCGGCTACGACGGTACTGCCCGGTTATGGGATGCGAGCACCGGCAAACCCCTCCACACCCTCACCGGCCACACAGACGACGTGTCCGAGGTGGCGTTCAGCCCCGACGGGAAGCAACTGGCCACCGCCGGCGCCGACAACACCGCCCGGCTATGGGACACGAGTCTTCCTGTTGATCCGTTCTCCGATGTCTGCGCTCTCATAGGAAGTCCCATGAGTAAGGAGAACTGGGCGCAGTACCTGCCCAACGAGCCCTATCGGAAAATCTGCCCATGACTACCGTTCAGACCGTGACGATCATCGCTCACTTCGGCGCTGGCCGTAGCCGGCCGGGGTGATCGACTCATGGGAGACCATGCTCTGGCGACCTCATGGGGGCCGTCACCTCTTGGCCTGGTGGGCACACGATCTGTGATCGGTCAGCCGCTGTTTTGAGGACTGCCGCGGCGCCCGGTCCTCGCTTCGCTGCGGTCCGGATCACCTTGCCACCGGAGGACGTGGTTCCTCACTGCGCATCCAGTCAGGAGAAACAGCGTGAAAGAGTAGCGCCGGGTTGACTCAGGAAACCTCGCAGCCCTCCTCCGTCAGGCTTTGCCACCGAATGACCTGCTGACCGCAGCAATCGAGTCCCCGAGCACGGAGCATGCGCGGAACGATCAATAGAGAGGTGATCATTAGATGTACAGTTTCAGCAGTTCAGGGCGGTAATCGCCAAGAAAGACGATCGCACTCCTAAAGCGGGTGTCTTTTAATCCGTTCAGCAACACCGTCTCGCGTAGTTCGCATTGCGACCTGGAGAGCTGGGCTACCCCGAATGACATACAGCCTGCACACGGCGGTTTCTGGTTAGGTACGGCGACGCGGACACGGGGGAAGGCCGCGTCGCCGTACCGGCTTTGGGGCAGGTTGTGCGGGGGCGGCTATCGGGCTCCGCCGCACAACAGGTTCGCCCAGGTCAACCGAGCCCGACCGATCGGCCAGTATGGCGTTTCGTGTACCACCGGCCCGCCGTCGAGTTGCGCAGTGCGGCGGAGGAACGTCCGGCCGCCGCCCTGGCACAGCTCATAGACCGCTGCCCGGCAGGAGCAGGTCCACAAGATCGGACGTGCCCGCTCGGTCGCGTGCTGAGGAGCCGACCAGGTGAGCGCCGTGTGATCGCGCTGAGTCATGGCCGCGTGTGGGCTCACGTACTCCGCAGGATCGCTCATGACGCGCGCTCAGGGGACTGCTGTGGCTGCCGTTCGTGAAGGCGGGTGCAGTGGAAGACGACGCGCCGGGCGGTCCGCTCGATCTGGCCGGCCTGTTGTGAGCCGTAGACCGGTCGGCGTCGCCGGGCGTCCCAGCCCGCGCACCACCAGAAGCGTTCCCCGTTGCACCACACGATCATGGGGCCGACCGTCAGCAGCGCCAGCCCGTATCCGCCGTAGACCCTGGCGCCCCTCCCGTGCTGAGCAAGGGTAAGCCGCAACCGTTCGGCGGCTCGCACCGCCGGGGTGTCCGGGAGCCGGGGCATGACCGTCATCACGGAGCGCGGTTGCCTCTGCCTGATCACGCCGACGCCCGCGATGCGGCTTGCGTGATCAGAGCCACGACCTTTCCCGCTTCGTGTGCTCTCACCGGTTCGGAGTCGGGGCCGCCGCGCAGCGCCAGCAGGTAGCGGTCCGAACGCCGCTCGATCGTCACCGTGGCCGTGCACCGCCCCTGAGGGTCGGTCACGACCAGTTCAGGCGGGTATCGCCTCATCCACGACCGGGGAGCCGTACGGTCCGGCCAGACCAGGTCCTCCCGGTTGGCGAACAGCCCCAGGCTGATCCTGTGGTCGCGGCGGGAACGGATGCCCCGCTCCTTGAGAAGCCGCTGCACCACGGTCAGCGCCTCGTCCTGCCTTTCGGCTACGGCCTCGGTGACCGCCCTGTCTTCTGCCGCCGGCGGGGGAGTTGGAGTACCCATCTCAGGGATGTCGCGTTTGCGTTGGCGGTCGTGGCCGGCTTTAAGGTTGTCCACGGATCGCACCTCCAGTGTGCGGTTGAGGACCCGCCGGACGAGTCGCTTCGTTTCGGCGGGTCCGCCTCCTGTGCGGGTGGAGCCAGTGGAACGCCCGAGTGTGTGGCGGCGTAAGGGCGTGATCGGCTCAAGCTGTGGGATTGGGTTCACACCCTGTGTGAAAGCGATCCAGTCGTGATGGACCATCCGAGCGGATGACCTGTCTGATTCGTGGCGCCCTGCTTACACTCCGAGAAGAGGGGGCGCCGACGGGGAGGCAGGCCGATGGGCGAGCCGAACATTTTGCTTGACGCGCTGCTGGCCGAGGCGGGGATTTCACACGCCGGACTGGCCGTACGCATCAATGCGGCCACGGCGACCGCTCAGCGCCCGACACGCTACGACCACACCGCCGTCGCCCGATGGATCAGGGACAGAGCCATCCCCCGCGGAGACGTGCCGGAGATCATCTGTGAGATCGTCGGAGGGAAGGTCGGCCGGACTCTGACGCTCTCGGACATCGGCATGACCCGTAACCGGGCCGAACCGGACGAGCCAGGGTTGCCTCAGACCATTGATCAGGCGGTCGCGTTATGGCGGGGAGATCTCGGCGACCAGGCATTCCTGGCGGGCGCCACGATGATCGAAGGACCGGCGGCCATCGCGCCCGTCTTCGACTGGGAGAACCCGCCTGATGAGCCGGACCTCTCGCGCCGAGGGCCGCACCCGGTGAGCGGGGACGACGTGCAGATGCTCAAGGACGCGCGTGTCCGCTACGAGCAGATGTACCGTCGCGTCGGCGGCGTACCGGTACGGCCCCGCATCGTGGCGTTCCTCAACGCCGGCGTGACACCGCTGCTCAAGGGCGGCCACGACGACCGAACAGGGCGGGAGCTGTTCCGGGCGGCGGGCGGCCTGGTCGCGCTCGCGGGCATCTGCGCCTACGATTCCGGCCGTCAGGCGCTTTCCCAGCGTTACCTGTTCCACGCGCTGCGGATGGCCAAGGCGTCCGGCAGTCTGGCGTTCGGCGGTTACGTGGTCGCTCTGCTGGCCAACCAGGCCATGTCCCAGGGAAAGTACCGGTATGTGATCCAGTACGCCGAGACCGCGTTGCGGGGAGCCCGCGATCATCTGAGTCCCGCTCTGGTGACCGACCTTCACACGCTTCAGGCCAAGGCGTACGCGCGGGTCGGAGATCGGGCGAGCTGTCATGCGCATCTGCGGCGATCGGAGACAACGGCCACTCGAATCCGGCAGGCGGAGGAACCGCCGGAGACCGGCTACGTCCAGCCGGGCCTGCTGGAATGCCAGCACGCCGAAGCGTTGCGGCGGCTCGGTGATCTCATGGCGGCCCAGACCTACGCCGAGGAGGCGCTCAAGTCTGCCGATACCTGCCACCTGCGCGGCCAGACACACCGGCTCGCCACCCTCGCCCTCGTCCTGGCCGAGCGTCGCGAACTGGACCAGGCCGTCGCCACCGCCGAGATCATGCTGGAACGCGCGCAGGGCATGGAGTCCGAGCGCATCGCCGAACGGGTCGCCACGGTGGCCGACGCACTGCGGCCCTTCGACGCCCGTGTGGTCCGAGGGTTTCTGGCGCGGGTACGCCAACAGGCACGACTGCCCCTATAGCGTGAGACCGAGACCAGGCAACCACACCGGGAGTACGCCGCATGCGCTGGCAGGTCAACTCCGAAGAGCCGCTCTACACCGATGCGTGGCTCGATGTCCGGGTGGCGGATGTGGAACTGCCCGACGGCAGGCATCTGGACCATCGGCTGATCCGCACCGCGCCCGGAGCAGGAGCCGTGGTCACCGACGAGCGGCGCCGGGTGCTGCTGATCTGGCGGCATCGTTTCATCACCGACTCCTGGGGGTGGGAGATCCCCATCGGGAAGATCGAGGACGGGGAGGAACCGGCGACCGCCGCGGCGCGCGAGGTCGAGGAGGAGACCGGCTGGCGGCCCGGGCCGCTGCGCCCGCTGGTGAAGGTCCAGCCGACCAACGGCATCTCCGACTCCGTTCACCACGTCTTCCGCGCCGACAGCGCCGTCCACCTCGGCCCGCCCACCGATGGATGGGAGGCCGAGCGCATCGAGTGGGTACCGCTAAGCGACATCCCCCGGCTGGTCGGCAAGGGCGACATCGTGAGCGGCACCAGCATGGCCGCCCTGCTGTACACCCTCACCGAGCGATAGAAACTGGCTGAAATCCGGACAGCAGGACGGCTCACGCTCAGCAGTTGAGCACAAGCCGTCCGGCAAAAGCCATGGAACTACTTCTCCGTCGGGGCCAAGCCCGTCTGACAGGCGCCCCATTCGGATGGGTCACCTAGCTTGACGTTGGTGCCCCTGAGGCCGCAGTAACCATTGAGGTAGAAGGGAGGCTGTTGGTGTGGCCCTGCCGCTCAGGCCACCTTTCATCCACGGCAGATGCATCACGACCTGCGGTGCCTCGACTTGAGATAGTCGTTCACCCACTTCTTGCTGCTACGCCACATGCCGTCGTCGCCCTTGACCGCACGAAGTCGTCCCCGTGCGGCAGCCACCCGAAGAGCGTTTTCGGTGACGTCGCGCGTCGCGAGAGCAGGTAGGGGGACAAGTTTGACCGGGCCAGCCACCGCTGGCATGACGAAGCGGTACAGATTCGTCGTCACGCTGCGTGCGATGAGTTCACCCAACGGGCCGAACTCGTCATTGTCGGCTCGGCGCATCGCCTGAAGGTACTTGTCGCGGTCGCGCTTGTAGATGATCGCTGGTGGATATCCAGTCCTGCAAAGTATCAAGTTGAGCACCAAACGGCCCGTCCGTCCGTTGCCGTCGAGGAACGGATGTATTTGTTCGAACCGGTTATGAACGTGGGCCAAGCGTTCGGGGAGGGGTTCCTCGGACTCGCCGCGAAGGTCATCGACGACCTTTACCCAGTCCCGCATCTGGGAGTCGACTTCCGGCCATGGCGGCGGCTTCATACCTCCTGGGAACTTGGCGATCTCGTGCTGCCGGAAGTTCCCCGGGCCTTCGGCGGGGGTGGCATGCGGATGGGGATCTACAGCCCACACGAGCGACATGGCGGTGTGGTGTATCTGGCGAACTTCCTGGAGCGTGATGAGATCTCCGTTCTGCCAGTCTCCCGGCTCCAACGCCTGCCCGTACACCCACTTCGCAGCGTCGCCGTACCCCCTCACCTCCATGTAGTCCCTGAGCGGCTTCGCGCCTACCGCCCGGCCCTCCTCAAGGAGCTTCTCCACCTCTTGCAACACGAGCGTGTTGCCCTCGATCGCAGTGCTGTTGTGTGCCTCCTGGTGCCAGATGTCAGACCAGATGTCCTCTGCCTCAGCAGGCGAAGGCAGCCCGCCCAAGCGGTCACGGAGTTCTCGAACGGCCTCGTCGAGGCGCTGATACACAGTCGCCCTGGATGGCCTGCCCGGTCCCGACACCGACGCCCCCATGATTTTGTTCGGCTGAGTCGATATAACTGTACCGAACAAAGTCAACCTGACTTGTTCGCTTCGGCCAAAAAAAGCGAACCGAACAACTCTCCCGATGCCGCGGCCAAGGAGGGAAGGACGTCGGAGCCCTCGATCGCCCTGGTCGGCGTCATCCTCCCGACATGGACTCCTTACCCAGCGAACGAACGAGATCCCCTCCGGGGAGGCTGGCCATCGCCCGGAGGTTCCAGCGCTCCCGCCCTCTGCTCACAAAAGGTCCTCAGCCCCGTCGGGCACCGAGCCGAAAGGTCATCCGCACTGCACCGGCGCCTACCACAGTGCGTTCGATGCCGGTCATTCGAAGGTGATCGGCGCCGATCCGCCTTGATCGACGGAGGAGCGACGACGAAGTTGCGCAGACGGATACGGTTCACGCCCAGAAGCTGGGCGTGAACCGTACAAGCGAAGTTCGGCGCTACTCCTCCGTCGGGACCAGGCCTGTCTGGCAGGCGCCCCACTCGGATGGGTCACCTAGCTTGACGTTGGTGCCGCCGATTCCGCAGTAGCCGTTTTTGTTGCGGTGGAGGTACTGCTGGTGGTACTCCTCGGCCGGGAAGTAGTCGCCGGCGGGGGCGATCTCGGTGGTGATGGAGCCGTGGCCGGAGCCGGTGAGCGCCTTCTGGTAGGCGTCACGCGAGGTCAGGGCGGACTTCTCCTGCTCGGGCGAGTGGAAGTGGATCGCCGAGCGGTACTGGGTGCCGATGTCGCCGCCCTGGCGCATGCCCTGCGTGGGGTCGTGGGCCTCCCAGAAGACGCGGAGCAGGTCCTCGTAGGAGATCCGGGAGGGGTCGAACACCACGCGGACCATCTCCGTGTGACCGGTCCGGCCGGTGCACACCTCCTCGTAGGTCGGGTTGGGGGTGTAGCCGCCCGCGTAACCGACCGAGGTGGACACCACGCCCGGGGTCTGCCAGAACTTACGCTCGGCACCCCAGAAGCAGCCGAGGGCGAAGTCGGCGATCTCGGTCCCGGCGGGGTACGGCGGAGCCGGCGAGACGTCGAGGACCGCGTGACGGCCGGGCATCGCCACGCTTGTGGCCCGCCCCGGGAGCGCGTCCTCCTCAGACACCATGGAAGTCTTGTCCTTGCCGAACAGCCAGCCCATCGCGAACCTCCTTCTGACACGTTCCCACCAGAAGGCAACCGTGTGGCGCGGCCATCTGTTCCCGTAAGGACTCCTTAACGGTCTAACAAGGACTGCTAATTTGTATTAAATGCGGTAAGCAGTAAAAATGGGTTACATGCCTGAATCGCGCCGTGGAGTCCTGTACGGCATCGCCGCCTACAGCATGTGGGGCCTGTTCCCGCTGTACTGGCCACTCCTGAAGCCTTCCGGTGCGCTGGAGATCCTGGCCCACCGCATCACCTGGTCTCTCATCGTCGTCGTGGCGATCCTGGTGGCCCGGCGGCACTGGTCCTGGCTCCGCGAGCTACTGCGCACCCCGGGGAAACTCGGCCTCCTCGTGCTCGCCGCCATGATCGTCACCGTCAACTGGGGCGTCTACATCTACGCCGTGAACACCGGGCACGTGGTCGAGAGCGCGCTCGGCTACTTCATCAACCCACTGGTCAGCGTGCTCTTCGGTGTCGTCCTGCTCAAGGAGCGGCTGCGGCCCTGGCAGTGGGGCGCGGTCGGACTGGGGAGCCTGGCGGTGATCATCCTCGCCGTCGACTACGGCCGGCCCCCGTGGATCGCCCTGGTGCTGGCGGTCAGCTTCGGCACCTACGGCCTGGTCAAGAAGATCGCGCAGGTGGGCGCCGCGGAGAGCATGACCGTCGAGACGCTGGTGCTGCTGCCGCCCGCGCTCGGCTACCTGCTCTACCTGCAGCAGCAGGGCACCGGCACGTTCGGGACCACGGGCGCCGGCCACGCCCTGCTGCTGGCCGGGGCCGGTGTGATCACCGCCGTTCCGCTGCTCTGCTTCACCGCCGCGGCGCTCCGGGTGCCGCTCACCATGATGGGCCTGCTGCAGTACATCGCCCCGGTGCTGCAGTTCCTCTGCGGGGTCCTCGTCGCCCACGAGGTCATGCCGCCGAGCCGCTGGGTGGGGTTCGCCGTCGTCTGGCTGGCCCTGTCGCTCTTCACCTGGGACAGCCTGCGCGCCGCCCGTGAGGCCCGCGCCCGCCGCCCTAAGACACCGGAGCCCGAGCCGGAGCCGGTGACCGCCTGACCTCCGACGACCGGGACCGGCCCCGCTCGCGGGTCAGGAACCCCGGACCAGTGTGACCAGGGGGGTCAGGTCGGGGTCGGCGCAGGCATGTTCCAGGGCCGCGGCGAGGGAGCGTTCATAGGTGGGCATGGCCTCGGTCAGCCGGGCGCGCCCGTCGACGGTGATCACCGAGTAGACGCCGCGCCGGTCGGCCGAGCACAGGTCGCGACGGGTCAGCCCGGCCTCCTCCAGCCGGGCGACCAGCCTGGTCACCGAGCTCTGGTTCAGCCCGAGGGCGTCGGCCAGCTCCTGCATCCGCAGTTCGCCGCCGGCGGCGGCGAGCCGCTCCAGCGCACGGTACTCCGACAGGCCAAGCCCGTGACCGCGCTGCAGCGCCTTGGTCAGCTCGGCCTCCACCCGGGCGTGCAGGCGCACGAACCGGTTCCAGGTCATCGTGAGTCTCCTCGAAGCGTTCGCCCTAAAAAATCCTACATTTGTCTGCAATATCGTCTTATGCCGACAAACGACGTATTACGGGAAAATCGCGACACAGTCCCCACAACCAACCACCTCCATGACCTGGCCGGAACGCGGACCCGGGGCTAGCCGGAGCGCTCGACGACGTAGTCGCAGAGGGCGAGGTAGGCGGCACGGGCTGGAATGTCCGGAAGTGCGAAAAGGTCCCTCTTGGCCCGGTCGACCCAGGCGACCAACTCGGCACGGGCCCGGGCCATGGCCGGGTTCACCCGGAGCAGACGGAGTGCCTCCTCGACGTCCTCCTCGGGCACCGGGCCGGCCAGCAGCTCACGCAGGCGGCCGTCCTCCGGGGCGTCGGACTCCAGGGCATAGAGCACCGGCAGGGTACGGATACCCTCGCGCAGGTCGGTACCGGGTGTCTTGCCGGACTCGACCGACTCGGAGGCGACGTCGAGCAGGTCGTCCCCGAGCTGCCAGCCGACCCCGATGGCCTCGCAGGCCCGGGTCAGCCGGTCGACGATCTCCGGAGACGCTCCGCTCAGCATGGCGCCGAACCGGCCGGAGGTGGCGATCAGCGAGCCGGTCTTATCGGCCAGCACGCCGATGTAGTGGGTCACGTGGTTCTCACCGCGCCGCGGGCCGATGGTCTCGCGGATCTGACCGCGCACCAGGCGCGAGAAGGTCTGAGCCTGGATCCGGATGATGTCGGGGCCCAGGTCGGCGAGGATCTCCGACGCCTGGGCGAACAGGTAGTCACCGGTCAAGATGGCCACCGTGTTGTCCCAGCGGGCGTTGGCCGACTGGGACCCCCTGCGCACCGGGGCCTCGTCCATGACGTCGTCGTGGTAGAGGGTCGCCAGATGGGTCAGCTCGATGACCACAGCCCCGGGCACCACCTCCGGGGCCCCCGGAGCCCCGAACTGGGCGGCGAGCAGCACGAGCATGGCCCGGAACCGCTTGCCACCCGCCTCGATGAGGTGCTTGGACGCCTCCGTGACGAAGGCGTCCTCACTCTCCACCGAGGAGCGCAGCAGCTTCTCGACCTGCGCCAGACCGTCGGCGAGATCCTGCGCCAGCCGCTCGTCGACGAACGGAAGATCAACAACTGGTGGCGCAGCCATGAAGCCCTACTCCCCTAACGAATGAACAGCGCGGACGCGGCCTGGTCCGCCAACGTGAGCACCGGCTGAGGAAAGACCCCCAGCACTACCGTAGCCGCTGCGGCGAGAGCCACCACGGCCGAGGTCCCCACGCTGGGCGCGGCGATGCTCGGGCCGTCCGCGGCCGGCTCGTTGAAGAACATCAGCACGATCACGCGGACGTAGAAGAACGCGGCGATCGCCGAACTCACCACACCCACGATGACCAGCGGCAGCGCACCGCCGCCGACCGCCGCCGTGAACACGGCGTACTTGCCGAAGAAACCGCTCGTCAGCGGGATGCCGGCGAAGGCCAGCAGGAAGAAGGCGAAGGTGCCCGCCAGCACCGGGGCCCGCTTGCCGAGCCCGGCCCACCGGGACAGATGCCCGGCCTCGCCGCCCGCGTCGCGGACCATGGTGACCACCGCGAAGGCGCCGACCGTGGTGAAGCCGTACGCGGCCAGGTAGAACAGGATCGCCGACAGCGACTGGGAGTTCTGCTCCGCGGCGCCGGTGGCGATCACGCCGGTGAGCAGGAAGCCCGCGTGCGCGATCGAGGAGTAGGCCAGCATGCGCTTGATGTCGGTCTGGGTGATCGCCAGGATCGCACCGACGATCATGGTCAGGATCGCGACGCCCCACATGGCCGGGCGCCAGTCCCAGTCCAGATTGCCCAGGGCGACCCAGAAGACGCGGAGCACGGCGCCGAAGGCCGCCACCAGCACGGTGGAGGCCATCAGGGCGGTGACCGCGGTGGGCGCGCCCTGATAGACGTCGGGCTTCCACGCCTGGAACGGCGCCGCACCGATCTTGAAAAGCAGGCCGACGCCGACCAGCGCGGTGCCGACGAGCAGCAGGGGCTCGTTGCCGGAGACCGTGCCGAGCGACTCGCTGATGGCCCGCAGGTCGACCGAGCCCGCGTAGCCGTACAGCAGGGCCATGCCGTACAGGAAGAACGCCGAGGAGAAGGCGCCGAGCAGGAAGTACTTGACCGACGCCTCCTGCGAGAGCAGGCGGCGACGGCGGGCCAGGCCGCAGAGAAGGTACAGCGGCAGGGACATGACCTCCAGGGCCACGAACATGATCAGCAGGTCGTTGGCCGCCGGGAAGAGCAGCATGCCGCCGACCGCGAAGAGCAGCAGCGGGTAGACCTCGGTCTGGGCGAACCCGCTGCGGACCGCGTTCTCCTCGTCGACGCTGCCCGGTACGGCCGCCGCCTGCGCGACGAACTGCTCGTCGTCGTTGATCAGCAGCGTGCTGATGAAGGCCAGGATGAGGATGATGCCCCAGATGAACAGGGAAGGGCCGTCCACCGCGACCGAGCCCATCGCGGCGGGCGTGGCCGGCAGGCCGTTGGCCGCGGCCATCACGGTCGTGACGAACGCGCCGAACAGCGTCAGCAGCGTGAGCGGCACGTGGATCGACTTGCGCAGGTAGCGGGGCGCGAACGCCTCGACCAGCACACCGACGATCGCCGCGGTGAACACGATCAGCACCGGGAAGAGCAGGGCGTACTCGATCGTCGGAGCTTGGATGGTGCCGTTCACTGCCCGGCCCCCTTCTTGTCAGCGACGGCCGGCGGGTTGACGTGGACGTTGGACAGCGTGTGGTCCACCGCCGGATTGATCATGTCGAGCGCCGGCTTGGGGAAGAAGCCGAGGGCGATGATCACCGCGATCAGCGGGCCCACCACCCACTTCTCCCGGATGTTGAGGTCCGGGAGGGTCTTGACGGACTCGGCCGTGGGGCCGGTCATCGTGCGCTGGTACATCCACAGGATGTACACGGCCGCCAGGACCACGCCGCTGGTGGCGATGACCGCCGGAACGACGTAGCGCTCGTAGGTGCCGATCAGGACCATGAACTCGCTGACGAACGTGGACAGCCCCGGCAGCGAGAGGCCGGACAGGCCGGCGATCAGGAAGGTGCCGGCCAGCAGCGGGGCGACCTTCTGCACGCCCCCGTAGTCGGCGATCTGGCTGGAACCCCGGCGGTAGATCAGGAAGCCGGCGATCAGGAAGAGCGCGCCGGTCGAGAAACCGTGGTTGACCATGTAGAGGGTGGCACCCGCACCGGCGTCGGTGGTCATCGCGAAGACGCCCAGCGCGATGAAACCGAAGTGCGAGATCGAGGTGTAGGCGATCAGGCGCTTCATGTCGGTCTGGCCGATGGCCACGATCGCGCCGTAGACGATGCCCACCACCGCGAGCACGATCACCAGCGGGGTGAAGAACTTGGCGGCGTCGGGGAACAGCTCCAGGCAGAAGCGGAGCATGCCGTAGGTGCCGACCTTGTCCAGCACGCCGACCAGCAGTACGGCGGCGCCGGCCGGGGCCTGTGCCGCCGCGTCGGGCAGCCAGGTGTGGAACGGCCAGAGCGGCGCCTTGACCGCGAACGCGATGAAGAAGCCGAGGAAGAGCCATTTCTGCGTGGCCGGGTCCTGGATGACCCCGATCAGCTCGGGGAACATGAAGGTGCCCTTGTCGGCGATCACGTAGAGCGCGATCACCGCGACCAGCATGAGCAGCCCGCCGAAGAGCGAGTAGAGCAGGAACTTCACGGCCGCGTAGGACCGCTGGGCGCCACCGTACGACCCGATCATGAAGTACATCGGGATCAGCATGGCTTCGAAGAAGACGTAGAAGAGGAAGACGTCGGTCGCCGCGAAGACGCCGATCATCATCGCCTCCAGCACCAGCAGCAGCGCGAAGTAGGTCTTCACCGACCGCTTGGGCGGGGCCGCGGCCCCGGTGCCGTCGGCGTCGTGCCAGGAGGCCAGGATCACGATCGGCACGAGGATCGCCGACAGCGCGATCAGCACCAGGGCGATGCCGTCCACGCCGACGCCGTAGTGCACCCCGAAGCGCGGGATCCACTCGTGGACCTCGGCGAACTGGAACCGGGTGGCCTTGGACGCGCCCAGGGACGGGTCGAACAGGGCCGCCATGACGACGGTCAGTGCCAGCACGACCAGCGAGACCGCCAGGGCCACTTGCTTGGCCAGTTTGTCACTCTTGACAAGGGAGACACCCACCGCGCCCAGTACGGGCACGGCCATCAGGGTCGAGAGCCAGGGCATCACATGTTCCCTACGTAGAGCAGCGCGCCAACGACCAGGGCGGCACCGAAGAGGATGGACAACGCGTAGGACCGTACGTAGCCGGTCTGGATGCGACGCAGCCGCCCGGAGGTGCCGCCGATCGCCGCGGCGAGCCCGTTGACCAGGCCGTCGATGCCACGGTTGTCGAAGAACACCGCGATCCGGGTCAGCCACTGACCGGGACGCATGAACAGTGCCTCGTTCAGGGCGTCGCCGTACAGGTCACGGCGGGCGAACGTGGTGAGGAAGGAGCCGCGCGGGGCGACCCGGGGCACTTCGGCCGCGCCGTACCTGAACCAGGCGAAGGCGGCGCCGGCGGCGACCAGTGCGAGTGTGGCGAGACCGGGGAGGGTGAGGGGGTGGAAGGAGGGCAGGTGCTCGGGACGGCCGACGGCCGGGGCGAGGAACAGCATGAGCCGGTTGCCCAGGATCAGGAAGGCTCCGAGGAAGATCGAGCCGACGGACAGGATGACCAGCGGCACGGTCATGATCGAGGGCGACTCGTGCGGGTGCGCGTCGTCGGCCCAGCGCCTCCCTCCGAAGAAGGTCATGAAGATCATCCGCGACATGTAGAAGCCGGTGATGCCGGCGCCCACGACCGCGAGCCAGCCGAGGATCTCGCTGTGCTCCATGGCCGTCTCGATGATGCCGTCCTTGGTGAAGTAACCGGACAGCAGCGGGAAGCCGATGATCGCCAGGTAGCCGACGATGAAGGTGATCGCGGTGACCCTCATCACCGGGAACAGCCCGCCGTACCGGCGCATGTCGACCTCGTCGTTCATGGCGTGCATGACGGAGCCCGCGCCGAGGAACATGTTGGCCTTGAAGAAGCCGTGGGTGATCAGGTGCGCGATCGCGAAGGCGTAGCCCACCGGGCCGAGACCCGCGCCGAGCATCATGTAGCCGATCTGCGACATCGTCGAGCCCGCCAGGCCCTTCTTGATGTCGTCCTTGGCGCAACCGATGATCGCACCGGCCAGCAGCGTGGCCACGCCGACGATGGTGACGACCAGCTGCGCGGTGGGGGCGGCCTCGAAGAAGACGCCGGACCTGACGACCAGGTAGACACCGGCGGTGACCATGGTCGCGGCGTGGATGAGTGCCGAGACCGGGGTCGGGCCCTCCATCGCGTCCAGCAGCCACGACTGCAGCGGGAGCTGGGCGGACTTGCCGCACGCGCCGAGGAGCAGCAGCAGGCCGATCGCGGTCAGCGTGCCCTGCGACGCCTGGCCCGACTTCAGGGCCTCGCCCACCACGGTGCCGGAGAGCTCACCGAAGGCGACCGAGCCGAACGTCGTCCAGACCGTGAAGATCGCGATCAGCAGGCCGACGTCGCCGACGCGGTTGACGATGAACGCCTTCTTGGCGGCCGCCGCCGCGGACGGCTTGAACTGCCAGAAGCCGATCAGCAGGTACGAGGCCAGGCCCACGCCCTCCCAGCCGATGAACAGGCCGACGTAGTTGTCGGCCAGCACCAGCAGGAGCATCGCCGCGACGAACAGGTTCAGATAGGCGAAGAACCGGCGCCGGTCGGGGTCGTGCGACATGTAGCCGATCGAGTAGATGTGGATCAGCGAGCCCACACCGGTGATCAGCAGGGCGAAGCTGATCGACAGCGGGTCGATCAGCACACCCATGTCGGCCAGGCCGGGGATGAACTGGTACAGCTGGATCCCCTGGCGGCGCTCCCCCTCGGGCAGGCCGAGCAGCTCGACGAAGGAGAGGAGGGCGATCACGAAGGCGGCCAGCGACATGCCGACGGCGAGGAGATGCCCCCAGCGGTCGGTACGGCGCCCGCCCAGCAGCAGGATCGCGGCACCGAGCAGCGGCAGGGCGATCATCAGCCAGGAGACCCCGATCACTCCACCGGAGTGCTGGACGATCTCAACGGGAGATTGCACCGGCCACCTCTTAGTACTTCAGCAGGTTGACGTCGTCGACCGACGCGGACCTGCGGGTTCGGAAGATCATCACGATGATGGCAAGGCCGATCACGACCTCGGCCGCGGCCACCACCATCACGAAGAACGCGATGATCTGGCCGTCCAGGTTCCCGTGCTGCCTGGCGAAGGTGACGAACGCGAGGTTGCAGGCGTTGAGCATGAGCTCCACGCACATGAACACCACGATCGCGTTGCGCCGGGTCAGCACGCCGATGGCGCCGATCGCGAACAGCAGTGCGGAGAGCACCAGGTAGTGAGTGGTCACTTGACGTCCTCCCGGTGAGCCGCTTCCTGCGCGGCGCCGCTCTCCACGTCGCCGTCCCGCACGTCGTCCCGCACGGTGACGTCCAGCTCCTCGCCGTCTTGCGCGACGACCTCCCGCGGGACGCCGTTGCCGTTGACGCCGTTGGCGCCGCGCGCGTCACCGTCCCGCGCGTCGTCTCGCGCCGGTCCCTCGTTCTTCACGACGACGTCCCGGCTGAGGATCTGCCTGACGAGCGCGGCCTTCTCCGGGTCGCTGGGCACGACGCCGTCCTCCCTGTCGTGCCTGGCGAGCACCCGGTTGATGGACTTGGGCGACACCGTGCCGTCGGGCAGCAGCGCCGGCATGTCGATGGCGTTGTGCAGGGCGTAGGTGCCCGGCCCCGGCAGGGGCGACGGCTGCGGGCCCAGGAAGCGGGCGCGGGACAGGTCCCGCTGGGTGGCCTTGGGCCGTACCCGCTCGCGGTGGGCCAGGACCATCGCGCCGAGCGCGGCGGTGATCAGCAACGCCGAGGTGACCTCGAAGGCGAAGACGTACCTGGTGAAGACCAGTTCAGCGAGGGCGGGAATGTTGCCGCCCGCCTGCCGTACCGCGCCGTCGAGACCCGTCGCCGGGCCGAACGCCACGTTGCCGACCGCCAGCGCGAGCAGGGCGGCGAAGCCCAGGCCCGCGACGGCCGCCCAGATCCGCTGCCCCTTGATCGTCTCGACCAGTGAGTCCGCGGAGTCCACGCCGACGAGCATCAGCACGAACAGGAAGAGCATCATGACCGCGCCGGTGTAGACGATGATCTGCACCGCGGCGAGGAAGGGAGCGTCCTGGACGGCGTAGAGCACGGCCAGGGAGAGCATGACCACGCCGAGCATGAGAGCCGAGTAGACGGCCTTGCGGCTGAAGACGAGTCCGAGTGCGGCGGACACCGACACGGTCGCCAGCACCCAGAACGTGATGGTCTCACCCATTGTTACGTCCCAGCCGGTAGTAGTCCTCTTCGGTCTCGCCGAGGCGCATGGCGTGGGGTGGGACCTCCATGCCGGGGCCGAGGGGCGACAGGAGCATCTCCTTGGTGTAGATGAGGCTCTCGCGGCTCGTGTCGGCGAGCTCGTACTCGTTGGTCATGGTCAGCGCGCGGGTCGGGCAGGCCTCGATGCACAGGCCGCACAGGATGCACCGCAGATAGTTGATCTGGTAGGTGCGCCCGTAGCGCTCACCCGGCGAGTATCGCTCCTGGTCGGTGTTGTCCGCCCCCTCGACGAAGATCGCGTCGGCCGGGCAGGCCCAGGCGCAGAGCTCACAGCCGACGCACTTCTCCAGGCCGTCGGGCCAGCGGTTGAGCTGGTGCCGGCCGTGGAAGCGCGGAGCCGTGGGCCGCTTATCCTCGGGGTAGTTGACCGTTTCGACCTTCTTGAACATCGTGTGGAAGGTCACGCCGAACCCCTTGATGGGGTTCAGCCAATCAGTTGCTCCCACTGGGAACCTCCTTGCGCTCTACCCCGTGGTAGTGCGGCAGGTCGAGCGGCGGCACAGGGAAGCCGCCCGCGGCCGGTTCGGCGACGAGCTGTTCGAACTCCGCCTCGACCTGGCCGGCCTTGGCCTCCTTGCGCTTCTGCATCACGTGGTCGAAGCGCCACCACAGCCCGAAGCATCCGACGAGCACCAGCCCGGCCAAGATCACGACCAGCTGCCTGTTGACGCCCTGGAGCTGGTAGGCCTTCATGGTGGCGACCAGGAGGATCCAGCCCAGGTTGACCGGGATGAGGATCTTCCAGCCGAGGGCCATCAGCTGGTCGTAGCGGACTCGCGGCAGCGAGGCGCGGCACCAGATGAAGAAGGTGAAGACCATCACCATCTTCAGGAAGAACCAGAGCAGCGGCCACCAGCCGGCGTTGGCCCCGTCCCAGAGCGAGATGGGGAACGGCGCCCGCCACCCGCCCATGAACAGGGTGATCGACACGGCGGACACCACGAAGACGTTGACGTACTCGGCGAGCATGATGACGGCGAACTTCAGCGAGTTGGAGTACTCGGTCTGGAAGCCGCCGACCAGCTCGCCCTCACCCTCGGGCAGGTCGAAGGGGACCCGGTTGGTCTCGCCCAGCATCGTGACGATGTAGATCAGGAAGGACGGGATCAGCAGGATCATGTACCAGGACGGCATCGGGATGCTGAGGCCGCCCAGCGCGAGCACCTTGCCCCCCGCCTGCGAGGCGACGATCTCCGAGGTGGAGAGCGTCCCCGCGTACAGGAACACGCCCACGAACGACAGGCCCATGGCGATCTCGTAGGAGACCACCTGGGCACTGGCCCGCAGACCGCCCAGCATCGAGTACGGCGAGCGCGACCCCCAGCCGGCGAGCACGATGCCGTACACGCTGATCGAGGCCATCGCCAGCACCAGCAGCACCGCGACCGGCAGGTCGGTGAGCTGCAGCGGCGTCTCGACGCCGAACATCGAGACCTTCGGCCCCATGGGGATGACGGAGAAGGCCAGGAAGGCCGGGACCGCGAGGACGATCGGGGCGATGAAGTAGATCACCTTGTCCACGGTCCGCGGCATCAGGTCTTCCTTCAGACCCATCTTCAGACCGTCGGCCACCGACTGGAGCAGGCCGAACTTTCCGGCCCTGTTGGGGCCGTACCGGTTCTGCATGCGGGAGATGAGCTTGCGCTCGAACCACACGCCGAACAGCACGCCCAGCATCAGGACGGCGAAGATGACGACGGCCTTGATGATGCTGATCCAGAGCGGGTCCTTGCCGAAGTCGGCGAGGGAGGGATCGGCCGCCAGAAGAGTGCTCGTGTTCATTGGTCGCTCACCGCTTCTCGTTCGCTTCGCGGGCGACTGTCGTGCCGGAGACGCGCTCCGCGGGCACGGCCTCGCCGGCCGTCGTACCGGAGGCGCGCCCCGGAGACACCGTGCTCATCGCGTCGGCCCCGTTCCGGTGGGCACTCCCGATCCTGACGACGTCACCGGCCGTGGCGCGCAGGTCGCGGGTGACCGAGTGGCCGCCGGAGTTGGACGGCAGCCACACCACCCGGTCGGGCAGGTCGGCGATCCGCACCGGCAGGCTCAGCGAGCCGCCCTCGGCGGTAACAGTGATCTTGTCGCCGTCGACCAGCCCCGACTCGGCCGCGGTCGCCGCCGACACCAGCGCCTCGCCCGGGTGGGCGGTGCCAGCGAGGTACGGCTCGCCGTCCTGCAGGCGGCCGTCGTCGAGCAGCAGGTGCCAGGTGGCCAGGATCGCCTCCCCCGCGCGCGCGACGGCGGCCGGTCGGCCGGCCACGGCCGGAGCCGCGGCCCGGGAGCCGCGCCAGGCGCCGAGCGCGCCGAGCTCGCGGCGGGCGGCCGCCGGGTCGGGGAGACCCAGGTGCACGTCCATGTGGTCGGCGATCGCCGAGACGGCCCGCAGGTCGCTCATGATCCCCGGAACCGGGAGCGCCTCCTCGAAGGTGCGCCCGCGCCCCTCCCAGTTGACGAACGTGCCGGACTTCTCGGCCACCACGGCGACCGGCAGCACCACGTCGGCGCGGTCGGTGACCGCGCTGACGCGCTGCTCCAGGCTCACGATGAACGGGGTGTTCTCCAGGGCCGCCAGGGCGGCGTCGGGGTCGGCCAGGTCGCCGGGGTCGACTCCGGCGACGACGAGGGCGTCGAGCTCCCCGTCGAGCGCCGCCGCCAGGATGCCGGAGGTGTCGCGGCCCGGGGCCTCGGGGAGCGAGGCGACGTTCCACGCCCTCGCCACATCGGCGCGGGCGGTCGCGTCGTCGATCGGGCGGCCGATCGGCAGCAGGTTGGGCAGCGCTCCGGCCTCGACGGCCCCTCGCTCACCGGCGCGGCGCGGCACCCAGGCCAGGCGGGCCCCGCTGGAGGCGGCGAGCCGTACCAGCGCGGAGAGCGCGCCCGGCACGGTGGCGAGCCGCTCGCCGACGAGGATGATCGCGCCCGGCTGCCTGACCGCCTCGGCGGCGGGGGAGGCGCCGAAGATCAGGTCCTCGACGGCCGTGGCCTCGGCGCCGGGCAGCGTGCGGATCAGCGTGCCGCCCATCCTGTCCAGGCCGGGGGCGGCGAACGGCGCGACCGCGAAGACCTTCAGGCCCTTCTTCCGCCACGCCTTGCGCAGGCGCAGGAAGACGATCGGCGACTCCTCCTCCGGCTCGAAGCCCACCAGCAGCACGGCCGGGGCGCTCGTAAGGTCGCGGTAGCGGACCTCGATGCCCTTGCCCGCGACGGCGTGCGCGAGGAACCGCGCCTCCTCGGCGGAGTGGGGACGGGCGCGGAAGTCGACGTCGTTGCTGTCGAGTGCGATCCGGGCGAACTTGGCGTACCCGTAGGCCTCCTCGACGGTCACACGACCACCGACCAGCACGGCGGCGCGTCCGCGGGCGGCGAGCAGGCCCTCGGCGGCCGCGGCGAGCGCCTCGGGCCAGGACGCCGGGACCAGACGGCCCTCCTCGTCACGGACGAGCGGGGTCCTCAGCCGGTCGGGCTGGGTGGCGTAGGTGAAGGCCCAGCGGCCCTTGTCGCAGTTCCACTCCTCGTTGACCTCCGGGTCGTCCCCGGCCAGGCGGCGGGTCACCCTGCCCCGGCGGTGGTCGGTGCGGAGCGAGCAACCGCTGGCGCAGTGCTCGCACGCGCCGGGGGTGGAGACCAGGTCGAACGGGCGGGCCTGGAAGCGGTAGGCGGCGCCGGTCAGCGCGCCCACCGGGCAGATCTGGATGGTGTTGCCGGAGAAGTAGGACTCGAACGGCTCCCCGTCGGCGGTCCGCACCTGCTCCTTGGCCCCGCGCTCGAAGAACTCGATGAGCGGGTCACCGGCGATCTCATCGGAGAAGCGGATGCAGCGGGCGCACTGCACGCAGCGCTCGCGGTCGAGCAGCACCTCGGTCGAGAGCGCGATGGGCTTCTCGAAGGTGCGCTTCCTCTCCTCGAAGCGGCTCTCGCCCTGGCCGTTGGACATGGCCTGGTTCTGCAGCGGGCACTCGCCGCCCTTGTCGCAGACCGGGCAGTCCAGCGGGTGGTTGAGCAGCAGCATCTCCATGACGCCGCGCTGCGCCTTCTCCGCGATCGGGGAGGTGAGCTGGGTCTGGACGACCATGCCGGGGGCGACCTCGATGGCGCAGGAGGGCTGCGGCTTGGGGAAGCCCCGGCCGTTTCCCGCGTCGGTGATGTCCACCAGGCACTGACGGCAGTTGGCCGCGGGCTCCAGCAGCGGGTGGTCGCAGAACCGGGGGATCTGGATGCCGAGCAGCTCGGCCGCCCGGATGATCAGTGTGCCCTTGGGGACACTCACCTGGAAACCGTCGATGGTGAGGGTTACCAGGTCTACCGGCGCCTTGGCCGGGGTGGTCGCTTCGACGGTCATGGCGCCTCCTCCGTCGGCCTCATGACCGAAACGGTGCCGTGCTTGCTGGTTGCCGCGCTTCGCCCGGTCACTTGGCGCCCCATACCGTGGAGGGGGCGTGATCGAACGGGCAGCCACCGATCTCGAAGTGCTTGAGGTATTCGTCCCTGAAGTACTTCACCGAGGAGTGGATGGGGCTGGTGGCCCCGTCCCCCAGGGCGCAGAAGGAGCGGCCCAGGATGTTGTCGGCGATGTCGGTGATCGTGGTCAGGTCCTCCTCGGTGCCCTGCCCCTTCTCCAGCCGCTTGAGCACCTGCTTGAGCCAGAAGGTGCCCTCCCGGCAGGGGGTGCACTTGCCGCAGGACTCGTGGGCGTAGAACTCGGTCCAGCGGAGTACGGCGCGCACCACGCAGGTGGTCTCGTCGAAGATCTGCAGGGCCCGGGTGCCGAGCATGGAGCCCTTGGCCCCGACCGACTCGAAGTCGAGCGGGACGTCCAGGTGCTCGTCGGTGAAGATCGGGGTGCTCGATCCGCCGGGGGTCCAGAACTTGATCCGGTGGCCCTGGCGGATCCCGCCCGCCATGTCGAGCAGCTCGCGCAGCGTGATGCCGAGCGGAGCCTCGTACTGGCCGGGGCGGGTGACGTGGCCGCTCAGCGAGAAGATGCCGAAGCCCGTGGACTTCTCGGTGCCCATTCCGGCGAACCAGGCGGCCCCGTTGGAGATGATCGAGGGAACACTGGCGATCGACTCGACGTTGTTCACCACGGTCGGCGAGGCGTACAGGCCCGCCACGGCCGGGAAGGGGGGCTTGAGCCGAGGTTGGCCGCGATAGCCCTCCAGCGAGTCCAGCAGCGCCGTCTCCTCACCGCAGATGTAGGCTCCGGCCCCGCTGTGGACCACCAGCTCCAGGTCGAAACCGGTGCCGAAGATGTCCCTGCCGAGCAGGCCCTTGCCGTAGGCTTCGGCCACGGCCGCCTGCAGGCGGCGGATGACGTGCAGCACCTCGCCGCGCACGTAGATGAACGCGTGGTTGGCCCGGATGGCGTAAGACGCGATGAGGACGCCCTCGACCAGCGAGTGCGGGTTGGCCATCATCAGCGGAATGTCCTTGCAGGTGCCCGGCTCCGACTCGTCGGCGTTGACCACGAGATAGTGCGGCTTGCCGTCACCCTGGGGGATGAAGCCCCATTTCAGGCCGGTGGGGAAGCCCGCGCCGCCACGGCCGCGCAGTCCGGAGTCCTTGACGGCCTGGATGACGGCGTCGGGGTCCATGCCCAGCGCCTTCCTGGCCGCCGAGTAGTCGCCGTAACCGTCCAGGGTGAAGGCGTCGGACTGGTCCCAGTTCGCCGTGAGGACCGGGGTAAGAGTGGTCACCTTGTCTCCTCGCCCAGCGCCCCGTCGCGACGCGACGGGGTGGCGCTGTGCTGATCGGCTCGCTCGCTCACTGCTCGGGGGCCTTCCATCCGTTGGCCCTGGCGACCTTCAGGCCCTCCAGGGAGGGGCCGTTCGCCGCGGGGCCCTCACCGGCCAGGCCGTCGGGCAGGCCCGACAGCACGTGGGAGGCCTCCTTGAAGGTGCACAGCCTGTTCGGCCCCCGGGTCGGCGGGACCTGCCGGCCGGCCCTCAGGTCGTCGACGAGCTGCTTGGCCGAGTCGGGCGTCTGGTTGTCGAAGAACTCCCAGTTGACCATCATCACCGGGGCGAAGTCGCAGGCGGCGTTGCACTCCAGCCGCTCCAGCGAGACCTTCCCGTCCGGGGTCACCTCGTCGTGGCCGACCCCGGTGTGCTCGGAGAGCTCCTCCCAGATCTGGTCGCCGCCCATGACGGCGCAGAGCGTGTTGATGCAGACGCCGACGTGGTACTCGCCCATCGGCCTGCGCTTGTACATCGTGTAGAACGTGGAGACGCCGACGACCTCGGCCTTGCTCAGGCCGAGCATCTCGGCGCAGAACTCGTGGCCGTCGTCGGAGACGTAGCCGTCCTCCGACTGCACCAGGTGCAGCAGGGGCAGCAGGGCCGACCGCGGCTTGGGGTAGCGGCCGATGATCTCCTTGGCGTCCCGCTCCAGACGCTCACGGACCTTTGGTGCGTAACCCGTGTTCAAGGTCGCGCCCCCCTCCTCGTTCGCCGACCGGCCGCTCCGCTCTCCCGCCGGTGTGCCGCCGGGGTTCGGGGACGGGCTCCGCTCGCTCATCGGTCCACACCTCCCATGACCGGGTCGATCGACGCCACCGCGGAGATGACGTCCGCGACCATGCCACCCTCGCATGTCACGGGCATGGCCTGCAGATTCGTGAATGACGGGTCGCGGAAGTGTACGCGGTAGGGTCGCGTGCCGCCGTCGCTGACCACGTGGGCGCCGAGCTCGCCGCGGGGCGACTCGACCGAGGCGTACGCCTGCCCCGCCGGGACCCGGAAGCCCTCGGTCACCAGCTTGAAGTGGTGGATCAGCGCCTCCATCGAGCCGCTCATGATGTGGGCGATGTGGTCGGGCGAGTTACCCAGGCCGTCGGGGCCGAGCGCGAGCTGCGCGGGCCAGCCGATCTTCTTGTCGTCCACCATGACGCGACCGCCCTTGAGCGGGCCGGACAGCCGGTCGAGAGCCTGCTCAATGATCTTGAGTGACTCCTCCATCTCGGCCATCCGCACCAGGTAGCGGCCGTAGACGTCGGCGGTCTTCTCGGTCGGGACGTCGAACTGGTAGGTCTCGTAGCCGCAGTAGGGCTGCGACTTGCGCAGGTCCCACGGCAGGCCCGCGGCCCGCAGCATCGGGCCGGTGACGCCCAGCGCCATGCAGCCGGTGAGGTCGAGGTAGGCGATGTCCTTGGTGCGGGCCAGGTAGACCGGGTTGGCGTCGAGCATCTTGCGCATGTCCTTGATGCGCCCCGGCATGACCTTGAGCAGCTCGCCGACCTTGTCCACGGCACCGGCCGGGAGGTCGACGGAGACGCCGCCGGGCCGGATGTAGGCCATGTTCATCCGCAGGCCGGTGATGTACTCCATCACGTCGAGCACCATCTCGCGCTCGCGGGCCCCGAACAGGAACGGCGTGGTCGCGCCCAGCTCCATGCCGAAGGTGCCGATGGCCACCATGTGCGAGGAGATGCGGGTGAGCTCCATCATCATCACGCGGATGGCCTGGGCCCGGTCGGGGATCCGGTCGGTGATGCCGAGGAGCTTCTCGACGCCCAGGCAGTACGCGGTCTCATTGAAGATCGGCGCGAGGTAGTCCATGCGGGTGACGAACGTGGTCCCCTGGGTCCACGTCCGGAACTCCATGTTCTTCTCGATGCCGGTGTGCAGGTAACCGATGACCGTGCGGGCCTCGGTGACCGTCTCGCCGTCCAGGTTCAGGACCAGGCGGAGCACCCCGTGCGTGGACGGGTGCTGCGGGCCCATGTTGATCACGAGCTTCTCGTCCTGCTGGCCGCTGAGGGTCTCGACCAGTTCCGTCCAGTCGTTGCCCGAGACGGTGTAGACCCTGCCCTCGGTGGCCTCCTCATTGGGAGCGTTCACGAGTACGACCTCCTCTGGTCCGGCGCGGGGATCTCGGCGCCGCGGTACTCGACCGGGATGCCGCCGAGCGGGTAGTCCTTGCGCTGGGGGTGACCGTCCCAGTCGTCGGGCATCATGATGCGGGTCAGCGCCGGGTGACCGTCGAAAACGATGCCGAAGAAGTCCCAGGTCTCCCGTTCGTGCCAGTCGTGGGTGGGGTAGACCGAGACGGTGGAGGGGATGTGCGGGTCGGTGTCGGGGCAGGACACCTCCAGACGCAGGCGGCGGTTGTTCGTGATCGAGCACAGGTGGATCACCGCGCGCAGCTCCTCCCCCTTCAGGTGGGGATAGTGCACGCCGGAGACGCCCAGCGAGAGCTCGAAGCGGAGCGCGGGGTCGTCGCGCAGAGTCCTGGCGACCTCGACCAGGCGGTCCCGCCTGACGTACAGGGTCAGCTCGCCCCGGTCCACGACGACACGCTCGATCGCGACGCCGAGGTCGCCGCCGAGCGCGCGCTCCAGCTCGTCGGCCACGGTGTCGAAGTAGCCGCCGTAGGGGCGGGGCGTGGACAGCTCGGGCTTGCGCCGTACGGCCAGCCGGCCGTAGCCGGAGGTGTCACCGGTGCCCGAGGCGCCGAACATGCCCAGGCGGGCGATCGGCCCGTCGGGGGCCTCGGGGAGGTTGTCAGTGCTCATCGGTCGCCTTACCGCTCCTCGTTGGCTGCGCACGGGGCCACAGGACACGCCCGCGGCACCGCGTGCCGTCCGCCGCGGGCCCGTCCGGAAAACCCGGGGGGCGCGGTGCTCACCGCGCCGGGTTCGCGCCTCATGTGGCGGTCCCCTGCTCGATCAGGGGCAGTGTCCGCAGGGCCTGCTGTTCGAGCTCGTCGATCTGCTTGGCCCGGTGCGCGCCGAACTTCATGTTCTGGATCTTGTCGTGCAGCTTCACGATCGCGTCGATGAGCATCTCCGGCCTCGGCGGGCAGCCGGGCAGGTAGATGTCGACCGGGACGACGTGGTCCACGCCCTGCACGATGGCGTAGTTGTTGAACATGCCTCCGCTGGACGCGCAGACGCCCATGGCGATGACCCACTTGGGCTCGGCCATCTGGTCGTAGATCTGGCGCAGCACCGGGGCCATCTTCTGCGACAGCCGGCCCGCCACGATCATGAGGTCGGCCTGGCGCGGAGACGCCGAAGCGCGCTCCATACCGAAGCGCGCCAGGTCGTGCTTGGGACCACCGGTGGACATCAGCTCGATGGCGCAGCAGGCGAGGCCGAAGGTCGCCGGCCAGACGGAGTTCTTACGCGCCCAGCCGGCCACCTGCTCGACCGTGCTGAGCATGAACCCGCTCGGAAGTTTCTCTTCAAGACCCATATCTAGTCCCAGTCCAGACCCTTGCGGCGCCACACGTACGCGTAGGCCACGAGCACGGTGACGATGAACAGCACCATCTCCACCAACCCGAAGACGCCGAGCCGGTCGAACGCGACCGCCCACGGGTAGAGGAAGATGATCTCGATGTCGAACACGATGAAGAGCATCGCGGTGATCATGTACTTCAACGGGAAGCGACCGCCGCCGACCGGCTGGGGCGTCGGCTGGATACCGCACTCGTAGGCGTCCAGTTTCGCGCGGTTCCAGCGCCTGGGACCGGTGAAGGGCGCGACCGTCACCGAGAAGATCGCAAAACCCGCCGCGAGAACGGCGAGCACCAGAATGGGTGCGTACAATTCCATCGCTACGCCTCCTCTCCCATCTCCACGCGCGCCGACGCGTAGCTCATCATGTCGTTTCGTCGTGCACGTCGTCGTGCAAGTCTAGGTAGAGCGGCCATCCCTGCCCTCCGTCCCGGGTGCCGGACGCTCGTTGAGATCATGCCGATGGCGTGACCTTCGACAGCGCGTTGATGATGCGGTCCGACGCGTCGCCTCGCCGGTCGGTGAGATTGGCGAGGAGTTTGAGCGCGAAGCGCATCAGACGGGGGTGTGGCAGCCCGTGACGCGTGGCGAAGTTCATCACCCCGCGGTGGCCGATGAGTTCCACGAAGCCACGGCCCAGCGTGAAGTAACCACCATAGGCGTCCTTCAGCGTCTGCGGGTAGGCCCGCAGGACGCGCTCCCGCTGGGCGGGGGTCGTCCTGCCCAGCGCCTGGACAACGGTCTCCGCCGCGACCCGGCCGGTCTCCATGGCGTAGGCGATGCCCTCGCCGTTGAACGGGTTGATCATTCCACCCGCGTCGCCGACCAGGACCAGTCCCCGGGTGTAGTGCGGCTGGCGGTTGAAGGCCATCGGCAGCGCCGCGCCCCTGATGGGGGCGGTCATGTTCTCCTCGACGTACCCCCACTCGGGGGGCATGCCCTTCACCCAGCGCCTGAGCAGGTCGCGGTAGTCCATGCCCTTGAACGCCTCGCTGGTGTTCAGCAGACCGAGGCCCACGTTGGAGGTGCCGTCGCCGACCCCGAAGATCCAGCCGTAGCCGGGCAGCAGCGTGTCGCCGTCCCACAGCTCCAGCCAGGTCTCCAGATAGTCGTCGTCGTGGCGCGGACTGGTGAAATAGGTCCGTACCGCGACGCCCATCGGCCGGTCCTCGCGCTTGTGCAGCCCCATCGCCAGGGAGATCCGGGTGGAGTTGCCGTCGGCGGCCACCACCAGACGGGAACGGTAGGAGACCTCCTCGCCGTCCCGCCTGGCGACCACGCCCACGATGTGGCCGCTGCGGTCGTCGAGGATCGGGGCGGTGACGTTGACGCCCTGCATCAGGCGGACGCCGCCGCGCACCGCGTTGTCCGCGAGGATCTCGTCGAAGTCCTGGCGGGTGCGGACCAGCCCGAAGTCGGGATAGCTGGACAGCTCGGGCCAGTCGAGCTCGAAGCGGAGGCCTCCGCCGACCACCCGCAGGCCCTTGTTCCTGACCCAGCCGGGGGCGTCGATGTCAATTCCCATCGCGATGAGCTGCTTGACCGCGCGGGGGGTCAGCCCGTCGCCGCAGACCTTCTCCCGGGGAAACGTGGTCTTCTCCAGCAACAGGACGTTCAGCCCGGCCTGTGCGAGATGGAAAGCGGTTGTCGAACCGGCGGGCCCGGCGCCGACGACGATGACGTCGGCGTCAGCCTCAGCGACGTTCCGCTGTATGGCGGCTGGCACGGTCACGGACCTGTCCTGTCCTACACGCTCTGACGGCCTCGGAGTGAGGGGCCTTTCGTTCCTTTGTGAAGGTCTTCACAAACTTGTCGGGCCGAAGTCTAACCCCTTTGCGGAGTGAAGTGTCAGGGGGGTGCCGCTATCGCCTGTCAATCTTCCATGCGGGGTTCTATACGGGCTTATAGGCGCGGTGAAGCGCCACAATGCCCAGGGCGAGGTTGCGCCAGGCGACCCGCTCCCAGCCCGCGCCCTGGATGATCTTCGCCAGTGCCGCCTGGTCCGGCCAGGCCCTGATCGACTCCGCCAGATACTCGTAGGAGTCGTCGTTGGAGCCGACGAGCCTGGCGGCCCGCGGCATCAGCCTCATGAGGTACTGCGAGTAGACCAGGTCGAACGGTTTCACCGTCGGGTGGGAGAACTCCAGGATCACCAGACGCGCGCCCGGCCTGGCGACACGGAGCATCTCGCGCAGCGCCTGCCCGGTGTCCTGGACGTTGCGCAGCGCGGTGGAGATCGTCACCGCGTCGAAGACCCCGTCGGCGAAGGGCAGCCTCAGCGCGTCACCGGCGATGAAGGTGACGCCTCGCACCCCGCCGCCGGACAGGCCGGAGCCGCCACGCCTCCGCACGCCGGTGCGGAGCATGCCGAGCGAGAAGTCGGAGGCGATCGCCCTGGCGCCCAGCGCGGTGAAGGCGTCGGTGGAGGTGCCGGTGCCGGCGCCGAGGTCGAGAACCAGCTCGCCGGGACCCGCGTCGACGGCCGCCGCGGCCGCCTTGCGCCACAACCGGACCTGCCCGAGGGAGATAACGTCGTTGACCAGGTCGTATCGCCGGGCCGTGCGATCGAACATCGCGGCGACCTCATGCGGCTGCTTGTCCAGCGAAGCACGCGTCATAAGCACAAGCCTAGGCCCGGACGGACAGTCCACGGAAAGTAGCGATCCGACTACCCGGAGTCTGGTAGAAATTGCCGAATGTTTGCCAGAACCGCTTCCGTGCTGGTCGCGACCCTGATCCTGATTCCCCCCGGGGTCGCCGCCGCCGGCACGACGGAGCACGACGAGGTCGTCTCGGCCGACCCCGTGGACACCACCCCCCACGTGCTCGACGGGATCGTCGACGCCATCGCGCTCGTGGGTGGCACGGTGGTGGTCGGCGGCTCGTTCGGCCGGGTGCGCGACGCCGGGAGCACGACCGTCCTGGAACGTGACAACATCTTCGCCTACGACCTGTCCACCGGGCGGATCCTGCCCGGTTTCGCGCCGCTCCTCGACCGCCCGGTCCGCGCGCTGGCGGCGGGCACCGGCGGCACCGTCTACGTCGGCGGCGAGTTCGCCCACCCGGACCCGGGTTCCGGCGGCCTGATCCGGCTCCGGCTCTCCGACGGCCTGCCGGCGTCCGGCTTCGACGCCTCGATCCGCGGGGGCACGGTCACCAGCCTGGCCCGGCGCGGCTCCCAGCTGTACGTGGGCGGCGACTTCACCCGGATCGGCGACGTCCGGCGTACGGCGCTGGCCCGGCTGGAGGCCACCACCGGCGCGGTGGACCCGGGGTTCGCGGTCGAGCCGGCCGGCCCCAGGGGCGGCCGGGTGCGGGTGCACGCGATGTCCCTGAGCGGGGACCGGCTGGCGGTCGCCGGCGACTTCACCGTCCTCGGCGGGCTGTCGCGCCCCCAGCTCGGCCTGGTCGACGTCGGCGCGTCCCCCGCCAGGGTCGCCGACTGGCGGACCGGCACCTACGCCGCCAGGTGCCTGGACGTCTTCCCCGCCTATCTGCGGGGCCTGGACTTCGCCCCGGACGGCACCTACTTCGCGGTCGTCACGACCGGGGGCGCCCTGGGGGCGGGGAAGCCGTGCGACACCACGGCGCGCTTCGAGACCCACACCCGGGGCGAGGTGAGGCCGACGTGGGTGAACCACACCGGCGGCGACTCGCTCTACGCGGTGGCGGCGACCGGGGCCGCCGTATACGTGGGCGGCCACCAGCGCTGGCTGGACAATCCACGGGGCCGTGATTCGGCGGGCCCGGGGGCGGTGGCACGGCCGGGTATTGGAGCGATCCATCCACGTACGGGGAAGGCCCTGAAGTGGAATCCGACAAGGGAGCGAGGAATCGGGGTCAAGGCATTCCTGGCCCATCACGGAGGGCTACTGGTTGGTAGTGACACAACGCGGCTGGGTCACGAGTACCATGCCCGAGTCGGCATGTTCCCGTTGCCATGATCACTCCCGATTCCTTGTGAATCGCTCACTCAACGCGTCACGCTGCTTCGACAGCAGGACGTAACTGGCCACCCCACTGACCAGGAGTGCGGCGATCAGCAGGAGGAGGGGCTGACGCAGGCCGAGGAGATAGAGCACACCGATGCTCACTGCCAGCAGGCCCAGCCGGGAGACGGTGTAAACGAAGACGGGATGCACAGCATCGAGGCTACGTCACCCTTCCCGGTGAAGCGCGATCAGGGCAACAGAGTGGACGCTCTACGCACCGGGTACGAGCGCTGCTAGTGTGCCCAAGAGATCAGTTTTGTAAAGAAACACCCACGAGAGTCTCAAAGAGGCTCTATCATATAACAATCGGGCAGTCAGTCGATAACAACCCGTGATCTTTGTTGAAAAGCACGGATAAATCAGACTTCGCTCGGCACACTGGTTACCTGTCCGCCCGCTGGCAGGAAGCGGGATGCGAGGGGGAGAGATTGTGGAGAGTAGCAGCGAGCGTCTGCTGACGCCCGGAGAGGTTGCCGCCCTCTTCCGGGTCGACCCAAAGACGGTTACACGCTGGGCCGCGGCAGGCCGCATCAGCAGCATCCGTACCCCCGGAGGGCACCGGCGTTTCCGCGAGTCGGAAGTGCACGCCCTTCTGCGTGGAGAGGACGTACTGACGGCCGAACGGCCGACAGGCGAGTCCCCGCGCGTCTGACGATCTTAATGACGTCACACATCGGTGGTCCTGCGAGCCTCACCCGGAAAGCCGCAGGGTCACCGATGAGTCGTACAGCCGGCGGTCGCCGGCACCGCGAGAAGGTGGCCACCCCGTCACCGAACCTCTCATCACCCCACCGGACCGCCGCCCCGCGGGAGGACCACCCGCCACGCTAGCTGTCCTGCTCGGCCTTGAAGGCCAGGAACCTCCGTTCCAGATCATCGTTCTCCGTGAGCCAGCGCCGCCGGCGCTCCGCCCACTCCTCCTCGGTGAGCGCCTCCGACAGCCAGCGGTCGTAGTCCGGATCACCCGGTGACAGCTCCACGTACGCGTTGCCGATCAGACGTCCGTCCTCACTGGACAGGCTCTGTGGCACCCGCAGGGTCCCATCAGCGAGCCGGATGACGTACATCCCAGATCACCTAGATTCCGTAACGCCGGTTGAAGAACAACATGACATTGAGCGCCATGCGCGTGTCACCACCGAGCATGTCCACCAGGGCGGGGCGCTGCCGCGAGACGATGGCGGCGAAGGCGTCGGCGAAGAACTCCTTACGGCCCAGATCCGCCGCCTGCAGATGGAAGCCCGAGGCCAGCATGGGGACGCACCGGACGTAGAGCGCGGCGAACTCCGGGCAGTCCGAGACCCACGCCCCGTAGGGCGCGTCCACGTCGTCCAGGGCATGCCCGACCTCGTGCATCATCACGTCGGGGGTGGGCGACGGCCGGTCTCCCACCACGATCTTGCGATCGCCGTACGCTCCGGCGCAGATGTCCCAGGTCGCCCGGCCCGAGGGCAGCGGCGCACCCCGGAGGTAACCCATGTCGTCCAGATCGGGCACCCCGCCGACGCCGACGTAGATGCCGTCGAGCCCCTCGGCGAGCTTGTTCTTCAGCCTGTCCGGCAACCCGGCCAGGCTCTCCACCGCGCGCACGGTCTCCGGGGACGGCGGCCCCTGCCGGGAGTCCCACTGGCGGTGCAGTATCCGCTCCAGGCTGCCGCAGTGAAGCAGGCCGTCGCCCAGGCCGGGGGTGTCCGGAGAGTTGGGCTGCGCCCTGGGATGCTCGTCCTCCAGCTCGAAGTCCCGCCAGGTGTACTGCGGGCGGTCCACCACCGGCGCCGTCACGGCCCCCGCCCTCCGTTCAAAGGCGAACGGAACCTCACGAGGTGTCCTCGCGACGGCACTCTCCGTGTGCTGGGAGGGGCCTCTCTGCCACCAGCGCCGTCGATGACGGCCTTTGTCTCCCGAATTCGCCATCACACACCCCAGAGGAAGTGGCAACAGGTTCCACCGTACGACGGGGACCCTCGCCAGTCATCCGGAACGGGGGTACGACCGCGCCCTGTCGCCGGATGGCCTACAGTTCGGGCATGCCCCTGCTTGTCGGTCTGGCACTCCTCGCCTTCTGGCTCTACTGCTTGTTCGACGCCATCACCACGCCGGACGAGGAGGCCAGAAACCTGCCCAAGCTCCTCTGGGTCGTCATCGTGCTCCTGATGCCGCTCGCCGGGGGCGTGTTCTGGTTGCTGCTGGGCCGGCCGAACGGATCCCCCGCACCGCGCGGGCCTCTCCCCCAGGAGAGGTCGCCGAGGCCCGAGGCCCCGAAGGGGCCCGACGACGACCCCGACTTCCTGCGGGACCTCGACCGGCGGCTGCGCGACGAGGAGTGAGGCCGGCCCCGCCGGACGGGGTGCCGGCGCACCGTCGCCGTCACCCCGGGTACCCCGGCCGTGGTCAGCCGGGAACCTCGGCGTAGGAGTGCAGGCCACCGAGGAAGATGTTCACCCCGACCAGGTTGAACATCAGGCAGGCGAAGGCGATGAGCTGCACGATCATGGCGGCCCTGCCCTTGAACCCCGCGGTGGCGCGGGCGTGCAGGTAGGCGGCGTAGGCGATCCAGGTGATGAACGCCCAGATCTCCTTGGGGTCCCAGCCCCAGTAGCGGCCCCACGCCTTGTCGGCCCAGAGCGAGCCCGCGATGACGGCGAAGGTCCAGATCGGGAAGCCGATCACGATGGCCCGGTGCGCGACCCGCTCCAGGTCCTGCAGGGACGGCAGGCGGACCGCGGTGTCCCTCCTGACCAGGAAGAGGAGGCCGGAGACCCCGGCCATGATGAACAGGCCACTGGCGATGATCGCCGCCGTGACGTGGATCGCGACCCAGTAGGAGTTGAGCGCGGGCACCACGGGACCGGCCTGCACGTACAGGTACCGCACCGCGAAGCCGAGCCCGAGGGCGGAGGCGACCGTGACGAACGCGCCCAGGAAACGGCTCCCGTACCGGATCTGCATGTACAGGAACGCGCTCACCGCCGCGAAGCACATCGCGACCACGAACTCGTACATGTTGCCCCACGGCCACCGGCCGACGGCCCACCCCCTGGTGAGGATGGACGTCAGGTGCGCGGCCCAGCCGAACCAGGTCAGCCCGATCGCGACCGGGGCCGCCCAGACCGTCCAGGCGGGAGGCGCCTTCTCGGCGCCCTTTCCCGCGCTCTCTCCCGCGCCCTTTCCGGCGTCCTCCCCCGCGGGCGGGGTCGCGGCCGGGGACGACGGGACACCGGCCGTGCCGCCGCCGACCGTGGCGAGCACCGCCTCGGCCTTCCTCCCGGCGGCCTTGACCCGGCCGAAGCCGAGGTCGAGGGCGTAACCGATCATCGCGATGATGTAGAGCAGCACTGTCGCCAAGGTGAGCTGGTCGCTCAGCGTGGCGAGGCCGACATCGACCTCAACGGGCATCCTTCACTCCTGATTTCAAAGCGGAGACGATCTCGGCGAACTCGTCGCTGAAATCGCCGCCTTCGGTGCGGGTGAGACCGCCCACCTCGACATGTCCACGGCCCCGCTCACGACCGGCCGCCGACGAGCCCCGCGGGGCAGGTCCCCGCCCCGCCGGCCCGTCCGCGTTCCCGGCCCGTACCCACACCCTGCGGCGGCGGACGGTCAGGGAGAGCACCAGGCCGACGACGGCCAGGGCCGACGACACGAACGCGGGCACCCGGCCGGGATCGTGGGTGATCTGGAGGGCGATCCACTCCTTGACGCCGGTGAACTCGATCGAGCCCGCACCGCCCGGCAGATCGAGCCTCTTGCCCACGGCCAGCGGGTCGGCCTTCATGACCAGCGGCCTCATCTTCTTCAGGCTCGCCGGGTCCAGCTCGTAGACCGACTGCGGCCGGCCGTTCCTCAGTCCCAGGTCACCGGCGAACGCGCCGTACACCTGGGCGGTGGGGTTGGCCGCGCCGGGGAAGATCGACACCCACTCGCCGTTCATCGGCACGGTGGTCGGCAGGAAGCCCACCAGGAGGCCCAGCTGCTCGGGCTGGGCGTCCGGAACCTTGATCACGCACTCGGAGGTGAACGTGGCCGGCTGGACGACCAGGCACGGCACCGGACCGTCGAAGGCGACCTGCCCCTTGCCATCAGTGATCTTGAAAGTGGGCGCGTAGCCGTGGTCGATCAGGTACGTCTGCGTGCCGTTGACGTTCAGCGGGTCGTTGACCTTGAGGACGTAGTCACGCTCGGCGGCGCCGGGGGCCTCGGCGACCTTGAGCCTCGCCTCGAAGTCCAGGGGCTGCCCGCGCCGCTCGCCCTTGGCGATGTAGGAGGCCTGGAAGTCCTCGACGGTGAGGGAGAACGGCTCCAGCGACTCGGCGCTCACCTGCTGACCGGGCATGTAGCGGTCGTAGGCGGCGACCGTGTTGGCGAACCCCTCCCCCTCCACGACCAGCACGTTGCCCCGGTAGCCGTACAGCGCGCCGGCTCCGACCGCGACCAGCAGCCCGAGCAGCGCGATGTGGAACAGCAGGTTGCCGGTCTCCCGGAGGTACCCCTTCTCGGCCGAGACCCAGCCGGGCCCGGTGGTCACCCGGAACCGCGTGCGGCGCAGCCGGGCGGTCGCCTCCTCGACGGTCAGGTCACCCTCGAACGAGGCGTACCGGGGCAGCCTGGCCAGGTTGCGCGGCGGCGCCGGCGGCCTTTTGCGCAGCTCACGCAGGTGGGCCGCGGTGCGCGGGAGCACACAGCCGATCAGCGAGAGGAAGAGCAGCAGGTAGATCGCGGCGAACCACGGCGCCTTGAACACGTCGAACAGCCAGAACCGGTCCAGCCACTCGGCCAGTCGCGGGCTGTCGCCGAAGTACTGCGAGACCTTGGCGTCCGAGACGCCGCGCTGCGGCCAGATCGACCCCGGGATCGAGGCCAGCGCGAACAGGAACAGCAGGATCAGCGCCGTCCGCATCGAGGTGAGCGTGCGCCAGAACCAGCGCACCCAGCCCACGACGCCGAGCCCCACCGGCCGCGCGGCGGGCCTGTCCTGGCTCAGGACCGGCTCCGGGGGCGTGTCCGCCCGGCCGCCGGCCGGCTCGGCGCCGGCCTCGGCCGCCGCGTGCTCCCGCGCGGCCTGCTCGACTTCCTCCATCAGATCACCGGCTCGAATCCGCCGATCCACACCTGCATCGCCACGACGATCTCCCCCCAGAGCCCGGTGACGAGCAGCAGGCCGACCGCGACCAGCATGGCCCCGCCCACCCGTGTGATCAGCTGCGAATGGCGGCGTACCGCCTTGAACGTGTGCAGTGCCCTACGATAGGCCAGCCCCGCCGCCACGAACGGCAGGCCCAGGCCCAGCGCGTAGGCGAAGGCGAGCAGCGCGCCCCGCCCCGCGCTGCCCTCGGTGAGACCGAGGGTGAGCACGACCCCGAGGGTGGGACCGATGCAGGGGGTCCAGCCGAGACCGAACACCACGCCGAGCAGCGGCGCCCCGGCGAGACCGGCCGCCGGAAGGCGGTGGATACGGAAATCACGCTGGAGTCCCGGCAGTGCCCCCATGAAGGCCAGCCCCAGCGCGACGGTGAGCACGCCCAGCACCCGGGTGATGACGCCGGCGTTGCCGAGCATCGCCGCGCCGAGCCCGCCGAAGAGGGCGCCGCCCAGCACGAACACCGTCGCGAAACCGAGGACGAACAGCACGATGCCCGCGACCATCCGCCCGCGTTTCGGGTCGGCGCTCATCCCCGTCACGTACGACAGGTAGCCGGGCACCAGCGGCAGCACACACGGCGACAGGAACGACACCAGGCCGGCCGCCACCGCGATCGGCAGCGCCAGCACGAGTGAGCCGTTCGCCACCGTGCCGGTCAGGTCAGGGCTCATCACTGATCCGCTCACGGGCCGACCGCGCCGGGTCACCTCTCATTGCCGACCTTGGTGACCGCGCCGAGCAGGTCGTTGTACGTGACCGCGCCGAGCGCCCTGGCCGCGATCCGGCCCTGACGGTCGATGATCAGCGTCGAGGGGATGGCGGCCGGGGGGACCGTGCCCTGGAAGGAGAGCGCGACCTTGCCCGGCTGGTCGAAGATGCTCGGGTAACCGGGCTGATGGCTGCGTTCGAAGGCGAGCGCGTCGGCCTGGCGGTCCTTGAAGTCGACCCCGAGGAACTCCACCCCGGCGGCCTTGGTCTTGGCGGCGATGTCCTTGAGCACGGGCGCCTCCGCCCGGCAGGGCGCGCACCAGGAGGCCCAGAAGTTCAGCACCACGACCTTGCCCCGGTGCGCGGCGAGCGTCGCGTCGCCCCCGTCGAGGGTCTTCCCCTCGACCGGCGGGGCGGTCTTGCGGTTCCCGGCCTCGAACATGGTGATCTTGCCGTCACCGGCCACGAAGCGGGTGTCCCCGGCCTGGGGCTGCGATCCCTGGTTGCCGGCGCATCCGGCCACGGCGACGAGCAGCGCGACGGCGGCGAAGGGTTTTGCGCGCATCAGAGGCAGGGTCTTCCTGTACTACAACCGGTAGAGCAATCACTCTACCGCGCGGTCAGGCGCCCGGCACAGTGGGGCGCCTGACGAGCGCGGCGGCGGGCTCGCTGTATCCCACGCTGACCAGCCGGTCTCCCTCGAAGGAGAAACTGGTGAGACTGGCCAGACCGCACTGCCTGCGGCGCGGGTCGTGCGGAAGCCGCCTGCCCTCGGCCGCGAGCCGGATGATCCAGATCGGCAGCTGGTGGCTGACCAGCACCGCCTCATGACCGCGCGCCTCCTCGCGGGCGAGGTCGATCACGCTCTTCATCCGCCGCACCACGTCGATGTAACGCTCGCCCCAGGAGGGGCGGAGCGGGTTCCACAGGTGGCGGTAGTGGCGCGGGCTGCGGAAGACCCCGTCGCCCCGGCCGACCACGACGCCCTCGAAGATGTTCTCGGCCTCGATCAGGCGGTCGTCGAGCGCGACCTTCAGACCGAAGGTCGCGGCGAGCGGGGCCGCCGTCTCCTGGGCACGTTCCAGAGGTGAGGACAACAGAGCGGTGACATCGCGTCCGGCGATGGACTTGGCGACCGTCTCGGCCATCTGCCTGCCGGTCTCGGAAAGGCGGAAGCCGGGCAGCCTGCCGTACAGGACGTTGGCGGGGTTGTACACCTCGCCGTGGCGCAGGAGGTGGACGACGGTGGTCTCAAGCATGGTTCCGACAGCCTACCGACAGGTAAGGGTGAATAGGGCGCGTGGGCGGACCACCGTGGTCACGGTCCAGGAAACCCGGGTGACCACGGGTACCCGGCAGGCCCGTGCGGTCACCGGCCACCGGCCCGGGGCTCAGCGCTCCGCGGAGACGGCTCTGAGCGCCTCGACCGCCGCCCGGATCGCCGGGCGGCGGGCCGCGTCGCTGCGCCACACCGCGTAGATCTGGCGGATCAGCCTCGGCCGGATCGGGATGATCCGCACCCCGTCGGGCACGAAGTGGCGGCCCAGCCGGGGAACGATGGCGCATCCCTGCCCGGCCGCGACCAGGGCGAGGTGGGTGGGGTACTCGTCGGCCATGCAGGTGATGTCCGGCTCCAGCTGGGCCGAACGCAGCGTGTGGACCAGCCAGTCGTGGCAGACCATACCGGGCGACGAGCTGATCCACTTCTCCCCCGACAGCTCGGCCAGTTCGATCTCGGACCGCTCGGCCAGCGGGTGGGAGGCGGGCAGGACCACGTCGGCGATGTCGTCGAAGAGGATCGCCCGCGACAGTCCGTCCGGGATGGCCATCGGCCGGTTCATCCAGTCCTGGATCACCGCGAGGTCGAGCTCGCCTCTGCTCACCTCGCGGAGCTGGCGCTCCGGTTCCCGCTCCATGAGCTGGAGTCTGAGGTCGGGGTGGCGTTCCCGCAGGTGGACCAGGGCCTCGGGCAGCAGCCCCCGGGCCGCCGTGGGGAACGCCCCGATGCTGAGGCGGCCCACGACCTCCCCGCGGAGCGCCTCGAAGTCGGCTTCGGCGGTCTCCACCAGCGCGAGGATGCGCCCGGCGTGGTCGGCGAGCACCCCGGCGGCGTCGGTCAGGCGCACCCCGCGCCCGTTGCGCTCAAGCAGCGTCGCGCCGGTCTCCCGTTCAAGTTTGGCGAGCTGCTGCGACACCGCGGACGGGGTCACCATGAGCGCGTCGGCCGCCGCGCCGACCGATCCGTAGACGGACACGGCGTGCAGGGCCTTGAGGCGGTTCAGGTCCAACATGTAAGCAACCCTAAAGGCTCGGAGGGGGGAAGTCTCGTTTGACCTGAATTGTCAGCGTAAATAATGACAAAGAGCCATAAACCTCACCGCAGCCCCCGGCCCCCGCACCCGGCGAAACACCCCCTTCCGGCCCGTACGGCCCCCGCCCGCCGCCCAGCCGGAGACAATGGAGAGACGACGACGGAGATGATGCGAATGGGCACACAGCGTGACGGGGATGACGTTACGGTGACCGACGTGAGTAACGCGCTCAAATACTGGCCGTCACCACCTCCGTGGGGGTGGAAGGCCGACGACCTCGACCACCTTCCCTCTGAGGGGCCGCACGGTGAGCCCGACTTCTTCAAGCACGTCGAACTGATCGATGGAGCTCTCGTCTTCATGTCCCCCCAGAAGCGCTTCCATCAGCGCATAATCCGCGCCCTTACCGAGGCGCTGGACAACCAGGCCCCAGAGCATCTGTCGGCGGTGGATCAGATGGACGTCAAGCTCGGCCATCGGATGCGCCCCTGCCCCGACGTGCTGATCGTCGACACGGAGGCCGCCGATGACGACGACCGGACGTGCTACACCCCCGACGAGGTGCGCCTTGTCGTCGAGGTGGTCTCGGCCGAGTCCGAGGACCGCGACCGCAAGACCAAGCCGTCGCGCTACGCGGAGGCCGGGATAGCCCATTTCTGGCGAGTGGAGAACAGCGACGGCAGACCCGTCTTCCACATCTACGACCTCGACCCCGCCACCCGCGGCTACAGCCTCACCGGCATCCACCACGGGCGACTGACCGTCTCGGTCCCCTTCCCCATCGACATCGACCTGGACAAACTGCCCAGATAGGGCGGTGACGGCACACCCTCACCGGGCTCCGCGTCCTCACCCCTTCTACGCCTGGGCCGCGGCCTTGGCGGCGAGGGGGAGCGCCTCGGCGACGCGGGACAGGGCCTCGTCGTCGTGGGCCGCGGACAGGAACCAGGCCTCGTAGGCCGACGGCGGGAGATAGACACCCTGGTCGAGCATGGCGTGGAAGAAGGCCCGGTAGGCGGCGGTGTTCTGCCGCTGGGCCCCGGCGAAGTCGGTGACCCGGTCCTCGGTGAAGAAGATGGAGAACAGGCTGCCCGCGCGCTGCAGGCGGTGCGGCACCCCGGCCGCGGCCAGGGCGTCGGCGGCGGCACGGCCGATGATCAGAGCGGCCGCGTCCACCCGGTCGTAGACCTCGTCGTCACAGGCGCGCAGCGTGGCCAGACCGGCGGCGCAGGCCAGCGGGTTTCCCGACAGGGTGCCCGCCTGGTAGACCGGCCCCTCGGGGGCGAGATGGGCCATCACGTCGGCACGTCCGCCGAACGCGGCGGCGGGCAGGCCACCCCCCATGACCTTGCCGAAGGTCATCAGGTCGGCGTCCACCGGGTCGAGCCCGTACCATCCGGCCTCGGAGACCCGGAAACCGGTGAGCACCTCGTCGAGGATCAGCAGGGCGCCGTGCGTGGTGCAGAGCTCGCGCAGCGTGGCGTTGAACCCGTCCAGCGGCGGGACGACGCCCATGTTGGCCGGGCACGCCTCGCTGATCACGCAGGCGATCTCGTCGCCGAAGGTCTGGAACGCCTCGGTCACGGCCTCGACCGAGTTGTAGGGCAGCACCACGGTGTCGGCCGCGGAGGCGCCGGTCACCCCGGGGGTGTCGGGCAGGCCGAAGGTGACTAGGCCGGATCCGGCGGAGGCGAGCAGGGCGTCCACGTGACCGTGGTAGCAGCCGGCGAACTTGACGATCTTGGACCGCCCGGTGAAACCCCGGGCCAGCCGTACGGCGGACATGGTGGCCTCGGTACCCGAGCTGACCAGGCGGACCTTCTCCACCGGGTCCACCAGCGCGACGATCTCCTCGGCCAGCTCGACCTCACCGGGCGTCGCGGTGCCGAACGAGGTGCCGTTCCGCAGCGCCTCCTCCAGCGCCTCGACCACGGCCGGGTGCCGGTGCCCCAGGATCATCGGACCCCACGAGCAGACCAGGTCGACGTAGCGGTTGCCGTCCACGTCGGTGATGTGGGGCCCCTGGCCGGAGGCCATGAAGCGGGGCGTGCCACCGACGGCGCCGAAGGCGCGGACCGGGGAGTTCACCCCTCCCGGGACGATCTCACGCGCGCGGGCGAACAGTTCCTCGGAGTTCTCAGTACGGCTCACGCCCCCAGCGTAGTCACGGCGACCGCCGGTCACTCGCAGGTGTCGGCGAGACGGTCGAGGACGCGGAGGGGGTCGGGCAGGGGGCGGCCGTCCGGGGGGCGGAGCCATGAGCCGGGCTGCCCGGTGGGCAGCAGGGACGGCGGGGCGAGGATGTAGCTGTCGCGGCAGTGCCAGCGCAGGCCGGGCATCTCCTCGATGGTCGAGGGGCCGTAGTCGAGGGGGCAGGACCACCACTCGTCCTCGTCGTCGGAGGCGTTGCGGGTGGCCACGTAGAACAGGACCCGGTCACCGTTGGCGGCGACCGGGCCCGAGGCGGACGCGGTGGAGTCCAGGGCTGCGAGCCCGGCGGCGCGCGGTACGTCGAAGACGTCGAAGACCCGGCCGGTGGGGAGGATCACGTTCGCCTCGGGATCACACTGCCACCAGTGACCGAGCAGGGCGGGCTCGGTGGTGGCCTGCATCTGCCAGGCCCGCGAGAGCGGGTGCGCGCCCGGGTCGGGACAGCCGAGGCGGTCGCACGAGCAGGCGCGCGAGCCGGTATGAAGCGGCCTGGCCCCCGGACAGCTCGCCCAGCCCAGGGCGGCGTACTCCAGCACGGAGCTGATCATCTGTTTAGGATGAGCACGTCGTCTGCCACGACGAGTCAGCGGTACCCCCACCATTGTGTCCTCCGTCGTCCGCGCGTCCCGCGTGCCTCCGGATGCGACGACTTGTCCACCCTTGGTTGGTCAGCAAGGAAAGTCAGACGGCCAGGGTCACACCACCTGGGTCACATCCGCACCGGTCCTCGCACTCTAACGCACAGACCACTCGGTGAAGCGGCAAACCCCCAGTTCTCAGCGTGTGCCTCTCATCTCACCCGAGCCTTCTGGCCACCTCGGTCGCCCAGTAGGTGAGGATCATGTCCGCTCCGGCCCGGCGGATCGCGATCAGCGACTCCATGATCACGCGGTCCCGGTCGATCCAGCCGTTGGCCGCGGCGGCCTCGACCATGGCGTACTCGCCGCTGACCTGGTAGGCGGCCACCGGCACGTCCACCACGTCACGGACCTGCCGCAGGATGTCCAGGTAGGCCAGTGCGGGCTTGACGATCACCGCGTCGGCCCCCTCGTCGAGGTCCAGCCGCACCTCGCGCAGCGCCTCGCGGATCGACCCCGCGGCGTCCTGCTGGTAGGCGTTGCGGTCGCCGAACCGCGGCGCGCACTCGGCGGCGTCCCTGAACGGCCCGTAGAACGCCGAGGCGTACTTGACCGCGTAGGCCAGGATCGGGATCTGCTCGAAGCCGTCGGCGTCCAGCGCCGCCCGGATCGCGGCGACCTGGCCGTCCATCATGCCGCTCGGCGCGATGACCTGGGATCCGGCGCGGGCCTGGGCCACCGCGATCTCGGCGTAACGCGTCAGGGTGGTGTCGTTGTCCACCTCCCCGCCGGGGGTCAGGACGCCGCAGTGCCCGTGGTCGGTGAACTCGTCCAGGCAGGTGTCGGTCATCACCACCAGCGCGTCTCCCACCTCGGCGACGAGGTCGGCGACGGCCCGCTGGACGATCCCGTCCGGATCGTCGGCCGCCGACCCACGGGCGTCCTTCACCTCGGGGACGCCGAACAGGATCAGGCCGCCGACCCCGGCCTCGGCCGCCTCACGGGCGGCCTTGCGCAGCGAGTCACGGGTGTGCTGGAACACCCCGGGCATCGAGCCGATCGGACTCGGCTCGTCGATGCCCTCCTTGACGAACATCGGCAGCACCAGCTCCGCCGGGTGCAGCCTGGTGCCCGCGATCATCCTGCGCATCGACGCCGTACGGCGGAGCCTGCGTGGACGCGCGGCAGGGAACTGTGCGGTCATGGTTGGTCTCCCCCTGTCACCGGCACCCGCGGCGACTTCAGGCTACTTGGCGCGGCGCCGGGCCCCTCTCCGGGTCTGGGAGGGTCTGCGGGGGGCGTCCCCGGCCGCGACCGCGGCCTGCCGCTGCTTCGCACCATACTCGGCCAGCGCCGCCGCGAGAGCGGAAACCGATGGTTTGTCGGCCATGACATCCACCCGGAGCCCGAACTCCTCCGCGGTCCTGGCGGTCTGCGGGCCGATCACGGAGATGACCGTGACGTTGTGCGGCTTTCCGGCGATGCCCACGAGATTGCGCACGGTGCTCGACGAGGTGAACAGCACCGCGTCGAACCCGCCGCCCTTGATGGCCTCCCGGATCGGCGCGGGCGGCGGCGCCGCCCGGACGGTCCGGTAGGCGGTGACGTCGTCGCACTCCCAGCCGAGCTCGGTCAGCCCGGCGACCAGCGTCTCGGTGGCGATGTCGGCGCGGGGCAGCAGCACCCGGTTGATCGGGTCGAGCATCGAGTCGTACGGCGGCCACTCGGCCAGCAACCCCTCCGAGGACTGCTCGCCCGAGGGCGTCAGGTCGGGCTTCACCCCGAACCGCACCAGGGCCCGCGCGGTGGCGTCGCCCACGGCCGCGACCTTGAGCCCGGCGAACGCCCGGGCGTCCAGCCCGTACTCCTCGAACTTCTCGCGCACCGCCTTGACCGCGTTCGCGCTGGTGAAGGCCACCCATTCGTAGCGGCCGGTGACCAGGCCCTTGATCGCCCGGTCCATCTGCTGCGGGGTGCGCGGCGGCTCGACGGAGATCGTGGGGACCTCCTCGGGCACCGCGCCGTAGGACCGCAACTGCTCGACCAGCCCGGCCGACTGCTCCTTGGTCCTGGGTACGAGCACCCGCCAGCCGAACAGCGGCTTGGTCTCGAACCACGACAGCCGCTCGCGCATGCCGACGGCCTCGCCGACCACGATGAGCGCGGGCTCGGCCATCCCGGCGTGCTTGAGGTCGGGCCCCATCCTTCCCAGGGTGGTCACCACGGTGTACTGCTCGGTGGTGGTGCCCGAACTGCTGATCGCGACCGGTGTCGAGTCGGGACGCCCCGCGGCGATCAGCGCCTTGCCGATCGCGACGGCCTGGGTGACGCCGTTGTAGATCACCAGGGTGCCCGCGCCGGCGGCGTGGGCGGACCAGTCCTCGACCTGGGTGGCGTCCACGACCCGGAACTCCGGCACGGACACCGCCGCGGGGATGCCCGCGTAGGCGAGGACGGCCGTCGCCGGGGGCACGCCCGGCACGATCTCGAAGTCCACCTCCGCCCTGGCGCAGGCCGCGACCTCCTCGGTGATCGAGGAGAAGAACATCGGGTCGCCCGCGCACAGCCGTACGACGAGGTGGCCGTCCTTGGCCGCCGTGACGGCTCTCAGCGACACGGCCTCCTCGCCGGCGGCATCGACGACCTCGGCGTTCTCCCGGCAGTGCCGCAGCAAGGCGCCGTACGCCTCCTGGTCGAGCACGACGACGTCGGCCTTTGACAGCAGGTCGGCGCCGCGCAGCGTGAGCAGGCCCTCGTCACCGGGGCCCGCGCCAACGAAGGCGACGAATCCGGCGGGGCGTTCGAAGGTGGTACTTCCGGAGCTCAATGTGCTCGCTCCCCTATCAACGTGCCTGCCCCTTCGGCGATCATCTCGGCCGCGAGGTCGCGTCCGAGATCCATGGGCGCCGAAGAGGTCCCGGCGGTGGACTTACGCACCGCTCGCCTGCCGTCGACGGCGACGACAGCGGCGGTAAGGAACAGATCTCGCCCTCGGTCCGCCGAGTAGGCGCCGACGGGAGCCGCGCACCCGGCCTCCAGAGCGTTGAGGACCGCGCGCTCGGCGGTCACCGCGGCGCGGGTCCTGGCGTCGTCGAGCACGCTCAGCACCTCGATGAGGTCGGCCCGGCCCGCCAGGCACTCCACGGCCAGCGCGCCCTGCCCGGGCGCCGGGAGCATCTCCTCGACCTCGAAGATCTGGGAGATCTCGGCCTCGCGGCCCAGCCGCCCTAGCCCGGCGGCGGCCAGCACGATGCCCTGCAGCTCACCGGAGGTGACCTTGGCGATGCGGGTGTCGGCGTTGCCCCGGATCGGGACGTACTCCAGGTCGGGGCGGAGCGCCCGGAGCTGGGCGACCCTGCGCGGGGAACCCGTGCCGATCTTCGCCCCGGGCGGCAGGTCGGCCAGCTTCGCCGTGCCGACCAGCGCGTCCCTGTGGTCGTCACGCGGCGGGATCGCCGCGATAACCACACGCGGGTCGGGTGTGGTGGGCAGGTCCTTCAGCGAGTGGACCGCGAAGTCGATGTCGCCCTCGATCAGCTTGTCGCGGAGCGCGCTGACGAAGACGCCCGTCCCGCCGAGCTGGGTGAGAACGGCTCTGGTCACGTCGCCGAAGGTGGTGACGCCGACGAGCTCGACGGCTCGGCCGGTCAGTTCGGTGAGCCTGGCGGCGACGAGACCCGACTGGGTGGTCGCCATGAGGCTCCGCCTCGTGCCCATTCTGAGCGGAGGGGCGACGCCGTTCATCCGCCCACCTCCCTCATGCTCGTCTCCGGGTCGATCGACTCGATGCGTCTCACCGCATCGGGCACCTTCGGGTCCAAGTTGAACAACTCGCGCAACGCCTCCGCATAATGATCGCCTGCCGCGGACTCGGCGAGCTGTTTGACACGCACGGTGGGCTCATGGAGCAGTTTGTCGACCACGCGCCTGACCGTCTGCGCGACCTCGTCCCTCGCCCGCCCGTCGAGCTCGGGAACCCGCGCGACGAGCCGCCCCAGCTCCGTCTCGACCACGTCCGCCGCCTTGCTCCGCAGCGCGACCACGGTCGGTGTCACCCGGGCCGCGCGCTCGGCCGACAGATAGGCCGCGACCTCGGCGGCGACGATCTCGCGTACGGCGGCGACGGCCTCGGCGCGCCCGCCGTCGTCGGTGTCGGCGTCGGCGGTGCCGTCCTGCATCGACTCCAGGTCCACGAGGGTGACGCCGGGCAGCCGCCGTACGGCGGGGTCCACGTCGTGCGGCAGCGCGAGGTCCAGCAGGAACATCTCCCTGGCCGGCACCATGTCGGCGGTGATGACCACGTCGGTGGCGCCGGTGCACGAGATGACCAGATCGGCACGGGCCAGCTCCGCCGTGAGATCGCCGAACTCGGCGGCCCGGCCGCCCACCGCCCGCGCCAGCCGTACGGCGCGGTCATGGGTCCGGTTGACCACCACGATGTCGGTGACGCCCGCCCGCTGAAGGGTCGCGGCCGACAGGGCGCTCATCGAACCGGCGCCGACCACCAGGGCGCGCCGGCCCCCGATCGGGCCGAGGGTGCGCTCGGCGAGGGTGAGGCCCACGCCGACGAGGGAGGCGCCCGCCCGGTCGATGCCGGTCTCGGTGTGGGATCGCTTGCCGACCCGCAGAGTCTGCTGGAGGAGCTCGTTCAGCGTGGGGCCGAGCGTGCCCTGCTCCTGGGCGAGCCTGAGCGCCGAGCGGACCTGGCCGAGGATCTGCCCCTCGCCCAGGACCATCGAGTCCAGGCCGGAGCCGACCGCGAACAGGTGCTCGACAGCCCGGTCCTCGTAATGCACGTAGAGGTGGCCGGCGAGCTGCTCCAGGGGGACGCCGGAGTGGAGGCCGAGCAGCTCGGAGATCGCGTTCACCGCGGCGTGGAAGCGGTCCACCACGGCGTAGACCTCGACCCGGTTGCAGGTCGACACGACCATGCTCTCGGCGACCCGGATGTCTCGCTGAACGTCGTGGAGCAGCTTGATCAGCGCGTCACCGGAGACGGAGACCCGCTCCAGCAGGGCCACCGGAGCCGTCCGGTGGCTCACGCCGACGACGAGGAGGCTCATCGGCCGTCTCCCGCTCCCGGCGGACGGCCCTGATCTCCCGCGCCGGCCTCGCCCGGCCGGGGAACGCCGTGCCCTCGGGCTCTGTCGTTCACAAGTCCACCGCCTCGGGCCATTCCTCGGCCATCGCGGGCCCCCCACTCATCCGATCCGCCTTGCGCTGCTCATGAAAGGCCAGGATCTGCAGTTCAATCGATAAGTCGACTTTACGGATATCGACGCCTTCGGGTACAGCGAGGACGACGGGGGCGAAGTTGAGGATGCTCGTCACACCCACGGCAACGACCCGGTCGGCCACCTGCTGCGCCGCCGCGGCGGGTGTCGCGAGCACCACGATCGACACTCCCCGCCGCGTGATCACCGTTTCCAGCTCGTCGATGTGTTCCACATTCAATCCCGCGATACGGTCGCCCACCACTTCGGGGTCGGCGTCCAGGAGCGCGGCCACCCGGAACCCACGGGAGACGAATCCGCCGTAGTTGGCGAGCGCACGACCGAGGTTACCCACCCCGACGATGGCCACCGCCCAGTCCTGGGTCAGCCCCAGCTCACGGGAGATCTGGTAGATGAGGTACTCGACGTCGTAGCCTACCCCGCGGGTGCCGTAGGAGCCCAGGTGAGAGAGGTCCTTGCGGAGCTTGGCGGAGTTCACACCGGCCGCGACGGCCAGATCCTCCGAGCTCACGGTCGCCAGCCCCCGCTCGGCCATGCTGTTCAGGGCTCGCAGGTAGAGCGGCAGCCGGGCGACGGTCGCGTCGGGGATGCCACGTTCACGAGCTTGGGACAGACGGCGGATCACGTGCCGTAGCTCCAGGGGGACAGGCGGCCGGCGCGGCCCGGACGCGACGGATGACGAGGTGAGGCCACTGTCTTTCAGGTTAGTCCCTTTGTGAACCGGTGCACAAAGTGGGTGTTCACCGTGTCGGCCACGGCACCGCCCCGCCCGATTCCCCGGACGCCCGCCGGCCCCGCCGACCTCACCGGTCTCGATAGCCCCACCGGCCCCGCCGGTCTCACCGGGCACCGGCGTATCCGCGCGGCTCGGCTACCGTGACGGACATGGCACCGCAGAACCACCGCATCACACTGCTCGGCAAGCCCGGCTGTCACCTGTGCGACGACGCGCGCGCGGTGATAGAACGCGTGGCGGCGGAGCTGGGCGTTCCCTGGGAGGAGCGCGACATCACCGCCACCGAGCGGGACCAGGCCGAGTACGGGGAGATGATCCCGGTCACCCTGATCGACGGTGTCCAGCACGACTTCTGGCGCGTCGACGAGAACCGCCTGCGCGCCGCGCTCAGATCCTGAAGGCCGTGGGCAGCGGGACCACCTTGGCCGCGTTCACGTTGAGCTCGATCACGTTGGTGGCCAGCACCATGGTCTGACGTTCGGCGACGAAACGCTCCACATGGGGCTGACGCTGATGCTCGGTGTAGGCGACCTCGTCGCGGTAGAGCTCGTAGACGATGCGCTGCAGCGGAGCCGACTTCACCGAGTGGCAGACGTAGATCAGCGTGTCGGGCTCGGTACGGCGGACGGCCTCCAGCGTCCCCTCGGCCAGCCGGTCGAACCTCTCGCCCGTCCCGTCGAGCAACGTGAACACGGTCAGCAGGCCGTAGATGCCCGGGGCCGGGCGGCCGTATCCACCGGGATGGTCGGTGGTCGCGCCCGGATACAGGACACCCGTCTCGGGCGGGCCCGCGGGCACCTGCCCGTGGCCCGGGAACCCGGCGGGAGGCTGCCCGGACCGGGGGGCGCCGCCGAGACCCTGGCCTCGGTCGGCCGGAACGCCGAACGCCTGCTCGGCGGACATCGGCTGAAGGCCACCGGTGAGCAGGCCGCCGCCGTAGGGCGGATCCGGCATGACGAACTCGCCGGTGGCGGGGCCGCCCGGCCTGCCGTACTCGCCGGCGGCGGGCGCGACCGGTATGCCGTACTCGCCGACCCCGGGGGCGGGTGGCCCGCCGTACTCGCCGGTGCCGGCGGCGGCGTGCCTGCCGTACTCGGCGGCGGGGAGGCCGGGGCCGGCGGACATGCCGAACTGGCCGGTCATCGGGGGCTGCTGGGCGTAGTCGCCCCGGTCCGCGGACCGGTCGGCGGACGGCATGCCGTACTCACCCGCCATGAAGGTGCCGGTGGCGGGGCCGCCGAACGGGTCGTCCTGGGTGAGGGGCTGCTGCCGCATTCGCGCCGCGTAGTCGACGTCCTGCTCGCCCGCGCGGTACTCGGCCACCAGGTCGCCGAGGCCGGAACGGCGGGGGGAGTCCCCCATGGCCGCGCGTGGGGAGTCGTCGGGCGTGACCCGGCGGCCCGCGACCTGGATGTCTCCCCGGAACGGCTGCTCGGCCGCGCGGCGGCCCCCGTGCCCGTGCTCCGCCCAGTCGTCCCTCGGGCCGTCCTCGTCCTCGTCCTCGTCCTCGTAGGGGGCGAGCGGGCGGAGCACGGCGTACCAGACCGCGGCGGCGGTGACGCAGAGGAGGAGCGTGGTGAACATTCCCGGGACCGCGAAGCTCACCGCTCCGACCATGGCCAGGCCGGTGGGGCCGAGCACCAGGAGGGCGTGCATGTTGTCGGCGTCGTAGTCGTCGCCACCGCGCCACCGCGCCACCGCGATCGCGAGACCGCCCAGCAGGACGAGTGCGATGCCCGCGTGGATCACCCACAGGACATAGGCCGGGGGAAGGTCCCAGTGCCGGCTGCCGAGCGGGAGGGTCTTGGCCAGTTCCTCCGCCTGGCGCAGCGGGTCGAACATCATGATCACCGACGCGACGACGGTGAACGCGATCCCCACAAGCCAGGAGGCGAATCTGGCCGAGGACGTCCGCGCCAGCAGCTGGATGACCCCAACAGAGAGCCAGAGCGGGGCGAAGAGAGAACCGGTCAGCTGATAAACCCGGAATCCGGTTGTCCCAAACCCCACCAGATAGCCGGTGCCGACTACTCCGAGTGACACGCACAGCGCCGCTGTCGTGACGCTCCAGGCGATCAGCCAACCCTTGCGCCCATCCCGGAGGCGGCCGACGAGAGCCACGGTGGCGATGGCCGCGAGCAACGCACCGGCGAACGCTATGACAGCGACAAGGAGATTCATGGTGCCTCCAATGCTGCCGGACATTACCCCCCAACCGGTAGCCGAACCCGGAGTCGGCCGCCCGGAGCGGGGTGAAACAATCAGCCCCGTACCGTATCGGCCGATTACCCCCAGTCACGAGGTTACGAAGTGGATTGTGGAATTTCCTGTTGATTTCCTAGAGTGTTCGAGCACGCCGTACCCCCTCCCCCAAGGGATACCGGATGCCAGATACGTGGCCGTTCGCCGGACACCTCCCCACAACTCATGGGGTGGCCCAGCCCGTCCGCAGCAATGAGCTCGCCGCACGCGAGGACGCCTCCGAGGACCTCCGGAGGCTCGTTCTGCGTGCCAAGACTGGAGACACAGACGCGTTTGGCACGCTCTATGATCGCTACCTCGACCTGGTCTACCGCTACGTCTACTTCCGCGTCGGCTCCCACCCGCTGGCCGAGGATCTCACGAGCGAGACCTTCCTCCGCGCCCTGCGCAGAATCGCCGACTTCACCTGGCAGGGACGTGACTTCGGCGCCTGGCTCGTGACCATCGCCAGGAACCTGATCGCCGATCACTTCAAGTCGGGCAGGTACCGCCTTGAGGTCTCGACCGCCCAGGTGATCGACATCCCGCTCGACGGCCCGCACATACCGGAGAACGCCGTCGTCACCGCGATGATCAATGACCGGATACTCAGTGCCGTCCGCGCCCTCGGCCCCGAACAGCAGGAGTGCGTGGTCCTGCGCTTCCTGCACGGCATGTCACTGGCGGAGACCGCGCTGATCATGGGCAAGAAGAGCGGAGCGATCAAGGCCCTGCAGTTCCGCGCCATCCGGGCACTGGCCCGCGCGCTCCCCTCGGATCTCGGCTGACCATGCCGATGGCGACGTATCGCGTAACCTGGCACGCGGGGCTGTCGTTAGGCAGGTGACACAGGTAGGTCATGATCTGGGGGCGGCAGGGAGCGTTCATGGGTAAGTGGCTGCCCGGAATCTCACGGAGATCGCAGGCGCACATCCAGAACCGCGTATCCAGGCTCGGCGACCAGCTGGGGGGCAACCCCCGGCCGGAGTTTCGCGCCGAGCTGCGGAAGCGCCTTACGGCCACGCCCGAACAGGAGAATACCCCGGCCGAATCCACCGTCTCGACGCCACCGAGACGACAGGCCACCCGGCTCCCCCAGTTGCTGAGCCTGGGACTGGCCGCCACGATGTCCGCGACGGTCATGGCGATCTACCAGTCGATGCCCGGCGACGCCCTCTATCCGGTCAAGCGCGCCGCCGAGAGCACGCTGTTCCATCTGAGCGCCGACGACGCCGAACGGGCCGGCCGCTCCTTCGGCTACGCCGAGACCCGCGCCCACGAGGTCGAGGAGCTCCTGGGCTCCAGCATGCGGGAGAAGCACTTGATCAGGGAGACCCTCAAGGCCATGGAGGACACCACCCGCTCCGCGGTCACCTCTCTCACCCGGGTACGGCGCCGCGACGCCAAGAACACGGGCGACCTCAAGCGCTTCGTCCAGAAGCAGCGCAACCAGATCGAGGGCATGCTCCCCAAGATGGACGCCGAGGACCAGCGCCGGGCCAACGGTTACCTCAACTACATCGACGGGCTGACCCCACCCGGATAGCACCTCCCGGCTTACGACACGTTACCTGCCGCTAACGGGATGTACACCGATTTCACCCGTGTGTGACAGTTAAGCTGAGATGCTATGAGGCGGCTACTACGACGGCGGGACGAAGCGGAGACGGCCGGGGAGGTGGCGGCCGCGGCGGCCGTCGCCCTGCCGATGGCGGAGCCCGACCCGTCCGCGGCCGCCTTCTTCGACGTCGACAACACCATGATGCGCGGCGCCTCCATCTACCACTTCGCCCGCGGGCTGGCCTCACGCGGCCTGTTCACCACCAAGGACCTGGTCAGGTTCGCGGTCGGGCAGGCGGTGTTCCGGATCCGCGGTGACGAGAACCCCGACCACATCGCCAAGGCGAAGGAGACCGCGCTGGCCTTCGTGGCGGGCAGCAAGGTGGAGGAGATCGTCCGGCTCGGCGAGGAGATCTACGACGAGGTGATGGCCGACCGCATCTGGGCCGGCACCCGCGCCCTCGCCCAGAGCCACCTGGACGCCGGCCGGCGGGTGTGGCTGGTCACCGCCACACCGGTGGAACTCGCCCGCGTGATCGCCCAGCGCCTCGGCCTGACCGGCGCCCTGGGCACCGTCGCGGAGACCAGGGACGGCGTCTACACCGGCCGCCTGGTGGGCGATCTGCTCCACGGCCCGGCCAAGGCGGAGGCGGTACGGGCTCTGGCCCGCATGGAGGGCCTCGACCTGAGCCGCTGCGCCGCCTACAGCGACTCGGCCAACGACCTGCCACTGCTCTCCCTCGTCGGCCACGCCACCGCGATCAACCCGGACGCCGAACTGCGCGAGCGCGCCCGGGAGAACGGGTGGCAGATCCGGGACTTCCGCACCGGCCGCAAGGCCACCATGATCGGGCTGCCCATCGCCGCGGGCGCCGGGGCGATCGTCGGCGGCGTGGCCGCCGCCGCGGCCCTGCGCCGCCTCTACCGCTCCAGATGACCCACCACGGCGCGCTCCCGCGGACGGGGCGGCCGGGTCGGCCGGGGGGCGGGGCGGGGGTCGGGAAAAAGAGCGGGAGCCGGGAGAACCGGTCAGTAGAACGGCGGGAAGGCGTGACCGCGCCGCAGGCGCAGCTCGTTCAGCTGCTCCTGGACGACCTCGCGGATGTGGTCGGTGAGGTTGAAGACCAGGGTGGGGTCGTCGGCGTCGGCCGGGCCGAACTCGTCGGTGCGGATCGGCTCACCGAACCCGATCATCCACTTGGACGGCAGCGGCACCAGCCCGAGGAGCCCGAACCAGGGAAACAGCGGGGTGAGCGGGAGGTACGGCAGGCCGAGCGCCCTGGCCAGAAGGGGCAGGTCACCGATCTTGGGGTAGATCTCCTCGGCGCCCACGATCGAGCAGGGGACGATCGGCACCCCGGCCCGGATGGCCGAGGCGACGAAACCGCCGCGGCCGAAGCGCTGCAACCGGTAGCGCTCGGAGAAGGGCTTGCCGACGCCCTTGAACCCCTCGGGGAAGACCCCGACGAGCTCGCCCTTGCGGAGCAGGCGGTCGGCGTCCTCAGGGCAGGCCAGGGTGTGGCCGCTCTTGCGGGAGAGATGGCCGAGCACCGGGAGCCGGTATACCAGGTCGGCCCCGAGCAGGCGGAGCGGGCGGCGGCGCGGATGGTCGTCGTGCAGGGCCACCTGGAGCATGAGTCCGTCGAGCGGGATGGTGCCCGAGTGGTTGGCCACCACGAGTGCCCCCGAGTCGTCGGGCACGTTGTGCATGCCGAGGGTCTCCACGCGGAACCAGTGCCGGTACAGCGGGCGGACCAGGTCCAGCAGCACCTTGTCGGTCAGCTCGGGATCGAAGCCGAACTCGTCGACCTCGTACTCCCCCGTGACGCGGCGGCGCAGGAAGGCGAGCAGATCGGCGAGGTCGTGTCCGTCGTCCCCCTCGGGCGGGGAGCCGTACGCGTGCCCCTCGCCGCGCGGGAGGTCGTGGGCGTCCTCGGGGCCGGTCATCCGCTCATCGCCTGATCCCCCGGCCGGCTCGTCACCTGGCCCACCGCCTGGCGAAACAGCTCCATCATGGCAGCCGGGAGCCCACCGGCCAGGTCCCGGGCGTGGATGAAGTCCTCGAAGGCGACGGCGGTCGAGATCTTGGGCCTCCAGCCGAGCTCGGCGGCCAGCCGGCCGGTGTCCACCACCCGCCCATGGCGCATCAGGCGGAGTTGCTCGGGAGAGAAGGCGACCAGCCCCAGGGTCCGGGCGAGGTCCCCCAGGAAACGGAAGGCCGAGGAGGGCAGGGGCAGTGTCGCCAGGCCAGCCCGGCGGGCACACTGCGACAGCAGCAGCACGCCGTCCCCGGCCACGTTGAACGTGCCGGGGTGATCCTCCAGCGCCACTCGCCTGAGTACCTCGACCGCGTCGTCCTCGTGGACGAACTGCAGCCGGGGGTCGAAGCCGAACACGGTCGGCAGGACGGGCTGGGTGAAGTAACGGGTCAGCGGCGAGTCGACGCCGGGACCCATGAAGTTGGCGAACCTGAGCGTCGACACCGCCACGTCCCGCCGCCGCCTGGCGAAACCCCGGACATAGCCCTCGACCTCCACGGCGTCCTTGGCGTAGCCGTGACCCGGCGGCTCGCCCGGCTCGGCGTCCTCGGTGAAGACGGCCGGGTCGCGCGGGGACGAGCCGTACACCGCGGTGGTGGATCGGACGACGACGCGGCGGATCGTCGCGGACCGCTGACAGGCACCAAGAAGCTGCATGGTGCCGATGACGTTGTGCTCTTTCATGAGGGCCCTGCCGCCGCCCCTAGAGGGAGCGCTGACCAGGCTCATGTGGACCACGGTGTCGATGTCGGCGGCCGCGATCACCTGGGCGATGTCGGGGCTGCGCAGATCGACGCGGACGAACTCGGTCCGGCCGAGAGGTACGCCGCCATCACCTGAGAGCGAGGGCGGCGGCACCGTGTCTACTCCGATGACCCGGTCGATGTCCGGGTCGGCCGCGAGAACGCTCGCCACCCGGGCGCCGATGTGACGCGAGACCCCGGTGACAAGCACGGTGTGGCTCATCGGTGCCTCGCAGATCCGCTTTGTTACTTCTTGTTACGCCGCTGAATGCGGGTCTTCTTCAGAAGCTTGCGGTGCTTCTTCTTCGCCATGCGCTTACGGCGCTTCTTGATCACAGAGCCCACGGGACCCCCAGGTAGCTGGTAGCCGAGAATGTCAGACCGGCATGCGAGAGCACACCGGCTCAACAGACTACCGGCGATCCGTGGTAGATCGCCCCCCGGGGGATCCCCGGGTACTCGGAACTCACGACGCGACGACCACGTCGCTACCTCACTGTTACCTCGTCGAAGCCCGGACCCGTCACCACCGGTCTCACCGGGAGATCGGGGCCCGCCTGTCGCTCACCGCTTCTCGCTCGCCCGCTGAACGGCTCGTCTCCGGCCGGTCAGATGACTCGCTCGTCGGGCTCGCGCCGCTTCAACCCGCCTCGATGTAAGCATCCCTGAGATAGTTGTGTACCGCCTGCTCCGGCACTCGGAAGGATCGACCGACCCGGATGGCCGGCAGTTCGCCCGAATGCACGAGTCGGTACACCGTCATCTTGGACACCCTCATGACGGTGGCCACTTCTGCCACCGTCAGGAACTTCACCTCGCTGAGAGGTCTTTCGCCTGCACCCATCGGACGCCTCTTCCGCACGTGTTTCCGGGTTATCCCCACTGGTGCCATTGCTCACGCACGTGTACTGCCGTCAGCGTAAGTCGGGACTCCGAGCGTGCGAACCCTCCACAGTCTCAGCCTTCGCAGTCCCACATCGGATAAATCGGGAAAATCGCTGGCCAGCAGCCGGACCGGCCCGCTGGTCTGGATCTTGAAGCGGTCCGGCTCCCCTTCTCCCAGGGTCGCCCACGACCATCAAAAAAATGGCAAACGACCGGCGTGCTCCATGGAATGCAGGCACGAAAAGCCCGTATAGGGACGACCCGATTGGCGCATCGCCCGCCTCAGAGGGCGCGGGCGACCCTCTCGACCAGATGCCGGGTCAGCGGATCGTAATGTCTTGGCAGCACGTTGTCATCAAGGGGAACGGTCGCCGCGATCTTTCCCTCCGCCTCCCCGACGAAGAGGGCCGGATCGTTGCTGTCGGCGAATCCGACCGTGAGGATGCCCGCCTCGCCGGCCGCGCCGGCCCAGCCGTGGTCGGCGATCACCAGATCGGGACGCCGGTCGCCGAACTCGGCGATCATGGCCTCCATCGGAGCCGGATCATGGGTGTGCACGAAGGCGCCCCGGTCGTCCAGCATGGCGACGCCGTCCAGATAACGGATCTTGCGCTTGCGGCCGAAGCCCGCCCCCCAGTAGGACCAGCCCTCGGCCGTGTTCATCAGCCTTCCGCCGTGCTCCCTGACCAGTCTGGCCAGGGCCAGGTGGACGGTGAGCAGGCCGGTGGGGTGCCCGGTCGCGACGAGGACCCGGGGGGAGCCGGTGCGCAGCACGCCGGCCACCGTGTCGCCCATGGCCTCGACGGCGTCGATCGTACGGTCCGGATCGATGGTGTCCTGGCCCTCCCGGTGGCCGGGGTCGGCCGCCACGCCCGCCGACTCGGCCATCAACTCCAGAACGTCCCGGTAGGACCAGCGGCCCCGGGGCCTCAGCCCGAACAGATGGCGCGGATCGCGGTTGGCCAGCGACCGGTAGTGGTCGAGGTTGTTCTCCCTGCTGGTCGCCACGTCACCGGCGATCCGGGTGCGGATCAGATGGTCTCGGAGGTCGCCGCGCGCCATCGGCGGCGCCGCGCGCCGCGGATCCGGTCCGGGCGCCTGTGACAGATGAATTCCCTCGTCGCTCAACCGATCGTTTCCCTTGGTCGCGGCTCTGAATGTGGCTTCGGCCGCGGCGGCGCGCGCCGCGGCTCGGGCGCCGGCGGCCGGCGGCCTCCCTCGCGGCCATGGGCGGGAACCCTGTCCCGGTTACGGGAGGGGGTCGAGTCCATGGAGGGGAAAGACGGCCTTTCTTGTCGCCATGATGGCCCGGTCGATGGGGTCTGCTGGATCATAACCAGAAGAAAAATCCTGAAATTCCGGCTTTCTACCGTCGGTCAGCGTCAGCGGCGCCGTCTCCCCGGTCCGCTCGGCGACGATCCGCCGCCACTCGGGCGGGGTGGTGGTGGCCGGATCGAGGGGGTGCCCGGAGACCTCGGCGATCAGATGGGTCCACGCCCTGGGCACCACCCGCACGATCTCGTATCCCCCGCCGCCTGTCGCGATCCACCGGCCGCCCGCGGTCTCGTGGGCCAGCTTGTGCAGCGCCGCGTAGGCGGCGCGCTGGCCGTCGAGGCTGAGCATCAGATGGGCCAGGGGATCCAGCGCGTGGCTGTCACAGCCGTGCTGGGTGAGCAGGATCTCGGGCGCGAACTCCCGCAGCAACGGCGGCACCACCGAGTGGAAGGCCCGAAGCCAGCCGTTGTCCCCGCAGCCGGCGGGCAGCGCCACGTTGACCGCGGTGCCCTCGGCCCCGCACTCGCCGGGGAAGCCCGTACCGGGGAAGAGCGTGCGGGGGCTCTCGTGCAGGCTGATGGTCAAGACCCTCGGGTCGTCGTAGAACAGCGCCTGGACACCGTCCCCGTGGTGGACGTCCACGTCCACGTAGGCGACCTTGACCGCTCCCTGGGCCAGCAGCCAGCCGATCGCCGCGGCCGGGTCGTTGTAGACGCAGAACCCGCTCGCGGCGCCGGCCATCGCGTGGTGCAGGCCCCCCGCGACGTTCACCGCGTGCTCGGCCTCGCCGGACCAGACGGCGCGGGCCGCGGCGAGGGTGGCGCCGGTGATCAGGGCCGAGGCGTCGTGCATTCCGGCGAAGACGGGGGTGTCCTCGGTGCCGAGCCCGTGGACCAGGTCGACCCGCCCGGTGGCCGAGGCCCGCTTGACGGCCTCGATGTAGTCGCGCGTGTGAACCAGCGCCAGCTCGTCGTCGGTGGCGGGCACGCAGCCGACCACCTCGACCGCGTCCAGCACGCCGAGCTCTCCGGCCAGCGCCATGGTCAGCTCGACCCGCACGGGGGCCAGCGGGTGCCGGGGTCCGAAATCGTAGGAGGTGAGCGCGTCGTCCCAGACAACCCGTACGGATCGGCTCATGCGCCCCCCTGTTCGATCACGGCGCCGGACGGCGCGGCGCGGCCCCGGCCCGGCGCGACCTCGCGACTCGATCTCCCACTCCGGCCGACGCTACCGTACGGATCCGGACCGGGACCTGCCTGGTCATCGCCGGAGAGACAGCTGTTCCCCCCTTTTTGATCTAAACGAAATATCAGGATTTATTCCCTTCGGCCGGACTTATCCGGACAGCCCGTTACCCCGGTACGGCCGGCTCCCGCCGCCACACGTCCCCCGAGGACACGTCGAGGACACCGCGGGGACGCCCCCTGAAGGAGGGCCCTCCCACCGGGAAGGGCTCCCCCGCCGATCCCCGGCGACGGGCGAGGTCAGCCGCTCGCGAGCTGGCTGCTGCGGTCCCTGGCGGCCTCGATGGCGGCCAGGAAGGCCGCGCGGACGCTGTGCCGCTCCAACTCGGCGATGGCCGCGATGGTGGTGCCGCCCGGGGAGGTGACCGCCTCCCGGAGGATCACCGGGTGCTCGCCGGAGTCGCGGAGCATGATGGCCGCGCCGACGATCGACTGGGTGACCATGTCGAGGGCCGCCGCCCGGGGCATGCCGAGCAGGATGCCCGCGTCGACCATGGCCTCGACGAGATAGAAGAAGTAGGCGGGGCCGCTGCCGGACAGCGCGGTGGCGGCGTCCTGCTGGGACTCGGGGATGCGCAGCACCTTGCCGACCGGCCGGAGCAGGTCCTCGGCCCTCCTGAGGTGCCGCTCGGAGGCGTGCGCGCCCGCCGAGATCACGCTCATCGCCTCGTCGACCAGCACCGGCGTGTTGGACATGACCCGCACGACCGGGATCTCGGCCTCCAGCCTCGACTCCACGAACGACGTGGTGATGCCGGCCGCCGCCGAGATCACCAGGCGATCGGCCGGGACGTGCGCGGCGATCTCAGCGAGCAGGGACGCCATGTCCTGCGGCTTGACCGCGAGGATGATCGTTTCAGCGCCCTTGGCGGCCTCGGCGTTGGAGACCACCCGCACGCCGTACCGCTCCCCGAGGCCGGCGGCCCGCTCGGGGCGCCGCGCCGTCACCAGCACGTCACCCGGCTCGAACCCGGCCCGGAGCAGCCCGGAGAGAAGGGCCTCGCCCATCTTTCCGGTTCCCAAAATCGCGATCACTTCGGCGCACCTTGCGTGAGGGAGGTCAGATGCCCAGCCTAAGGGGCCCAGGGGTATGTCGGCGCGGTGGCCGGAGCCCCCGCGGGGAGGAGCCCCGTGGACCGGAGGCCGAGAGGCGCGGCCTGGCGGTACCCGGACGGCGATGAACCGGCCGGGGCCGCGATTCGTTAATGGGGTATGCGTATGATCGCGACCTCCGTCCTGGCAGGAAGCCTGCTGCTGACCGGCTGCGGCGCCGAACACAGCGCCGTCGGGCAGAACGTCACCGCGCGAAGCGCCGACTCCGCCGTTCCCGCCCTGACCGCGGGTCACACCGTCGCGCCCAGGGTCGAGCCCACGGGAGGAACCCCCAGACCGACCAGGCCGGAAGGCCACACCGTCAACCCCCGCAAGGTGACGTGGCTGGAGGCCAGGCCGTCGAAGAACGGCCGGAGCCTGCGGATCGTCTGGTGGTCGGGGGTGGAGCCCTGCCACGTCCTCGACCGGGTGGGCGTCAAGCAGACGTCCAAGCGCGTGACCGTCACCCTCTGGGAGGGCTCAAGCAGCAAGGCCCAGAACGTGGCCTGCATCGACATCGCCATCAAGAAGGTGACGACCGTCAAGCTCAAGGCCCCCCTCGGCAAGCGCAAGATCGTCGACGGCGCCAAGCGCTGAACCACCCCGCCCCGGTACGGCTCCCGCGGCGTGGTGGGAGCCGTACCCGGCGCGACCGCCCGCCCACGGCGGGCGATTCCTGCCGTCACGGCGTTTCCACGGCTCCCGGAGCGGAGCCCCGCGCGGCCGGTCGGCCGCACACCTCCGGTTGAGCGCCCTACGGCGAGGCACCTCGCCCCGGCGGCGGCAGAGGCCGTCCTCGTCTCCCGGATCTCTGGAATGCCGACGCGCCTCCATGGGTTGAGCGACATAGACTCAAGTCGTTTGACAAACACCGTCCAGGGCTCCAGTATGAGCCTGACCGACTCAACTTTGACTACAAGGACGTACTCATGGCACGTGCGGTAGGTATCGACCTGGGGACGACCAACTCCGTCGTCTCGATCCTTGAGGGCGGTGAGCCCACCGTCATCGCCAATGCCCAGGGTTCACGGACCACGCCGTCCGTGGTCGCCTTCGCCAAGAACGGCGAGGTTCTCGTGGGTGAGGTCGCCAAGCGGCAGGCCGTCACCAACGTGGACCGGACGATTCGCTCGGTCAAGCGCGAGATGGGCACCAACTGGTCCGTCGAGATCGACGGCAAGAAGTTCTCCCCGCAGCAGATCAGCGCCTTCGTCCTGCAGAAGCTCAAGCAGGACGCCGAGGCGTACCTGGGCGAGAAGATCACCGACGCGGTGATCACCGTCCCGGCCTACTTCAACGACGCCCAGCGCCAGGCGACCCAGGAGGCCGGCACCATCGCGGGCCTCAACGTGCTGCGCATCATCAACGAGCCCACCGCGGCCGCGCTCGCCTACGGCCTGGACAAGGACAAGGACGAGACCATCCTCGTCTTCGACCTCGGCGGCGGCACCTTCGACGTGTCCCTGCTCGACGTCGGCCAGGAGGACGGCCACGGCTTCGTCGAGGTCAAGGCCACCAGCGGCGACAACCACCTCGGTGGTGACGACTGGGACCAGCGGGTCGTCGACGAGCTCGCCACCCGGTTCAAGAACGCCCACGGCGTCGACCTGACCAAGGACAGGATGGCCCTGCAGCGTCTGCGCGAGGCCGCGGAGAAGGCCAAGATCGAGCTCTCCAGCCAGTCGGAGACCTCCATCAACCTGCCCTACATCACCGCGTCCGCCGAGGGCCCCCTCCACCTGGAGGACAAGCTCACCCGGGCCGAGTTCCAGCGGCTCACCGCCGACCTGCTCGCGCGGTGCAAGGGCCCGTTCAACCAGGTCGTCAAGGACGCCGGGATCAAGGTCTCCGACATCGCCCACGTGGTGCTCGTCGGCGGCTCGACCCGCATGCCCGCCGTCGCCGAGCTCGTCAAGGAGCTGACCGGCGGCAAGGAGCCCAACAAGGGCGTCAACCCGGACGAGGTCGTGGCCATCGGCGCCGCGCTCCAGGCCGGCGTGCTCAAGGGCGAGGTCAAGGACGTCCTGCTGCTCGACGTGACCCCGCTGTCGCTGGGCATCGAGACCAAGGGCGGCATCTTCACCAAGATCATCGAGCGGAACACCACGATCCCGACCAAGCGCTCCGAGGTCTTCACCACGGCCGAGGACAACCAGCCGTCGGTGCAGATCCAGGTCTACCAGGGCGAGCGCGAGATCGCGGCCTACAACAAGAAGCTGGCCACCTTCGAGCTGACCGGCATCGCCCCGGCGCCGCGCGGCATCCCGCAGATCGAGGTCACCTTCGACATCGACGCCAACGGCATCGTCAACGTCTCCGCCAAGGACCTCGGCACCGGCAAGGAGCAGACGATGACCATCACCGGCGGCTCCGCGCTGCCGAAGGACGACATCGAGCGGATGATGCGCGAGGCCGAGTCCTACGCCGAGGAGGACAAGCAGCGCCGCGAGGACGCCGAGACGCGCAACAACGCCGACGCGCTCGTCTACCAGACCGAGAAGTTCCTCGGCGAGAACGGCGAGAAGATCCCCGACGACATCAAGACCGAGGTCAACGAGGCCCTGTCCGAGCTGAGGAAGTCGCTTGAGGGCACCGACTCGGCCGTGATCCGCGCCTCCGCGGAGAAGCTCGCCACGGTCAGCCAGAAGATGGGCTCGGCGATCTACGCTCAGGCGCAGTCCTCCGAGACCCCGGCCGGCGCCGAGGGTGCCACCGGCCAGAAGGCGGACGACGACGTGGTCGAGGCCGAGATCGTGGACGACGAGCCGAAGCGCGAAAACGGCGCGAAGTGACGGCGGGGCAGCTGAGAGGAGCGCGAGCGTGAACACGCGTGAGAACGGTTCCGAGCAGGAGCCGGTGATCCGCGACAACCGTAAGATCGACCCGGAGACGGGGCAGGCGCGCGAGGCGGTCAAGGAGAAGGAGCAGGCCGACCAGCCCGCTCCCGCTCCCGACCCTGCCTCGGCCGAGCTGGCGGCTCAGCTCGCCGAACGCACCGCCGACCTGCAGCGGCTCCAGGCCGAATACTCCAACTACCGCAAGCGGGTCGAACGCGACCGGACCGCGGTCAAGGAGCAGGCGGTCGCCGGCGTGCTGGCCGGGTTCCTGCCGGTCCTGGACGACATCGGCCGGGCCCGTGACCACGGCGAGCTCACCGGCGGCTTCGCCAAGGTGAGCGAGTCGCTGGAGGCGGCCACCGGGAAGCTGGGGCTGAGCGCCTTCGGCGCCAAGGGTGAGCCCTTCGACCCGACGGTGCACGAGGCGCTGATGCACAGCTACTCCGCCGACGTCACCGAGCCGACCTGCGTGGAGATCCTGCAGTCCGGTTACCGGATCGGCGAGCGCGTCCTGCGCCCCGCGCGGGTCGCGGTCGCCGAGCCTGAAGAGCCCGTCGCGGGCGATAACTGACACCCCCTGTCTGAGATCTGAAAAGGAATGGAAATGAGCACCAAGGACTACCTGGAGAAGGACTACTACGCCGTCCTTGGTGTGCCCAAGACCGCCACCGCCGAAGAGATCAAGAAGGCGTACCGGAAGCTGGCCAGGCAGTACCACCCGGACGCCAACCCCGGTGACTCGGCGACCTCGGACAACACCGCGAAGTTCAAGGAGGTCTCCGAGGCCTACGACGTCCTGTCCGACACCAAGCGCCGCAAGGAGTACGACGAGGCGCGGACGCTGTTCGGATCGGGGCTCGGCGGTTACGCGGGAGCCGGGGGGCCTTCGCGCGCGGGCGGGTTCCCCTTCGACCTGGGGGACCTGTTCGGCGGCACCCACCAGCAGAGCGGGGGCATCGGCGACATCTTCGGCGGCATATTCAACCGGGGAGGCGGCGCGCCCCGCGCCGGCGGGACGACCAGGGCGCGCCGCGGCCAGGACATCGAGACGGAGGTCACCCTCTCCTTCGCCGAGGCCGCGGAGGGCGCCACGGTCTCGCTCCGCCTGACCAGCTCCTCCGCCTGCACGGCGTGCGGTGGCACCGGCGCCAAGGCCGGGACCACCCCGAGGGTCTGCCCGACCTGTGAGGGCACCCGCGCGGCCAGCCGGAACCTCGGCAACTTCGCCTTCTCCGAACCGTGCCGCGACTGCAAGGGCCGGGGCCTGCTGGTGGACGACCCGTGCCAGGTGTGCGAGGGCAGCGGGCGGGGCAAGAGCACCCGCACGATCCAGGCCCGCATCCCGGCCGGGGTGGGCGACGGCCAGCGCATCAAGATCAAGGCCAAGGGCGCACCGGGCGAGAACGGCGGCCCGGCCGGTGACCTGTACGTCCAGATCCACGTGAAGTCGCACCCCGTCTTCGGCCGGACCGGCGAGAACCTCACGGTCACCGTGCCGGTCACCTTCGCCGAGGCCGCGCTCGGGGCCGAGATCAAGGTGCCCACCCTGAAGGGGATGCCGGTCACCCTGCGCATCCCGGAGGGCACCCCCAACGGCCGTACCTTCCGGGTGCGGGGCAGGGGCGTGGCCCGCAAGGACGGCACCAAGGGCGACCTGCTCGCCACGGTGGAGGTCCTCGTGCCCCAGCAGCTGGAGGACAAGGCCCGGGGGGCGCTGGAGGAGTTCCGCGACGCCACCGCGGGCTTCGACCCGCGAGCCGAGCTCATTCAACAGGCCAGAAGCGAGTAGCCGTGGAAGCCAGCTACTTCGATCTGTCGGACGACACCCCGGTATACGTGATCTCGGTGGCGGCCCAGCTGTCAGGCCTCCACCCGCAGACCCTGCGACAGTACGACCGTCTCGGCCTGGTCAGTCCCGGCCGTACGGCCGGGCGCGGGCGCCTTTACTCCACGCGCGACATCGTGATGCTCCGCGAGGTCCAGCGGCTCTCCCAGGAGGAGGGCATCAACCTCGCGGGCATCAAGCGCATCCTGACCCTGGAGACCGAGGCGCTGCGCCTGCGCGACGAGAACCACCGCCTGCGCGCCGAGATGGCCACCATCCGCGCGCTGATCCGGTACCAACTGCCACCCGCCTGACCCCATCAAGGCCGTGGGGGCCTCACCACGCCGGCTCTCCGGCGCCGCAACCTCCGAATGGAGCGAGGCAGACAAGCATGGACTACAAGCTCACCCAGAAGAGCCAGGAGGCGGTCTCCTCCGCCATCAGGCGCGCAGCCGCCGAGGGCAACCCCGAGGTCGCCCCGGTTCACCTGTTCACCGCGCTGCTCGCCCAGGCCGGCGGCACCGCCGTACCCCTGCTGGAGGGCGTCGGCGCCGACTGGCGGCTGCTGCGCACCGAGGCCGAGAAGCGGCTCGCGGCCCTGCCGAAGGCGCAGGGTTCCACGGTGGGCGCGCCGTCCAGCTCCCGGCAGCTCCTCACGGTGATGAACACCGCGGGCATGCGGGCCCGTCAGCTTGAGGACCTGTACGTCTCGACCGAGCACCTGCTGGTCGGCCTCGCCACCGACGGCGGCCCCGTCGCCGAGCTGCTCACGTCGGAGGGGGCCACCCCCGGCGCCCTGCTGGACGCCTTCGAGAAGGTGCGCGGGCACGCCCGGGTGACGAGCGAGACGCCCGAGGACACCTACCAGGCGCTGGAGAAGTACGGCGTCGACCTGACCGAGCGGGCCAGGGCGGGCAAGCTGGACCCGGTGATCGGCCGTGACTCGGAGATCCGCAGGGTGGTCCAGGTGCTCAGCCGCCGGACCAAGAACAACCCCGTGCTCATCGGAGAGCCGGGGGTCGGCAAGACCGCCGTGGTGGAGGGCCTGGCCCAGCGGATCGTCGCGGGCGACGTGCCCTCCAGTCTGCGCGGCAAGCGCCTGGTCGCGCTGGACCTGGGGGCGATGGTCGCCGGGGCGAAGTACCGCGGCGAGTTCGAGGAGCGTCTCAAGGCCGTGCTCGGCGAGATCAAGGAGAGCGACGGGCAGGTCGTCACCTTCATCGACGAGCTGCACACCATGGTCGGCGCGGGCGCCGCGGAGGGCGCGATGGACGCGGGCAACATGCTCAAGCCCATGCTGGCCCGGGGTGAGCTGCGCATGATCGGCGCGACCACGATGGACGAGTACCGCGAGCGCATCGAGAAGGACCCCGCGCTGGAACGGCGCTTCCAGCAGGTCTACGTGGGCGAGCCCACGGTCGAGGACACCATCGCGATCCTGCGCGGTCTCAAGGGCCGCTACGAGGCGCACCACCAGGTCCAGATCTCCGACGGCGCGCTGGTGGCCGCCGCCGCGCTCTCCGACCGCTACATCACCTCCAGGTTCCTGCCGGACAAGGCGATCGACCTCGTCGACGAGGCCGCCTCCCGGCTCCGCATGGAGATCGACTCCCGCCCGGTGGAGATCGACCAGCTCCAGCGGAACGTGGACCGGATGAAGATGGAGGAGCTCGCGCTCGCCAAGGAGACCGACGAGAGCAGCCTCCAGCGGCTGGAGCGGCTCCACAAAGAGCTCGCCGACCGGCAGGAGGAGCTCAACGCCCTGGTCGGGCGGTGGGAGCGGGAGAAGGCCGGGCTCAACCGGGTCGGTGACCTGAAGAAGAAACTCGACGAGGTGCGGAGCGCCGCCGAGCGGGCACAGCGCGACGGCGACTTCGAGGCCGCCTCCCGGCTGATGTACGCCGAGGCGCCCAGGCTGGAGGCCGAACTCGCCGAGGCCAGCGCGGCCGGTCAGCCCGAGGACCCGATGGTCAAGGAGGAGGTCGGCCCGGACGACATCGCCCAGGTCATCTCCTCCTGGACCGGCATCCCCGCGGGCCGCCTGCTGGAGGGGGAGACCGCCAAGCTGCTCCGTATGGAGGACGAGCTCGGCAGGCGCCTGATCGGCCAGCGACCGGCCGTCCAGGCGGTTTCCGACGCCGTACGGCGGGCCCGCGCGGGCATCTCCGACCCCGACCGGCCGACCGGCGGCTTCCTGTTTCTCGGCCCCACCGGCGTCGGCAAGACCGAGCTGGCCAAGTCGCTCGCGGACTTCCTCTTCGACGACGAGCGGGCCATGGTCCGCATCGACATGAGCGAGTACGGCGAGAAGCACAGCGTGGCGCGTCTGGTGGGCGCCCCTCCCGGCTACATCGGTTACGAGGAGGGCGGCCAGCTCACCGAGGCCGTGCGGCGCAGGCCGTACTCGGTGGTGCTGCTGGACGAGGTCGAGAAGGCCCACCCCGAGGTCTTCGACATCCTGCTCCAGGTGCTCGACGACGGGCGGCTCACCGACGGGCAGGGCAGGACCGTCGACTTCCGCAACGTGATCCTGATCCTCACCTCCAACATCGGCTCGCACTTCCTGGTGGATCCGAACCTGGACCGGGATACCCGGCGCAAGGCCGTGATGGACGCGGTCAGGAGCGCCTTCAAGCCGGAGTTCCTCAACCGGCTCGACGACGTGATCCTGTTCGACGCGCTCGGCACCGAGGAACTGTCCAAGATCGTGGATCTGCAGGTGACGCACCTGGCCAAGCGGCTGGCCGACCGGAGGCTACGGCTGACGGTGACCCCGGGGGCGCGCGACTGGCTGGCGCTGACCGGCTACGACCCGCTGTACGGCGCGCGCCCGCTGCGCCGTCTGGTCCAGTCGGCGATCGGCGACAAACTGGCCAGGGAGGTGCTCTCCGGCCAGGTCAGGGACGGGGACGAGATCCTGGTCGACGTCGACGAGGTGAGCGACAGCCTGACGGTCGGGCCGGTGCGGGCCTGATCCTCCCGGCGGCGGGCCCGCGGACGGCCGTGATCCACTCGGAGCACGGCCGTCCGCCGCCGACGCGACGGACCGTGACACAGGAGCGCCCGGCCGGGCGGCCGACGCCGTCCGTGGAACGGTCGACGGGGGAGCCGGAGAGCGGTCGCCGTCCCTGGAACGAGCGGCACGCCGGGGCGGGTGCCGTCCGTCAGTACGAGAGGTCGAGGAGCGCGTCCAGCTCGTCCTCCGGGAGCCCCAGATCCACCCGGATGCGATAGCGGGCCCGGAGCAGAGCGGTGTGCTCCCCGCTGTCCTTGACCGCTCGCCGGGCCCCCTCGGTGGCCCACAGGTGGGCCTGTCGCAGGTCCCCGTAGGCGACGAGGGTCTCGGTGACCGTGAGCGCGGTGGCCGAGGTGACGGAGCCGCCGGTCCCGATCGTCTGGATCACCTGCCGCGCCTCCTCGGGCCGCTCAAGCTCAAAAAGGGTGTCGGCGATTCCGGCCCTCGGGTCGACGGCCACCTCGCCGCCGTCGTTCAGCGCCCGTTGTAAGCAGTCGAGGGCGTAGGCCGGCTGCCCGGCCTGCCGCCATTCCTCCGCGGCGAGCACCAGAATCGCCGCCCGCGAGATGTCACCGGACACGTACGCCTCGACCAGCGCTTCCAGACGCCGGGCAAGGTCTTCGTGATCGTCAGCCAAAAGTGCCTGTTCAAGCAACCGATCCAGTTGCTCACGTGTCACATGCGCCACATCGCGAGAGTACCGAGCGGCCCTCGGTTCCGTCCGCACAACGGCAGGTATTCCTTGCGCCACCACATGTAAACGATTGACTCCGAAGCGCGTGTTTCGCCAGGAAAGCGGGCATATGGCAGGCGTCTCCTGACTTGTGGAGCGTGATGTTTGGAGGGGCTGCGATGGGCATGTCCAAGCAGACGACCTTCACACTGACGTTCCTGGTGGGGCTCTCAGTGATCGTTCCAGGGTGCGCCGGATATCTCGCCGCGAGGATGGACGCCGTCGAGCAGGCACACCGCGAACTCCTCTCCCTGGAGAGCCGGATCCGCCAGGAGCGGCTTGTCACGCCGACTCCGGAGGCGGTGGAGTGGGGCCAGGGCCAGACGGTCGCCGTGCCGGGCACGGTGCCCTGCAAGGTCCCGTCGCAGGCCCAGCGGAGACGCCGCGAGGAGCCGGTGCCCGCCGCGCTCGTCCCCGTGCCCGCCGGCCTCCCACCGGGCGAGGCCCCGGCGGCCGGATCCCCGCCGGCCGGAGCCGGCCAGGAGCGGCAGCGGACCACCGACCACGAGCGCAGGCGCAGGCACCGGGAACGCCAGGAGCAGACCGGCGTCCCCGGACAGGGCGCGGCCGATCGGGAGTCGCCGCCCTACTCCTCGCAGCGGGCCCCGGACGAGGACGGGATCGCCGGCTTCTCCCAGGCGGAGGCGCCGACGAACTGACGGTTCAGATATCCCCTGATCAGCCGCTTGGCCTCGGCCACGATCTCGGGGGCGCCGTGGGGATCGCGCCGGAAGGCCAGCTTGAGCACCGCGTCACCGGCCTCGACCGCGACGAGAATGGCCAGGTCCAGCTCCTCGCTGTCGGCCAGGCCGTACTCCTGGAGGAGAAGCCCCCGCAACCGGCCCGCGATCACCATGTTGTTCTCGGAGACCGCGTCGAGCAGGTTGAGGTCGACCACGTCGCCGAAGTGCAGAGAGCGGAAACCTGGAACGGTCCTGTGCATCTCCACGTACTCGTCGATGATCGCGTCGACCGCCTCCCACCAGCCCCGGTAGTCCTCCAGCAGGAAACGCCTGCCGATCCGGGAGACGAAGCGCTCCACATGACGCCTGGTCACCGCCTGGGCGATGGCCCGCTTGTCGGGGAAGAACTGGTAGACCGAGCCGATCGCGACACCCGCGCGCTCGGCGATCCGGGTGGTGGACAGCGACTCGTAGCCGATCTCGTCCATCAGGTCGGCACAGGCGTCGAGCATCCTCTCGACGCGGCGCGCACTCCGCCGCTGGGCGGGCTGCCGCCGCAGCGGAGCCTCACCGCACTCCTCGGCAGGCATGGTCACCCCACCATCTTGCCCGCTCGCCCCGTGCCGGGTCAGGTCCTCTCCGGCAATCATGCGTTTTTCCCGCCTCGAAAAGCACTGTCAGCCGGGGGTGGCGGTCAGGCCCGAGCAGCCGCGCAGCGCCTTCCAGCCGGCCACGGCCTGCTGCCGGGCGGCGCCGGTGAGCGGAACCGGAACGCCGCCCTGGATGGTGGCCGGGGTCCACCGATCCCTGAGCACCTCACGTCCGTTGATCGTCAGGGTGAGCACGCCGGTCCTGCCGGTCTCCGGGCCCCAGTTGTAGAAGACGAAGTTGCCCATGCCGTAGCTGACGTAGGCGTTCTTCAGGTAGCCGCTGCCGAGCAGGATGTGCGCGTGGCCGCCCACGACGACGTCCGCCCCGGCCTCGACCAGCTTGGGCGCCAGGTCACGCTGGGCCTGGTTCGGGCATTTCTGCAGTTCGGTGCCCCAGTGCAGATGGACGATCACCGTGTCGGAGTTCCTCCGCGCCCTGCGCACCTCCTGGAGCAGCCGCGCCTCGTTCTTGGCGGAGGCCAGGCCGCCCTTGTCGCCGCTGGCCGTCCACGCCTGGATGAACTCGGCGTCGAGCACCTGGGTGGCGCCGATGACGGCCACCCGGTTGCCGTTCACCGTGGTCCGCCACGGCCTGTACGCCTCGGCCTCGTTCCTTCCCACGCCCACCACCGGGAACCTCGACCGCCTGATCGCGGCGAGGGAGTCGGCCAGCCCGCCCTGCATGTAGTCCATGCCGTGGTTGTTGGCCAGGGACGCGACGTCCACCCCGGCCGCCTTCAGCGCGGTCAGCGCGGTGGCGGGGGCCCGGAAGGTGAACTGCTTGCCCGGAGCCGGGGTGCCACCGGTGGTGATCGCGGTCTCCAGGTTGACCATCGCGAGGTCGGAGGCGCCGAGCACCTTGGCGATCGGGCCGAGCGCGGTCTTGGGGTCGGCGTTCAGCCGGTTGCGCAGCACCCCCTCGAAGTGCACGTCACCGCCGAAGGAGATGGTGTACGGCCTGCGCTCGGGGGTGGGCTCGGCGGTGGGCTCGGCCGAGGCCGCGGGTTTCTCGGCGATGTCCGGCACGGCCGGCGTCGGGGCCGAGGACTCGGCCGCCGAGCAGGCCGCGGCGAGCAGGGCGGAGGCGGTGACCACCGCGGCCAGGGCGAGGCGGCGGGGGAGGTAGGTGTCCATCGCTATCCGAGGATGCCATCCCACACACAATGCACGAAACACCCCGGCCCGTCGGGATTCCAGTGTCCTCACCCGTCTCCCGGACATCTTCCGCCATGTCCTGGTATCTCCTGACGCCTCCGGAACGCCGAACTCCGGCCAGTAAAGCCCCAAAACACCATAAACTTGGATGACTCAAATCCTTGAATCATTCCGATATGGGACATAACGTGTGTTATGTGGAGGACGAGGACCGGCTCCGTCAGGCAGGACTGCGGGTGACCGCGGCACGGCTGGCGATCATGCGGACCGTACGGGACGGCGACCACCTGGATGTGGACGCCGTCCACCGTGGCGTGCGGGAACGGGTCGGTCAGGTCTCTCTGCAGGCTGTCTACGACTCCCTGCACGCGCTGCACCGCGGCGGGCTGCTCCGGCGGATCGAACCCGCGGGCAGCCCGGCCAGATACGAGACACGGATCGGTGACAACCATCACCACCTCGTCTGCCGGCGGTGCGGACGGGTCACGGACGTCGACTGTGCCGTTGGACACGCCCCCTGCCTCGACCCCGTCTCGGACGCCGGATACCTGGTCGACGAGGCGGACGTCATCTACTGGGGGGTCTGTCCTGACTGTCGTTCCGAAGACACTCGATGACGAGAACACCGGAGGACCGCCCATGAGCACCAGGCCCACCACCACGACCGATGTGGGAATCCCCGCGCCCAGCGACGAACACTCCCAGTCAGTGGGGCCGAACGGGCCCCTGCTGCTGCAGGACCACTATCTGATCCAGAAGATGGCCCACTTCAACCGGGAGCGCGTGCCCGAGCGCGTGGTCCACGCCAAGGGCGGCGGCGCGCACGGCATCCTCCAGATCACCGAGGACGTCAGCCAGTTCACCAGGGCAGGTCTCTTCCGGAAGGGCACGGAGACCCCGCTCTTCCTGCGCTTCTCCTCGGTCGCCGGTGAGCTCGGCAGCCCGGACACCCAGCGCGACCCGCGCGGCTTCGCGATCAAGTTCTACACCGAAGAGGGCAACTACGACATCGTCGGCAACAACACGCCGATCTTCTTCATCCGCGACCCGCAGAAGTTCTCCGACTTCATCCACAGCCAGAAGCGCCGGGCCGACACCAACCTGCGCGACCACAACATGCAGTGGGACTTCTGGACGCTCTCCCCGGAGAGCGCCCACCAGGTGACCTTCCTGATGACCGACCGGGGCACCCCGGCGTCCTGGCGCCATATGCACGGTTTCGGCTCGCACACCTTCCTCTGGTACAACGCGGCCGGAGAGAAGTTCTGGATCAAGTACCATTTCAAGACCGACCAGGGCGTCCAGAACTTCACCGACGCGGAGGCCGGCGCGATCATCGCGCAGGACGCCGACTACCACATCCGCGACCTGCACACCGCGATCAAGAACGGCGACCACCCGTCCTGGACGGTGAACGTTCAGATCATGCCGTTCGAGGACGCCGCCGACTACCGGTTCAACCCCTTCGATCTGACCAAGGTGTGGCCGCACGCCGACTACCCCGAGATCACCATCGGCAGGTTCACGCTGAACCGGAACCCGGACAACTACTTCGCCGAGGTGGAGCAGTCGGGCTTCGAGCCCGCCAACCTGGTGCCCGGCATCGGCCCGTCCCCCGACAAGATGCTCCAGGGTCGCCTGTTCTCCTACCCGGACGCCCATCGCTACCGCATCGGCTCCAACTACCAGCAACTGCCGATCAACGCCGCGAAATCGCCCGTCCACAGCTACAACAAGGACGGTCAGATGCGCCTGCACAACCCCGCCGACCCGGTCTACGCCCCGAACACGGTGGGCGGTCCCGTCGCCGACCCGGCGCGGTACGCGGGTGAGGAGTACCACCTGAGCGGCGAGATCATCCGCTCCGCGTACACCCTGCACCGCGAGGACGACGACTACGTCCAGCCGCGTGCCCTGTGGGAGAACGTCCTGTCCGACACCGACCGCTCCCACCTGGTGAGCAACATCGTCGGCCACGCCTCGGCCCCCGAGGTGACCACAGAAATGAAGCAGCGCGTCGTGGAGTACTGGACCAACGTCCACAAGGACCTCGGCCAGAACGTCGCCCAGGGTCTCGGCCTCGGCGGCTGACCGTATCCACCCGGGCCCGCGCCCCCGGCCGGGGGGCGCGGGCCTCCGTGCGCCGATTCCAAGATCGTTCGAAAAACGGGGATCGGTGCGCATTAGGCTTGCCCGGGTGACCACCCCTCCAGAACAGGACCGCCTGCACGCTCAGCTCGCCTTCGCCATGGAGATCGACAAGCTCAGGCGCATCGTCCGCCGCAACACCCTCATGGACGGGTCGCGGCGGGAGAACGACGCCGAGCATTCGTGGTACGTGGGGATGCTGGCGATGATCTTGGCTGAGCACGCCCCGCCGGACACCGACCTGGACAGGGTCGTCGCGATGTTGCTCGTCCACGACATCGTCGAGATCGACGCCGGGGACACCTTCATCTACGACGACGGGGCCGTCGAGGCGCAGCTCGGCATCGAGCGCAAGGCCGCCGACCGGATCTTCGGGCTGCTCCCCGAGGACCAGGCGGTACGGCTGCGCGCGCTCTGGGACGAGTTCGAGGAGCGCAAGACCCCCGAGGCCCGGTTCGCCAAGGCCCTCGACAGGATCGCGCCGATCATGGCCAACCACCACAACGAGGGCGGCACCTGGTCGTTGTACAAGGTGACGGCCGAGCAGGTGCTGGAGAAGGTGAAGATCATTGAGGAGGGGTCGGCGACGCTCGGCTCCTACGCCACCGAGATCATTGAGCTCTCCGTCAGCCGGGGACATCTGGCGCGTGCGTGACACGGTTCCCGGGTAGGTCCCTACTGGGTTAATAAGGGGGCGATCGTGAGAGAAACCGTCAAAACGAAACGCCGGAGCTTCAGACATCTGGTGCCCCCGGTCGACGTCGCGGGCCGGATCGAACGCTCGGACAGGATGGACCGGCCGATCCGGGTGCTGGCCAAGGCCGTACGGCGGCGCATCGGCCCTGGCCGGCTCCGCGACCTGCTGCACGGGGTGCCCACCGGCAAGCCGCTCCACCCGCCCCTCACCGACCTCAGCCTGGGCTGCTGGCTGGCGACCGCGGTGCTCGACCTGACGGACGCCGATCCCCGGGCGGCGCGCGCGGTGCTCGTAGCGGGGATCGGCGGCGCGATCCCCGCGGCGGCGGCCGGGATCACCGACTGGTCGTCGCTCCACCGCGAACAGCAGCGGGTCGGCTTCGTGCACGCCATCGCCAACCTGACCGCCCTGGGACTGTACGCCGGCTCTCTGGCCCTCCGGCTCACCGGGAACGACCGGCGCGGCCGGCTGCTGTCGTTCGCGGGCCTGGCCGCGGCGGGCCTGGGCGGCTATCTCGGCGGCCACCTCGCCTACCGGCAGGCGGCCGGGGCCAACCACGCCGAGTCCGTCACCCACCTGGTCCCGCTGGGCTGGCACGACCTGTGCGAGGTCGGGAGCCTGCCCGACGGGCGCCCGGTGACCAGGCGGCTGGGCTACATCGACCTGTTCGTGCTCCGGGTCGGCGACGGCGTCACCGTGCTCGCCGACCGCTGCTCCCACCTGGCCGGACCGCTGCACCAGGGGCGCCTGGTCTCCGAGGGGGGCACCGCCTGCGTGGTGTGCCCGTGGCACGGCAGCACATTCCGGCTCTCCGACGGGACCGTCGCGCACGGCCCGGCCACCGCGCCGCAGCCGTATTTCGAGACCCGGATCCGCCGTGACGGCGTCCTCCAGGTCCGCCCGGCCCTGGCGTGACCCGCCCCGGGTCAGTCGGCGGGGTGCTCGACCAGGGCGAGGATCCGGCTGGACATGAAACGGGCGGTGCGCACGGCCGTACCGGTCCGGGTGACCTCGCTCACCTCGACCACGCCACCGCGGCGGTTGGCCACCTCGACCCGGCGACCCGCCCGGGTGGCGGCGACCTCGTAGGTACGCGAGCTGTCGCCCGCGTCGATGACGATCTCTACTCTGTCGCCCTTCATGTTCGGTTTATACCCAGAGTTACCGGGATTTAGCCGTACAGCAGTTTGACCATCGCCACCCCACCGATACAGACGACGACTCCCCGCAGCACCGGCGCCGGCAGCCTCCGGCCGACCCTCGCGCCGAGGAACCCGCCGATGGACGCGCCCACCGCGACCAGGGCCACCGCCCGCCAGTCCACCTGCGCGACCAGGACGAACAGCACCGCGGCGGTGGCGTTGACCAGCAGCGAGAGCACGTTCTTGGCCGCGTTGACCCGTTGCAGGTCGTCGTCGAGGAAGCTGCCGAGCAGTCCGATGAGCAGCACGCCCTGGGCCGCGCCGAAGTAACCTCCGTAGATCCCCGCGGCGAAGACGCCGATCCACAGCCAGGGCCCGCCGTGCGGACGTCTCTCCTCCCCGCGGGCGCTCAGCCACCTGTTGAGACTGGGCTGGACCACCACCAGCACGCACGCCAGGCCGATCAGGACCGGCACCACCACGGTGAACGTGCCGGGAGGCAGCAGGAGCAGCAGTACCGCGCCGATGAGCGAGCCCACGATCGAACCGGCTCCCAGCCGGATCAGCCGCTCGCGCTGCCCCGTCAGCTCGGCACGGTAGCCGAGAGCACCGGTCAGCGACCCGGGCACCAGCCCGATGTTGTTGGAGACGTTGGCGATGATCGGCGGCATCCCCGCGGCCACCATGGTGGGAAACGTGATCAGCGACCCCGAGCCGACGACGACGTTGACGCCGCCGGCTCCGACCCCGGCCACGAAGATCGCAATCGCCTCCCACGGCGTCATACATCTCCCCCGCTCCCACGGCTCGCGCCCGTGACGGTGCACGGCACCTTCCGGATGCTAGGAGGAGGGCGAGGGCTGGTCGGCGGCGGGGGTCTCCTTTCCGGCGAACAGGCCGCCGAGGCTCTCGATCGCCTTGGCCATCTCGGATGGAACGATCCAAACCTTGTTCGCGTCGCCCTTGGCGATCTCGGGAAGCGTCCGGAGATACTGGTAGGCGAGAAGGCGCTGATCCGGCCGGCCCTCGTGAATCGCGCGGAAGACCATGCCGATCGCCTCGGCCTCCCCCTTGGCCCGCATCGCCTTGGCCTCGGCGTCGGCCTGGGCCTTGAGCACCATGGCCTCCGCCTCACCCAGCGCCTTCAGCACCACGGCCTGCTTGTGGCCCTCGGCGGCGAGAATGGCCGCCTGCTTCTGCCCCTCGGCGGCGAGCACGGCGGCCCGCTTGTCGCGGTCGGCGCGCATCTGCCGTTCCATCGACTCCTGGATGCCGACGGGCGGCTCGATCGCCTTGAGCCTGATCCGGTTGATCTGGACGCCCCAGCTGCCCGCGCCGTTGAGCGCCCCGCGCAGCTCGGTGTTGATCTCCTCCCGCGAGGTCAGCACGCGCTCCAGGTCCATGGCGCCGACCACGTTACGGAGCGTGGTCACGGCGAGCTGCTCGACGCCGATCAGGAAGTCGGCTATCTCGTAGGTCGCGGCCTGCGGGTCGGCGACCTGGAAGTAGACGACCGTGTCCACCGAGACGACCAGATTGTCCGAGGTGACCACCTGCTGCGGCGGGAAGGAGACGACCTGCTCGCGCAGGTCGACCGTCCGCTTGAGCCGGTCGATGAAGGGAACCACCAGGTTCAGCCCGGGGGCCAGTGTCCGGTGGTAACGCCCGAGCCGTTCCACGACCCCGGCACTGGCCTGCGGAACGATATGGATCGCCCTGAAAAGGGGGAATCCCAGGGCGACGGCCGCGGCGAACGAGGCGACAAGCAATTCCATGAGCCACTCCGGACGGTCGAGTCAAGTGGATCTCTCGCTCCGAAATGATATTTGGTTTTCCTGTTACCGACCCCTGAACAGCGTAAACAGGCCGGGAACGGCCTCAGAACTGGTGCGCGCGGGCATACCAGCGTCCGTCGCGCCCGCGCTCCAGGCTGAGCGGGACGCCGAAGGTGCCCGACAGGTTCTCGGCGGTCATCACCTCGTCGATCGGCCCCTGGGCGACCACCGAGCCGTGCCGGAGCAGCAGCGCGTGGGTGAACCCACGGGGCACCTCCTCGACGTGATGGGTGACCAGCACCATCGTCGGCGCCTTCGGATCGTGCGCGAACATCGACAGACGGCGGACCAGATCCTCCCTGCCACCCAGGTCCAGCCCGGCGGCCGGCTCGTCCAGCAGCAGCAGCTCGGGGTCCGGCATGAGCGCCCGGGCGATCTGCACCCGCTTGCGCTCCCCCTCCGACAGGGTGTTGAACCGGCGCCGGATCAGATGGGCGCAGCCGAACTGGTCGATCAGCTCGACGGCCCGGGTGACGTCGTGGGAGTCGTACTCCTCCGTCCAGCGGCCGAGGATCGCGTAGGAGGCGGTGAGCACCAGGTCGATGACCTTCTCCTGTGGCGGCACCTTCTCGGCGAGCGCGGAGCTCGCGAGCCCGATGCGGGAGCGCAGGTCGAACACGTCGCTCTTGCCGAGCCGCTCGTCCAAGATCTCCACCACGCCCTCGGTGGGGAACAGCATCGCCCCGACGACCTGGAGCAACGTCGTCTTCCCCGCGCCGTTGGCACCGACGACGACCCACCGCTCGTCCTCGTGAACAGTCCAGTCGATGTCTCGCAGCAGCGCCGCCCCGTCCCTGCGAACGGTGACGTCCTGTAGCCGAAGCACCTGACCGCCCATCCCTGACGCCTCCTTGAGAATCACTGGAACAAAACCTATTGCAGGACAAGCGCATATCGTGGGTCGGTGCACCCTGATTCACAGATCTCGGCCACCCTGGTCTGCTGGGGCAACGCCTGGCTCGCCGGACAGGCAGGCCTGGACGAGGCCGCCGACCGGGTGGAACACCAGGCCGGCCCCCAGCTCGTCGCCGACGAGAGGGGGGACGTACCACTGCGCAACTTCCTGGCCGACCTGCGCGTCGAGAGCCTGAAATCGCTGCGCCTGGCACTGCCCGTCGCGGGCGACCCGCTCGGACTCACCGGACCGCCCCCCTTCAACTCCGCGGCCATCGAAGCCGGGCAGGCGGTGATAGCCGTGCTTCCCGGCAGATGCCTCGGGCTGATCCCGGCACAGGACCGCCGCGGCTCATCGTACGCCGGGGTGCGCTGGAGCGTGCAGGAGGCCGGGGTCAGCGCTCCGGCCGTCCCCTCGCTGGCCGAGGCCGAGCAGGCCCTGACCCTCGCGATGCGCGAGGCCACCGACGCCCTGCTCGGGGTGGCGGGCCCGGTTCAGGGATACCGGCAGGTGAAGACCTTCGACGACGGGCTGGCCCCGGGCTATCCGGCCCGCGCCCACCGGGTCGCCGCCCTGGCGGCCCGGCTCACCTCGGTGCTGCGGATCGCCGACGACCGGGGGCTCACCTCGGGTGAGGTCGCCGTCCGCGGCCGTGCGCTGCGCGACCTCGACCGTGCGGTACGGCGGGCCCGCGTGGCCGCCCACCACGCCATCACCGAGCTGGTCTGACGCCTCTCCCCCCGCGGAGTGGCAGGTGCCCGCGGACCGTGGTGAGCCAAGTCGGCCACAAGGGGTTTCCAAGTGCGCCGTCGCATGCTGATACCGGCAAATCACCGGGAAACCCCGAATTCCAAGTGGAGTGAGAAATGCGCCGGCACCTGACCGCCTTCGCCGCCTTCGCCCTGACGGGAGGTCTGCTGTTCGTTCCGCAGAGCGCGAACGCCGCCCCGGCACCGCGGACGGCGCCCCTCGTGAGCCCGCCGCTTTCACCGCTGAGGCTGACCGCCTACTATCCGCGCCGGGCCTGGGCGGGTGACACGATCGTCTACACGCTCAAGAGCAGGAACGTCGGAGAGTGGGCCACCGACATCGCCTACGTCGGCGGCTCCGTTCCCCGGCAGGCCCGCAAGGTGCGGATCACCGGCCCCTCCGGCTCCTACTGCGAGGCGGACGGGCGCGAGGTGGGCTGCCTGCTGGACACCCTGAAGCCCGGCAGGACGGCCACCGTGAAGGTCAAGGTGTGGCTCAAGGGCGGCGCCCGGGGCACCGCCACGGCCGAGTTCGCCACGGCGTCGATCGACGTCCCGGCGGGCGGGCTCGACACCCTGAACATCCACGGTCTCGAAACCGGGGTGGACCTGAAGTATCTGAAGGTCAGGACCCGGATCCTGCGCTGACTCCTGTCCTGCGCCGACTCCTGTCCGGCGCGGACGCCGGGCGCCCGTCCGGCGCGGACGCGGGGCGCCCGGAGGTGGCGCCGTACTCGAAATGCCGGCCGACCCGATACGGCTGTCTCACCGGGCACCCCGTTAAAAATGTCGCGGGATAGTTGTAATTTCCCTTACCTCGTTATATGTGATAAAACGCTGCGGCCTTGTACGGGGACGGTCGCAGCGTCCCCGTCCCCCCACCTGGGAGACGTCCAATGCGTTACCCGATCTCCAAGATCGCAGCCTTTGCCCTGGTCACCCCGCTCGCGGGCACGATGCTCCTCGCCACGCCGGCCTCGGCCGCCCCCGCCGGAACCACCGCCGGGGTCGTCAAGAAGGCCGACGACCCCTTCTCCTCCTTCGACGTCAAGGTCTCGGCGCCGAAGAGGGTCCGGGCCGGAGGGAAGATCACCTACCGCATCAAGGCGACCAACAAGGGCCCCCACCTCGCCGACTCGTTCTGGACCGGCGGCGTACTGCCCAGGGGCTCGAAGCTGTCGGCGGTGTACGCCCCCAAGGGCACCCGGTGCGGCTCCTACGAGGACGGCTTCTGGTGCTTCACGCCGAACGCCCTGGAGGTCGACGAGTACGAGAGCATCGCGGTCGTGGTGAAGCTGAGCCGCAAGGCCCGGGGCACCGCCACCGCCCTGCTCGGCGTCGACACGGTCGACCTGCCGACCGGCGCCGAGGACCTCAACCGTGACGAGTTCAAGCGCATGGGCATCAAGCACTGGTACTTCGTGAAGAAGGTCAAGACCAGGATCGTGCGCTAGGGCGCCGTCCCGGGCGGTCTCCGTCCCGCCTCTCGGCCGCCGGCCGGGCACGCCCCCGCCCCGGGCGGTCTCCGTCTCCCCGCCGGACGAGATCGCCTCGGAGCCGGGGCCGTCGCGGTGAACCCGTGCGAGGACCGCGGACGACATCGGACGGCGGAGGAACGCGAACGCCGGGCGTCCGGACGACGAACCGCATTCACGATCGTTTCCGGGGGCCAGTAGCGTAGACACCGATGAACCAGCGCACGCTTCTGATCACGTTGACCGGCCCCGACCGACCGGGCGTCACCTCACGTCTCTTCTCCGTCCTCGCCGGCTTCCCCGTCGTCGTCGCCGATGTGGAGCAGGTCGTCATACGCGGACGGCTCACCCTGGGCGTACTCGTCGCCTACGCCGGCGATCCCTCGACCGGGACCGGCAGCACCCTCGGCGCCCTGTGGACCGCCGTCGAGCGGACCGCGGGAGACCTGGGCCTGGAGGTGGAACTGTCCACCGCCTCCGACCTCCAGGAGAAGCGGCGACGCGGACGGCTGCACATCACCGTGCTCGGCGCGCCCCTGCAGCCCGCCGCGATGGCCGGGATCACCGGCCGGATCGCGGCGGCCGGCGCCAACATCGACCGGATCGAACGGCTGTCCAACTATCCGGTGACCTGCATCGAGCTGGCCGTGTCCGGGGCCGACCCCGCCACGCTCCGCGCCGAACTGGCCATCGAGGCGCACACCCAGCGGGTGGACGTGGCCGTGCAGCGGAGCGGCCTGCACCGCAGGGCCAAACGGCTGATCGTGATGGACGTCGACTCCACGCTCATCCAGGCCGAGGTGATCGAGCTGCTGGCCGCGCACGCGGGCTGCCTGGAGGAGGTCGCCCGGGTCACCGAGGAGGCGATGCGCGGCGAGCTCGACTTCGCCGAGTCGCTACGCCGACGGGTCGCGCTGCTGGCGGGCCTGCCGGAGGAGATCTTCGAGAAGGTCCGCAAGGAGCTCGTGCTCACCCCGGGTGCCCGCACGCTGGTCCGCACGCTCAAGCGGCTGGACTACCGCTTCGCGATCGTCAGCGGCGGGTTCACCCAGCTCACCGACGCCCTGGTGGAGGATCTCGGGATCGACTACTCCGCGGCCAACACCCTGGAGATCGTGAACGGCGTGCTCACCGGCCGGGTCGTCGGCGAGATCGTCGACCGGCCGGGCAAGGCTCGGGCGCTGGAGCGCTTCGCGCGCGAGGCGGGCATCCCGATCAGCCAGACCGTGGCCATCGGTGACGGCGCCAACGACCTGGACATGATCGCGGCGGCCGGTCTGGGCATCGCGTTCAACGCCAAGCCCGTGGTCCGCAAGGCCGCCGACACCGCGGTCAACGTGCCCTACCTCGACTCGATCCTCTATCTGCTCGGCATCCCGCGCGCCGAGGTCGACGCCGCCGACGCCGAGGACGGCGTCGGCACCGTGAGGCGGTGAGCGGAGCCGTGGGGCGGTGAGCGGAGCCGTGGGCGGAGCCGGCCGGAGTCCGGCATCGGGCCCGGCACGACGCCGGCGCGTCACCGCCGTGGAGCGGTGAGCGAGGCCAGGCGGAGAGCCTCCGCGCTCAGTCCCCTCAGGGTCGGCTGCGCGGCGGCGGCGTGCATGATCCCCCGGCGTATCCCGGTCATCCGATCGGGGTCCCCCTCGGTCACCTCGTCCAGCCGCCGGGTGGCCAGCAGGTCCACATGCGCGCCGAGCTCGTCGAGCACCCGGTCCAGATCGTCGGACGGAGCCTCGGGACGTCCTGTCCCGACCGCCTCGGCGACGTTCTCCAGCCGGTCGGCGACCATGTCGAGAACCGTCACCGTGGGCCCGGACTCCTCGGCGGGGGCGGGCACGGCGAACAGCGCCAGCGCGTTGTCCCGCAGCCGTCTGGCGGCCGTCACCGCGTCCCTGAGACGCTGCGGCGCGCTGCCCCCCGGTTCCTTGTCCAAACGGTCCAGAGACTCGGTGAGCCGGCCCGCGGCGTCGGCCGCCGAGGAGATCCTGGAGCGCACCACGTCGGGGTCCTGGTCGATCAGTGATCGCACCAGGGCCGCGTGCCGTTCGAGCGTGTCCACGATCCCGCCGGTCAGCCGGGCCCGGTGCCCCCTGGGCCACAGCAGCCGGGCGGAGAAAAGCGCCAGCGCCCCGCCCGCGACCGTGAGCGCCACCCGGGCGGCCGCCGCGCCCCAGTCGAGCGGCATGGTGAAGTCCGACAGCATCAGCGACAGCGGCGTGGCGAAGATCGTCCAGTAGCCGTAGCTCGACCCCCGGAACGCGAACCCCAGCACCGCGCAGACACCGATGAACACGACCAGATACAGGTGGCCCGGTGCGATCGCGAGCACCGCGGCCGCCCCCATGGCGCCCACCGCCGTCCCCAGCACCCGGAGCGTCACCCGGTCCACCGTGTCGCGGTAGGCGGGCCGGATGCTGACGATCACGGTCACCACGAACCACTTGGCGTAGTGCTCGTGGGCCAGCAGCATCAGCGCCATGGCCGTGGTCACCGCCAGGCCCAGCCGTACCGGGTGGTAGCCGGGGGAGAACACCGGCTTACGGAGCCGATGGAACCTGGGCAGGCGCGGTCCGACCTCGACCGCCTCGACCGCCTGCTGCGACATCGACCGCACCGCCGTCCCGATCCGGTCGAGGCACCGGCGGATCTGCCCGAGCAGCACGGCCGGAGGCAGCGGCGCCTCACCGGCGTGGGCGGCCCGGCGGATCTCGGCCACCCGGCCGCCGAACCGCGCTATGGCGTCCAACGCCTCGGGCACCGCGGCCGAACCGCCGAGCGTCACCGCCTCCCGCAACGCGCGGGCCAGAGCCTCGACCGCCGTGTGCAGTTCCTCGGTCCACCCCGCGTCCAGATCCGCCTGTACGGCCGCCCCCCGTAGCACGCGCAGCGCGACGGTCTCCTGGAAGAGGCGGTTGAACGTGGTCAGCAGCCGTTCCAGCGCCCGGTCGTCCTCCGGTGACACCCGGTACAGGGAGAAGGCCATGGCCGCGTCGCGCCGGGTGGTGACCGCCCGGTGGCGCAACGGCTCCCAGCTCTCGTCCGAGAGCGGGGCACGGCCCGCGGCGACCAGGAGGTCGGCCAGCGCGGTACCGGCCTCCTCGAAGGCCGCGCGGAGCGGCTGGAGGCGGCGCACCGGCCAGAGCACCACGAGCAGCGCGGTGATCAGCAGGCCACCGGCCGCGGTGATCGCCATATGGACGGGCACGCCGGTGCCCGGCGGGGCGAAGTAGGTCAGGGTCAGGGCGAGCACCGAGGGAACGCTGATGACCTGCCAGTAGGCGCCGGCCGCGGCGACCAGGCCCACCACGACGACCGCGAGCCACGGCCAGGGCTGGATCAGCTGTCCCAGGCCCGCGCCGAGCGTGATCATGAGCACGGTGGTGAGCAGCTTGCGGGTGCGCTCGCCGTACGGCAGGCCCGGAGCGTCGCCGAAGACGGTGAGATAGCCGCCGAGGGCCATCGCGGCGCCCTCCCGGGGGTGGCCGAGTAGGACGCCGGACAGCAGCGGAAGGCAGATGCCCAGCGCGCACAGCAGGCCGTACCCCCACGCGGGGCGGCCGGCGATCGCGAAGTCGCCGCGCAGCGCCTCGGCGATCCTCCGCATGCCACTCCCGGGGTCGGGCGGCGCGGGGGTGGCGGACGGGTCTCCCGTCTCTCCGGTCCGCACCGGTGGGGGCTCAGTGCTCCTTGGGACTCCAGCGCACGACGCCGCGTCCGGCGTCGAGCCCGGACCACTCGCCGTCGGTCTCGATGACGGCGAACGCGCCGGGTGGGAAGCCGGGGTCGTCGACCTCCGTGGTGAGGGTCTGGACCAGTTCGTGGACTCCGGGGTTGTGGCCGATCAGGGCCAGCGTGCGGATCTCGGGGTCGCTCCGCCGGACAAGCGTGAGCAGTTCGTCGGGATACGCCTGGTAGATGGCCCACTCCAGGGTGATGTCCGCTCCGGGCAGGGCCAGCTCGGAGGTCTCCCGGGTCCGCGTCGACGGCGAGCAGAGCACCAGGTCGGGCTGGAGGCCCATGCCTGCGAGCGTCTCGCCGACCCGGCGGGCGTCCCGCCGGCCACGGTCGGTGAGCGGGCGCTCCCGATCGGCGAGGCCGGGGATGTGCACCGCCTTGGCGTGCCGGACAACGATCAGCGTGCGCATCGTCACCTCGCCGCCCATATGGCCACCCCCACGATCACCGCGAATACCGCGGCCATCGCCAGCAGGATGAATACGAGTGCTCTGCCTCCGGAGGGCTGCTGTTCCATGGGCCCAGTTTCCCACCGGAACGGTCCGCGCGCGCGAGGGGGTACACGTGCCCGCGCACCCCCTCGCGCCGGATCTCACGCCGGACCCGCGCCGGATCCCGCGTCAGACCTCGATCAGCCCGACACCGGCTCCCGCTCGCGGTCCACCCGGTTCTCCTCGGTCGGGGAGATGCTCGCGGAACGGCGCTTGGAGACGACCACCGCGCCGACGACGACGGCGACCGCGACCAGCGTGACGCCGGTCCGCAGGACCACGTTGTCGGCGTAGGCCACCACGGCCGGAGCGATCAGCAGCGCCACCAGGTTCATGACCTTCAGGAGCGGGTTGATCGCCGGTCCGGCGGTGTCCTTGAACGGATCGCCGACCGTGTCGCCGATGATGGTGGCCTCGTGGGCCGGCGAGCCCTTGCCTCCGTGGTGGCCGTCCTCGACCAGTTTCTTGGCGTTGTCCCAGGCGCCGCCGGAGTTGGCCAGGAAGACCGCCATGAGCGTGCCACAGGCGATGGCCCCGGCCAGGAACGCTCCCAGCGGCGCGTAGCCGAGGGCGAAACCGACGGCGATCGGGGTGAGCACGGCCAGCAGGCCCGGCGTGGCCAGCTCCCGCAGCGAGTCGCGGGTGCAGATGTCCACCACCCTGCCGTAGTCGGGCAGCTCCGTACCGGCCATGATCCCCGGCTTGGTGCGGAACTGCTCGCGGACCTCGAAGACCACCCGCCCTGCGGCGCGGCCGACCGCCATGATGGCCAGGCCGGAGAACATGAACACCACCGCGGCGCCAACGATCAGCCCGACGAGCACGTTCGGGGAGTCGACGCTCAGACTGAACGTGCCGAACGAGCCGAGCGCCTCCTTCACGCCCTGGGTCGCCTTGGACAGCTCGGTCTCGATCGCCGTCCGGAACGCTCCGAACAGCGCGGTCGCGGCGAGCACGGCCGTGGCGATCGCGATGCCCTTGGTGATGGCCTTGGTGGTGTTGCCCACGGCGTCCAGCGAGGTGAGCACCCGCGCGCCCTCGCCCTCCACGTCGCCGGACATCTCGGCGATACCCTGCGCGTTGTCCGAGACCGGGCCGAAGGTGTCCATCGACACGATCACACCGACCGTGGTCAGCAGGCCGGTGCCCGCCAGGGCCACGGCGAACAGGGCGACGGTGACGTTGCCGAAGCCGAGCAGGAACGCGCCATAAACAGCCCCGCCGATGATCAGTGCCGAGTAGACGGCCGACTCCAGGCCGACGCTGATGCCGGACAGGATGACGGTGGCGGGACCGGTGCGGGCGCTCTCCCCGATGTCCTTCACCGGGCGGCGGTTGGTCTCGGTGAAGTAGCCGGTCAGGATCTGGATGGCGCTCGCCAGTACCAGGCCGATGAGCACCGCGCCGATGGCGATCAGGCGGGGGTCGGAGGTGACCGCGGCGATCTCCGGGCTCACCCCGGTCAGCCCGGCGAAGCTGCTCGGCAGGTAGACGAAGGCGGCGACGCCGACGAGGATCGCCGAGATGGCCGCCGAGATGAAGAAGCCCCGGTTGATCGCGGCCATCCCGTTGCGGTCGCCCTTGCGCGGAGCGGTGGTGAAAATACCGATGATGGCGGTGAGCACACCGATCATCGGGACGACGAGCGGGAAGACCAGGCCCTCGGTGCCGAAGGCGACCTTGCCCAGGATCAGGCTGGCCACCAGCATGACCGCGTAGGACTCGAACAGGTCGGCGGCCATGCCCGCGCAGTCGCCGACGTTGTCGCCCACGTTGTCGGCGATGGTGGCGGCGTTGCGCGGATCGTCCTCGGGGATGCCCTGCTCGACCTTGCCGACCAGGTCGGCGCCGACGTCGGCGGCCTTGGTGAAGATGCCACCGCCGACCCGCATGAACATGGCGAGCAGCGCGGCCCCGAACCCGAAGCCCTCCAGCACCGCCGGAGCCTCACCGCCGTAGGCGATCACCACTACCGCGGCGCCCAGCAGGCCGAGACCAACGGTGACCATGCCGGCCACACCACCGGTGCGGAACGCGATCCGCATCGCGACCTTCTCCCCCGACTCCCGGGCGGCCGCCGCGACGCGGACGTTCCCGCGGACCGCGAGCCACATGCCGATGAAGCCGGTCAGCGCGGAGAACAGCGCGCCGACCACGAAGAAGGCCGACCGGCCGACGGCCACACCGGTCGACTCCGCGGGAAGCAGGTAGAGGAGGAACGGGATGAGGATCACGAACACCGCGAGTGTCCGGAACTGCCGCGTCAGATACGCGGAGGCCCCTTCCTGCACGGCTCGCGCGATGTTCCGCATGCGCTCGGTGCCTTGACCGGCGGCCAGCACCTCTCGCACGAGGACGCCGGCGACGACGAGCGCGATCAGGGCCACCACGGCCACCACGATCACGATGTTGAAATGGGAACCGCTCAGGGACACCGCTGGCTCTTTCGCAGCGGCTGGGTGAAGCACAGACATCCGACTCTCCTCGGCAAGACGGGAACACGTCCTGCCCGGAGTGCGCTGCGAGTAGGTGATCGGCAGTTGAAGCGGCGCACGTCCGGGGTGGTTGGCAGTGCCGCTTCCGGTTGCGTCCGCAGACCTCCCCCGGGACCGAACCCGTCATCGGGCCGCTCCGAAGGACAAACCTTGGCCGGTGCCGGGGAGTCTACGCAGCGAGGACGCCGATATGAAGCCTCCACGGGGAGTCACTTAATGACCGGATCAGTAATCTTTCCCGACTCGGCCGCCTAAGGGTTGCCCGGACCGGGGCATCGTCCCTCGCCGCCAGGGCTCCTGCCCGTTTCGGGCCACAGATGTCAAAATTATGTTTGACTGAAACTATCGTCCAAAACGGACAGCCGGGCGCGTCCCAGACGCGCCCGGCCGCCGAGGTCTCACCACTGCCAGAGCAGGTTCTCCCACTGCCAGAGCAGGTTCTCCCAACTGTCAGACCAGGTTCTTCCGCCGTCAGGCCGTGGGCAGGCCGTTGGCCACCGCGGGCCAGCTCATGCGGATGCGCATGCCCTTCTGGCTCGGGTAGACCTGAACGTCGTCGGCCAGTCCCACGATGACCGCGATGCCGAAGCCGGACATCAGAGTGTCGGGGAGCTGTCCCAGAGGATCGTCGAACCGTAACAGCCCACGATCCTGCTCCAGCTCATCGCTCGGCGCCGAATCGGTGACGGTCACCTCGAAACGCCCCTGGTCATCACGGAGCTCGATGCGGATCGGCTCCCCCGGACAGTGGAGGCGGTGCGCCTCGACAGCCCGAGAGCACGCCTCACCGACTGCGAGCCGTACCTCGTCCAGCAGTGACTCCTCCACGCCGGTGCGCCTGGCGATCGCCGTGGCGACCAGACGTGCCGTGCGCACGTGGGCGGGAAGGGCGCTGAACGTCAGCTCGACGGTAGCCATTGACTTACTTGTCTCGGCCGTGGACTTCCTTGGCCTCCTCGACCGAGGCATAGATTCCGAAGACCTTGGTCAGTCCGGTGATCCGGAAGATCTTCAGGATGCGCTCCTGGGTGCAGACCAGCTCCAGTGAGCCGTCGTGCGCCCGAACTCGCTTGAGCCCGCCGACCAGGACACCAAGGCCCGTTGAGTCAAGGAAGTCGACCTTCTCCATGTTGACGAGCAGGTGGAAGTTCCCCTTGTTGACCAGGTCGATCAGGAGCTCACGCAATCTGGGCGCGGTGTAGACATCGATCTCACCCTCGACCTCAACGATGGTGAGACGGTCCTCGGAATGGTGGTCCAACTTCAGATCCACAGATCCTCCAGCGCCTTGCCTGCGAAAGTACCGATTCGGGCGTGACTCCTGGGACCGGATGGTCCCCAGACGACAAGCCCCGACGCGCGGCATTCAACCATGCGTACGCTCAGTGTCTATACGAAATCACGATTCCCGGCGACTCTGCCCACAGATGCCAGACTGGAAACCAGTGACTCCGCCCTCATCCTCCTCCCTCCGAGCGGGTTCCGCGCTCACCTACCTGCTCGACGTCCCCGCACGTCGCGAACGCGTGACCCACGTGGAGCACGTTCCCGCACGTCAGACGGGTCAGACCCGCTGGCCGGACTGGATCGACGAACGACTGGTTACGCGCTGGGCGAACCAGGGCGTCTCAGGTCTGTGGCCGCATCAGGCCGAAACCGTCGAACGCCTCCATTGTGGTGAAAATGTGATCATCTCCACCGGAACCGCGTCCGGCAAGTCCCTCTGCTACCAGGTTCCGGCCCTGTCCCAGGTGCTCGACGGCGGCACGGTCCTCTACCTCACCCCGACCAAGGCGCTGGCCGCCGACCAGCTCCGCACCCTGATAGACCTCGACCTGCCCGAGCTCCGCGCCGCCACCTTCGACGGGGACACCCCCTTCGAGGAGCGGGCCTGGGCCCGCCGGCACGCCAACTACCTCCTCACCAATCCGGACATGCTCCACCGCACCCTGCTGCCGAGGCACGCCCAGTGGTCGAGCTTCTGGCGGCGGCTGCGGATGGTGGTGGTGGACGAGTGCCACGGCTACCGCGGCGTGTTCGGCTCCCACGTGGCACAGATCCTGCGCCGCCTGCGCCGGGTCTGCGCACGGCACGGCTCCAGCCCCGCCTTCCTGCTCTCCTCGGCCACCGCCAGCGAACCGCGGGTCTTCGCGACGCGCCTGACGGGCCTCCAGATGGCCGAGGTGACCACCGACACCTCTCCTCGGGGCGCGACCACCTTCGCCCTGTGGGAGCCGCCCCTGACCGACCTACGCGGCGAGGGCGGCGCTCCCCTGCGCCGCCCCGCCACCGCCGAGAGCGCCGACCTCCTCGCGGACCTGGTCGCCGCCGACATCCGCACCCTGGCCTTCGTCCGCTCCCGCAGGGCCGCCGAGTCGGTGGCCCTGACAACGCGGGCCAGGCTCCAGGACCTCGTGGCCGGCGCCGGAGCCCCGGCGGACCTGCCGGACAGGGTGGCGGCCTACCGGGCCGGATACCTCGCCGACGACCGCCGGGGGCTGGAGAAGGCGTTCCGCTCGGGGGAACTGCTCGGGCTGGCGACCACCAACGCGCTGGAACTCGGCGTGGACGTGACCGGGCTGGACGCCGTGCTCATCGCGGGCTGGCCGGGAACCCGGGCGTCGCTGTGGCAGCAGGCCGGGCGGGCGGGGAGGGCCGGACAGGAGGCGCTGGCGGTGCTGATCGCCAGGGACGACCCCCTGGACACCTACCTGGTGCACCACCCCGAGGCGCTCTTCGGCCGCCCGGTCGAGGCGATCGTCCTGGACCCCGGCAACCCGTACGTACTCGGCCCGCACCTGTGCGCCGCCGCCGCCGAGATCCCGCTGACCCGAGGCGACCTGGAGATCTTCGGGCCGGCCGCCGAGGAGGTGCTCGCCGGTCTGGTCGCCGACGGCCTGCTGAGGAGGCGGGCCACCGGCTGGTTCTGGACCAGCCGGGAACGGGCCGCCGACCTCGCGGACATCCGCGGCGCGGGCGGCCCCCCGATCCAGGTCGTCGAGACGTCCACCGGGCGGCTGCTGGGCACCGTGGACGAGTCCTCGTCCCACACCACCGTGCACACCGGCGCCGTCTACGTCCACCAGGGGGAGACCTTCCTGGTGGACGAGCTCGACCTGGAGGCGGGGGTCGCCCTCGTCGAGGCCGGAACCCCCGGCTACACGACCTTCGCCAGGGACGTCACCGACGTCTCGGTGCTGGAGTCCCTCCGCTCCCACCCGCTCGGCCCCGGGGAGCTCCACTTCGGCTCGGTGGAGGTCACCCGCCGGGTCGTCTCCTATGTCAGGCGCCGCGCCCAGAGCGGCGAGTCCCTCGGCGACGAGCCCCTCGACCTGCCGCCGCGCACCCTGAGGACCCGCGCGGTCTGGTGGACGCTGCCCGCCTCCGCGACCACCGTCCTGGTCCGGGACGGCCTGGACCTGGGGGGAGCCGCGCACGCGGCGGAACACGCCTCGATCGGCCTGCTGCCGCTCTTCGCGACCTGCGACCGCTGGGACATCGGCGGCGTCTCCACCGAACTCCACGCCGACACCGGGCTGCTCACCGTCTTCGTCTACGACGGCCACGAGGGCGGCGCCGGCTTCGCCGAACGCGGCTACGCCCGCGCCCTCGACTGGCTCACGGCCACCCGGGAGGCGATCGTCTCCTGTGAGTGCGAACGGGGCTGCCCGTCCTGCGTCCAGTCGCCCAAGTGCGGCAACGGCAACGAGCCCCTGGACAAGGCCGGGGCCCTCCGCCTCCTGGCCGTCCTGCTCTCGGTCCCCCCGCACCACCCCTGACCACGGATCCAAACCCGAGAAGATCTGAACGGAGCGGGCCGGTCGGGCCGGCCTGTTCAGCGTGCCCGGCCGCCACGCCTCCACGCTCCAGGTTGGATTTGAGGAGCCACATCCAACCGGTGCGGGTGCTGCGATCGCGAGTCGTGACCCGGTGAACCCTTTCCGGTCACAGCACTAGGGTGGAACTTAGCATCCAGCATCAGCCATGAGGAGCCACAACTGTGTTGCGAACGCACGAGGCCGGGTCACTCCGAGCCGCGCACGCCGGGCAGGCTGTTACCCTGACCGGGTGGGTTGCTCGTCGGCGTGATCATGGCGGGGTCATCTTCATCGACCTGCGCGAGGCCAGCGGCGTGGTGCAGATCGTCTTCCGTGAGGGCGAGATGGCCGAACGTGCGCACGGGCTGCGCTCGGAGTTCGTGGTCAAGGTCGTCGGCGAGGTGACCAAGCGGCCCGAGGGCAACGCCAACGCCGACCTCGCCACCGGTGAGATCGAAGTCTATGCGACCGAGCTCGAGGTGCTCAACGAGTCGGTCGCGCTGCCGTTTCAGATCGACGACCACATCGAGATCGGTGAGGACACCCGGCTGAGGCACCGCTACCTCGACCTCCGCCGCTCCGGCCCGGCCAGAAACCTGCGGCTGCGCAGCGAGGTCAACCGCATCGCCCGGGAGGTTCTGCACGCCGAGCGGTTCGTGGAGGTCGATACCCCGACGCTGACGCGGTCGACGCCGGAGGGTGCTCGTGAGTTCCTGGTCCCGGCGCGTCTGCAACCGGGCTCCTGGTATGCGCTGCCGCAGTCCCCGCAGCTGTTCAAGCAGCTGCTCATGGTCGCCGGCATGGAGCGGTATTTTCAGTTTGCCCGCTGCTACCGCGACGAGGACTTCCGCGCTGACCGGCAACCGGAGTTCACCCAGCTCGACATCGAGATGAGTTTCATCGATCAGGACGACATGATCGCGCTCGGCGAGAAGATCCTCACCGCCGTATGGAAAGGCACCATCGGCTACGAGATTCCCCAGCCGTTCCCGCGCATCACCTACGCGGACGCCATGGCCAAGTATGGTTCCGACAAGCCGGACCTGCGCTTCGACCTGCAGCTGACAGAGCTGACGGAGTTCTTCAAGGACACGCCGTTCAGGGTGTTCCAGGCGCCCTACGTCGGTGCGATCGTCATGCCCTCTGGGGCGTCGCAGTCACGCCGAGAGCTCGACGGATGGCAGGACTGGGCCAAGCAGCGCGGCGCCAAGGGCCTTGCCTATGTTCTGGTCGGCGCGAACGGCACCCTGGGCGGCGGCATCGCCAAGAACCTCGCCGAGGCGGAGCGTGAGGGCCTGGTCAAAGCCGTCGGCGCAAACCCCGGCGACTGCATTTTCTTCGGCGCGGGCGAAGCCGACAAGACCCGCTCGTTGCTCGGCGCGGTGCGGGTCGAGATCGGTCGCCGGACCGGGCTGATCGACGAGAACGCGTGGTCGTTCGTGTGGGTCGTCGACTTCCCGATGTTCGAGTCCACCGCTTCGCTCGGTGCCGACGACGTGGCCGTCGGCGGTGGCCGCTGGACCGCGCTGCACCACGCTTTCACCTCGCCGACGCCCGAGTGGGCCGGCCGCTTCGAGGAAGACCCCGGCAACGCCCTGGCCTACGCCTACGACATCGTGTGCAACGGTGCGGAGATCGGCGGCGGATCAATCCGTATCCATCGTGCCGACATGCAGCAGCGGGCGTTCAGTGTCATGGGGATCGGCCCTGAGGAAGCCCAGGAGCGGTTCGGGTTCCTGCTGGACGCGTTCAAGTACGGCGCTCCGCCGCACGGCGGCCTCGCGTTCGGCTGGGACCGCGTCGTCATGCAGCTCGTCGGCACGGAGTCGATCCGTGAGGTCGTTGCGTTCCCGAAGAGCGGCGGGGGCTACGATCCGTTGACCGGGGCGCCGACGCCGATCTCCGCGACGCAGCGTAAGGAAGCCGGAGTCGACGCTAAGGCCGCCGGCCAGAAGTAGTCCGACCGTCCCCGTGGCGGGCGCTCGGCTCGTCTCGCGGCGGACCGAGCGGCCGCCGACATGCTTCAACCGACCTGGATCAGCGGGAAGTTCTCGTGCTCGAACGGTTCGAACGGTTTCAGGTTCAGGTCGTCGAACAGCTGATGGGACGCCCCCGTGTAGAGGGTCGATGCGGGAATGAACCGGACACCCCAGCCGCGACGGGCCCGGGACGTCCGGTTGGCGCCCGCTGAGTGCAGCAGGCTCCCGTCGTGGACCGTCGCATCGCCGGCGGCCAGTGCGGTCGTCACCGGCTCGCCGATGTATGGTTGGTCGTCCTCCGTCAGGAACGTCGCAAGCGTGGTCTCCTCTCCCCCGCCGTCGACAGCGCCGAGCAGCCCCAGCCGGTGCGACCCGGGAAGCAGTGTCAGCGGTCCCTGGTCGGAGGAGATGTCGTCGACGGCGATCCAGAACGTCAAGAAGCCCCGTCGGTCGAACGGGAAGTTCGGGGCGTCCTGATGCCAGACGGTCGGTTGCCCGCCGACCTCTTGGGGCGGCTTGACCAGGGCGAGATCGTCGAGGAGCCGTACCTCGTCGGCTCCCATCAGCCGACCGGCGAGCGGCCCGAGCCGCCGCACGACCGTCTCGAGGCCCGGTATGTGCTGCCAGAGGTTGCGGGTCACCACGAGCCGCTTGGCGAAGTCATCGATCCGCAGCCGGTCAGTCGTGGCGAGACTGTCGAAGGCGTCCCGCAGGCAGGAGAGTTCCGGGTCCGTCAGCAGACCGCGGACGGCAGTGTAGCCGCCGCGGCGGAAGCATCCGATCTCTTCCGCCGACAGCTCATCTCGAATGGTCATGCTTGTCTCCCGCATCGGTGAGGATGTCGATGTACCGGGCGGCCATCACAGCCACGTCGTCACGCGACAGGGCCGGGGTCGCATATTCAAAGAACGCCTCCAGACGCTCTCCTCTGCGTCGTACGAGCAGGGAGAACTCGGCTCGGGCGGCACCGAGGTAGACATCGCGCAACCGGGCGTTGAGCGGTCCGCACTCGATCGGTGTATAGTCGACCGGCTCAAAGCCAAAGGTGAACGGCAGTCTGCGCAGATCTGCGTCGCGCGACAGCTCGGAGCCGTCTCCGGCGATGATGCCGATGGGGAACGTCTGCTGCTCCAGCGCTCGCGCCACCCGTTCGCTGATGTCGCCGGCCACCCTGTCGATCGTGTTGCCGTCCCGCACCGAACAGCGGATCGGCACTGCGTTGCGGCACAGACCGACGACAGTCTCGTGGGCCGGCTGGGTACGGTTCGCTACGGCGATCACCACGGCCAGGTCGGATCGCCGGGCCTCCTCACTCAGCAGCATGGCGAAAGCCGCGAAGTACAACGAGAATTCGGTGACCGCGCGGCTGTTGGCCAGTGCCTCGATCCCGGCTGCGACGGCCGACGGGACCACCCGGATGAGGCAGTCGGCGTCGCCGCCCACGCAACGCCCGCCGACGGCGCGGGTGAGCACCGGAGAGAGCGCCGTCCCGCGGAGTTCCTCTGCCCAGAACAATCGCACCTGCTCGACACGCTCAGGCACCAGCCGGCCGCGCTCCCAGGCAGCGAAGTCCCGGGGGGTCGCCGCCACGGCCACGGGCCCGCCGACGCGGTCGTCGGCGGCGGTGCGCCTATAGAGATCGACCAGTTCGCTGATCATGATGTCGACGCTCCACCCGTCGCAGACGATGTGATGCAGTCCAACCACCAGCACGGCGTGGTCCTGCTCGACCGGGGCGTAACACCAACGCGCCGGCGGCTGCGTCGCGAGGTCGAACCCGGCAGCGCCACGCCGTGCGCACCACCGTTGGATGTCGTCGTCCGATGCGCCGGCCAGCACGTCCCGAGTCATCACCTGCAGCACTGAACGGGACGGCGCGTGCACCTCCTGCAGCAGGTGCTCGCCGTACCACACGAACCGGGTCCGGAAGGCTTCATGCCGTTCATGCAGGGCGGTGATAGCCCGGCCAAGCCGGTCCGGGCACACGGGGCCGCGTAGATCGACCCGTATACACGTGTTGTAGGTCGCCGGGTTGCGGTCCATCCGGCTGCGCAACTCCATGCGCTGCTGTTCGCGGGTCGTCGCCGCCAGTGCGGCGACGCCGCGCGACCGGTTGGCGTGCAGCATGGCGAGAACGTCGCGCTTGTGTGCTCGCAGCGCGTCGAGAACGTCGTCGTTCAGCGAACTCGCGGGGCCGTCGTACACCAGGTCCGCACCCTCGGCCGTTAGGTTCGTCCCGGCGGCCACCAGCCGGCCGATCAAGCTGGCAACGCCTTGACCGTCGGCGGTCATGTGCGATCCCGCTGCTGCCGGGCGGCCAGAGCCTTCCGGCGCAGCAGACCACGCTGCGACGCGACCGGTGTCTCGGCGTCCATGCCCGCCAGGCGTTGCTCCAGCAGCCGCGACTGGGCATAGACCGTCAGGTGCTCGAAGAGTTCGGGCACGGACAGCATGACCCCCACCTCTTTCGCAAGCAGTTGTCGCAGCTTGGGGATCAGCAACGATGTGCCTCCCGCCGCGAAAAATGACAGATCTGCCGCGGTGACCGGGTGGTCCAGCAGTGTCGTCCACACACCCGCCACCACGCCCTCCAGCTCTGTGCGCCACCGCACGCCGTACACGGGTGCCTGGAGCACGCCGAGGGGAAGTGCGTGACGCGCCACCTTGCCGTTGGCCAACCTCGGCAGCGCCTGGACGATGCCGAAGGAACTCGGCACCATGTACGACGGCAGAACGCGGGACGCATGCTCGTGCAGCTGCCGGATCGACGGTTGCGCACCGCGCTGTGGCACCACGAGCGCGGCCAGCCGCGTGTGTTGGGTGCCTGACTCCACGAGGACCACGACGGCGTCGTCGACCATGGGCAGCGCGCGGATGACTGCCTCGACCTCGTCGAGCTCCACCCGGTTTCCCCGTACCTTCACCTGGTTGTCCTGACGGCCTCCGAACTCAAGCTGACCCGCGCCGTCCCACCGGGCCCGGTCACCGGTGAGATAGAGGCGCGCGCCCGGCTCCGCGCTGTGCGGATCGGGCACGAACCGCTGAGCCGTCGCCGCAGCGTCGCCGAGGTGCCCCAAGCCGACAGCCGCGCCGGCGACCGCGAGCTGACCGAACGCCCCCGGCGGCTGCAGGCGCAACTGCGCGTCGAGCACGTAGGCGCGGACACCCGCGATCGGCCTGCCGATGGGGATGCGCCTACCTGCGGCCGTTTCCTTCTCGACTCGGCAGAATGTGGCGTCGATGGCGGTTTCGCTCGGCCCGTACACGTTGACGAGCGTGACGCCAGGCAGGCGGTCGAGGACGTCCGCAGCCAGCTGTGGTGGCATCTCCTCGCCGCCGCACAGGATCAGTCGCGGCGGTGACTGGACGACGTCGTCCTCGTCCAGGAGCGCCTCCAACAGACTCGGTACGGTCTGCACGACGGTCACGGCGTTTTCGCGGATCAGGGCGGCGAGGTGCGGGATATCGTTGCGGCGGCCGACGGACGGGAACACCAGTCGGGCGCCCCAGGCCAGCGGGCCGAGCATCTCCCAGACCGCGACGTCGAACCCGGGTGAGGTGTGTGCGAGCACGCAGTCGTCCGCACCGATGGGAAACTCTGCGGCGAACCAGGACAGCTCGTTGACGAGTGCACTTCGCTGGATCGCCGCCATCTTCGGCGTACCGGTGGATCCAGACGTCAGCACCAGGTATGCCAATTCGTCCGGATGGCGCGCCGGCCCGGGGTCCTGCTGCTCGATCACCAACTGCAGGCCGTCCGGGGAACCGGCCATCGCAGTCGGCCGGGCCAGTTCGGCAGCGGACCTGCGACGCGGCGCCGGCCACGCCGGATCCAATCCCAGCACCGCCGCGCCGAGCAGGCTGGCGGCGAACCAGGTGACCACCGCCGCCGGCGACGGAGCCGCATCGAGAACCACGACGTGTCCCGGGCCGACCCCGTGGCCGGCGAGCATCTGTGTCGCCCGCTCCACCTCGGCGGCCAGGCGCTGTCGCGTCCACCGGCCGCCCGGCCACAGCAGTGCGGTGGCGGCCGGCTCCTCCTGCGCGCGGGCGAGGAAGCCATGCGCTCCCCACCGCTCGATCGGTTGTGCCGTCTTGCCGCGGGACCAGCTCTCCAAACGTGCCGCCCAGGCGGCGGGTGTCAGCTCGATCCGGGCGATCGGCCTGCCCGGGTCGGCCACGAACTGCTCAAGGACGTGCTCGAGCTGCTCCGCGAGGACAGCGGCCCGCCAGGGCGGGCACACGTCGGTATGGTGATGGATCTGGACCGTGACGTCATCGCCGTCGATCACCACACAGCAGTCGACGCCGAGCATCGGCCTGGGCGTGTGAACGGATTCCTGCCGGACCTCGACCCCGGCCGCGGCTGCCCGCTCGGTGCGCTCCACCGTCAGCAGCGTCCGGGTCGGTGCGGTGCCGGTCGCGACCCGCTGGTCAGCAACCAGGTCGGCGTACGGCCGGGCCCGGTTGGCGAGCGCCCGGCCGACAGCGCCCCGCACCAGGGTGATCAGGTCCCGGACGGTGTCCCGTTCCCCGATGCGCAGCTCCAGCACCACGACGTTCACGTGGTAGCCGACCGGTTGCAGGTCGCCGGCCCGTCCCTCACGCAGGTCGGCCGGCGTGCCGATGGTCACTGCCGGCTCGTCGGCCTGCTTGGAAAGCACGGTTGCCCAGACAGCCGCGAGCAGCGCGAACGGTGTCGTACCGAACTCGATCGCCCGGGACTCGACCAGCTGCCACAGGTCGGCGGTCAGGTTCCGCACGTGGTACCGCACCGGGGCGTCACCGGACGGCGCCGCTGGCTCGAGTCCGAACTGGGCCGAGGCCCCGGCTCCCAGCGGCAGTCCTCGTGTGGTCGGCCGGGGAGTCGCCGGCACGGACGCGTCCGCCGGCAGCAGCCGCAGCGGCTCGTGCGACAGTTCGGCGGCCAGCTCGCGGACGAGGACAGACTGCGAGACGCCGTCGAACGCGATGTGGTGCACCAGCAGATCGACGCGGTGCTCAGCGCCGCCGATGCGGGCCACCGTGGCGCGCATCAGCGGACCTGCCTCCACGTCGAGCGCGGTGTGCTCGTCGAACCGCAGTGTCGCCGCCGGTGTGGGATCGAGCACGGGCACCGGCTCACCGTCCACGACGGCGATACGGGTACGCAGCGCCGCATGTCGCGCCACGAACCGGGTGAGGGCCGCACGAATTTGCTCGGCGGATGTGAGGCCGGTGACGCGCAGCCGCAGCGGCACCTCATACGCTGTGTCGGCAGGGTTGAGCTGCAGATGCGTCCAGAGTGACCGGACCTGCGGTGACAGCCGGGGTGAGGGCAGCCCGGCCGCCGTAAGCGCGTCGCGTGGCGGTGCCGGTCGGGCGGCACGCAGCACCGCTGCCGGGTGCGCGTCGGCGAAGAACGCCTCCACCGGTACCTCGAGCCCGTGCTCGTCATACAGGCGGGCCAACGCGCGAAGCGCCGCCAGCGAGTGCCCGCCGAGGCGGAAGAAGTCATCGCCGGTCTCCTCGTACGGCAGCGACAGCACCTTGGCGAAAACCTGCCGCACCGCGTCCTCGCCGCCGGTCGGTGGTGGCGGTCTCAGCCCGGCGGGCGGGTCCGGCAGCGCCCGCTCGTCGACCTTGCCGTTGGCTGTGCGTGGCAAGGCCGCCAGCGGGACGATCCGGGACGGCACCGTCGCAGCCGGCAGCCGGTCACGCACGAATTGCCGCAGTGCGGCCTCGCCGGCGTCGTGCGCCGGGCTGGTCCAGGCGACGAGCGCCGGGCCGAGATCACCGAGGTCGCGCATCGCGACGTAGGCGTCGTCCACCGCAGGATGGGCGCGCAGCACCGACTCCAGGGCGGCTGGTTCCACCCGGTGGCCGCGGATCTTGAGTTGGCGGTCCATGCGACCCAGCAGTTCGACCTCGCCATCAGCCGTCCGGCGGGCCCGGTCACCCGAGCGGAACAGGCGGTGTTGCCGGCTCCATCGGGTGACAACGAAACGCCGGTCCGTCTCCAACGGATCGCCCAGGTAGCCGTCCGCCACACCGGGGCCGCCGATGAGCAGTTCACCCACCTGTCCGGCAGGGCAGGGGTCGAGAGCCGGATCCACGACGTGCAGCTCCGTCGCACCGAGTGCCGTACCGGCAGGCACGGTGTGCAGCCCTTCCGCCTGCAACCGGGCGGACGCTCCTGGGCTGGTGTCGACCTGCCGCATCGCCACGCCGATCGTGGTCTCCGTCGGACCGTAGTGGTTGAAGACGGCACACGCGGGTGTGGCCGCCTCGAGGCGCTCGAGCAGGTCCAGGTCGAACGGCTCGCCGCCGACGATCAGCAGCCGACGGGGCAGTACGGCGGGTCCCGCTTGCAGCAGTGCGCGAAGGTGCGTCGGCACGACCTTCAGCGCGTCGATGCGGTGCTGTTGCATGTATTGAGCGAACCGCTGCGGCTCCCGTGCAGTGTTCCGCGGGACCAGGTGCAGCTCACCGCCGAACAGCAGCGCCGGAAAGATCATGGTGTTGCCGAGGTCCGCGGCCAGTGTCGTGACGCTGGCCATCCGTAGGCCGGCGAGCTCGGCCTCACCGCCGACCCGCCCGGCGATCGCGGTGCAGTATTGCAGGAGGCTCGCCTCGGCGACCGGGACCGCCTTCGACGTTCCAGTGGTTCCGGACGTGCCCATCACGTAAACCAGACGCCGCGCACCGGCAGAAGGCTCCTCGCGCACTACCGCCACCGGTCTGCCTGCGGCCGCGGGATTGGGTTCGACGACGGTGATGCCGGCGGCGCGCACGATGCACCTGGCCCCGCTGAGATCAATCAGGTGGCGCTGCCACGATGCCGGAGCGTCCGGCTCCAGCGGCAGATACGCGCAGTCGAGGCGAAGGATCGCGAGGATCGCGGCGAGCGTGTCGGCGGACCGGTCGGCCGATACCGCGACGACATCTCCTGGCCGCACACCGTGTGACCGGATCGCGGCGGCCAACTCGTCCAAGCGTCGGCGTAATGCGTCACCGGAGAGCACCACTTCGCCGGCCACCACTGCGGTCCGGCCGGCCCTGCGGCGCAGGGCGGTATCGACATGCGCGGACAGCGACTCGTCCATGTGCGGAACCTCCAACCGGTGTTTGTACGCCGGTGTCAGCTGCGGCCTCGTCGCGCGATGCGAGCCTGGTCGTCGGGCGAGCCGTACCGGCGGTCCAAGGCTCGCGCCACCCTGGCCCAGTCCGCGACGGTCCGGATGGACCGGAGTTGCTCGACCACGAACGGCTCCTGGCGCCACGCCAGAACCCTCGCCCACAGCACGTCGATCGGTTCCTCGAGGACGTTGCCGACCTTCGCCTCGTAGATGGGAAAGGCACGCATCTGCCCGTCGGCTTCGATCGAGGCGATCGCCTCACCCGCGCCACTGGCGGAGCTGCCGGGCAGGAAGTAGCGGACGTCCGTCACCGACACCTCCGCAGCGCTGCGCACATGCGCGGCGAGCTGCCGCTGCGAGTCGGTGAGCTCCACGAGTTGGTCGTAGGTGAGCAGTTCGTCCCGCTCAAACTCCTCCTCGGCCGCCAGACCGGATGGGATGACCGCACCGAATCGGATGAAGTCCACGGAGGGGAACCGTGTGGTCATCGCCTCGACGAAGTCCTCCAGGTCGCGCATGCCCGAGCGGGTCACGGTGTAGTCGATGCCGAGTGAGCAGCAGAACTCGCCGTCCGCTGCACGCTGCTCCTTGACGCGGTTGAGCAGTTCCAAGGCGGTCATGGCCTTGACGAACGCGCCATTCCGGCCGCGAACCGCGTCGTGGATCCGAGCGTCCGACCCATCCACACTCACCGCGACGGTCGTGACGGACGTTGCCAGCCCCTCTGCCGTCTGCTCGTCCACGAACCAGCCACTAGTGAACATCGTGACGGCGATGCCGGCATCGTGCAGGCGTCTGACCGCTTCCCTCCACCACGGGGCAAGCAACGGCTCACCGCCGCTGATGGACATCCACTGCGGACGAGCATCGCACACGACGTCCACGACACGCATCGCGTCGTCGCGACTCAGCATCCGCGCGGCACGCCGACCAGACTCCGAGTAACAGTGGATACAGCGTAACGGGCAGGCATAAGTCAAATCCCAGATGAACTTGTCTATCTGGGCGGTCATCCATGCCTCCAAAGGATTCCATGCCGCCGGGTATCCCCCTGCCGCTTGTTCGGGTGCGCAGGATACGTCGCCCGCCGCAGGCCAGGTCCGGCTGCTGGAACCGGCCTCGACGCGTGCACGGGAAAACGACGGCGATGCGACCCCCTGTGCCGACCTGTCTCCTTCTACCTTGCCGACACTGACACAGAGAAATCGCGTATGTCCAGCAATTCCAAGTGAGTTTTAAAATCATCTAGATCCACTAGCACAGCCTGTGTAGCAATGACAATCGCCTGCAACACTTGATTTGTCCTTGGCCGCCATGCAGACTCGACGAAGGATATCGCGCCTATACGACGATGAGGGAAGGTAGTCGATGGCGAATGTCGACGCCGACACTGCGATAGCTGTCACTGGGATGGCGTGCCGCTTTCCTGGCGCGCCGGATCTGGCGGCCTATTGGCGCAATCTCTGCGCTGGCGTCGACGCCGTCCAGCGATTCGACATCAGCGAATTACGACGTTCCGGAATCGATGAAAACCTGCTGCAGCATCCGTCGTTCGTACCTGCTTGCGCCCCGATTCCTGATCCGTATGCATTTGATGAACTTCATTTCGGCATCACGCCGGAGACCGCTCGTGCACTGGACCCGCAGCATCGCGTCTTCGTTGAGTGCGCCTGGACTGCGCTCGGGTCGTCCGGAGCGCGCGCGAGCGGCAACGCCTCCATCGGTGTGTTCGCCGGATGCAGCGACACCACCTACCGCACCACTCAGGACTCCTGGCGGGGCCAGGGCAACTCGCTGGCCGCCGACCTCGCCACGAGTTCGGACTACTTCGCCACCCGCGTCTCCTTCCTGCTCGATCTGCAAGGACCCGCATTCACCGTCCGAACGGCCTGCTCGACGTCCCTGGTAGCCATCCATCTCGCCGTGCAGAGCCTGCTCACCAACGAGTGCGACGCCGCGGTCGCCGGTGGCGTTGCCATCCGTCATCCGCTGCACCGTGGGCACCTTTACGAACCAGATGGTGTCTACTGCGTCGACGGCCGCTGCCGGCCGTACGACCAATCCGGCACCGGCATCGTCAGCGGCGACGGGGCCGGCGTCGTCGTGCTGCGCCGATTGGCAGACGCCCTCGACGATGGCAACCACATCCATGCCGTCATCCGTGGATCCGCGATTAACAACGACGGGGCACGCAAATCGAGCTTCACCGCACCCGGTGTGCCCGGGCAGGCGGAGGTGGCCCGGATCGCACTCGACGTGGCGGGTCTACGCCCGAGTGACATCGGCTACGTCGAAGGTCACGGCACGGCGACCCCGCTCGGCGACCCTCTGGAGGTCGAGGCGCTGTCCCGAGTGTGGACGGCCCGCCGGAGCGGGGACCGGCCGGTCGTGCTGGGCTCGGTGAAGTCCGGCATCGGCCATCTGGACGCCGCCGCCGGTGTCGCCGGCTTCATCAAAGCCTGCCTGGCGGTTGAGCACGGACGTATCCCGGCCACGTTGCATTACACCGCGCCGAACCCGTACTCCGGGCTCGCCGACTCCGCATTCGTCGTATCCACCGAGACCCTCGACTGGGACGACATCGACACCCCCCGGCGGGCGAGCGTGCACTCGCTCGGCCTCGGCGGCACCAACGCCCACGTCGTCCTGGAACAGGCACCGCCGGTCGCCGTCACCGCGCCCGGGCCGGACGGCGTGCCAGTAGCACTGACGTTGTCGGCACGACGTCCCGAGGCTCTCACGCCGTATGCGATCGCCATCGCGAACGAGATCGAGTCCTCCGGCGCCAACCTGGCTGCCGTCGCGTACACCTTGCAGACCGCCCGCAGCGAGGAGCCGTATCGACGCGTGGTGCTCGGCAAGCACCGCGAAGAACTCGTCCGGTCCCTGAGATCGCCTGCCCTTCCGCCGCAGCCGGTCACCGGCGCCCCGCGGCTCGTCGTCGTCTTCCCCGGCTACGGCAGAGCCGTCTCGGGCACCGTTGGCGAACTCCGCACACACCTGCCGGTCGTGGACAACACCCTCCGCGCCGCGGCGCAGCACCTGCTGTCCCGCTGGCAGGTGGATTTGTCGGCCGTCATGTCCGGAGGCCGGCGCAACCCGCATGGTGTGCTCGCCGCGATCGTGGCGCAGGGACTCGCCATGCACGCTGCGCTCGACGCGTTCGGCGTAGGCGGCGACATGGTGCTCGGCCAGAGCCTCGGCGAGATCACCGCAGGCGCGGCGGCCGGGCTCATCGGCATGACGGAAGCCCTGGATCTGGCGATGGCCCGTGAGCACGCTGTGCGAGCCGTCGTCCCGAGCGGCGCCGCAGTGGTCGGTCTCGGTCCCGACGACCTCGTCCGCCGGCTTCCGTCGGATGTCGAGCTTGCGCTGGTCAACTCGCCCTACCGCTGTGTGGTGTCCGGGCGAGTGGAGCCGCTGCAACGGTTCCTTCGCGAACTGGCGAAGGACGACATCCCGGTTCACATGCTGGATCTCATCAGCGCGGTGCACTGCTCGCTGCTCGATCCGGTGCTGGACGCCATCGACGACGCCGCGTCGTGTCTCGTCCCGCAGCGGCCCGTCCGCGAACTGCTCAGCACGGTCGGCCCGGGCCGGGTTGACGAGCGTGTCGCCGCCGACCCGCGTCACTGGGTGCGGCACTTCCGGGAGCCCGTGCGTTTCGACGAATGCCTGCGGGCGGCGGTCGCCGAGCGGCCGGACACCGTGCTGCTCGAGGTCGGGCCGTCGACCGGCCTGGCGGGTGCGATCCGCGAGACCGTCGGTGAGCAGGCGCAGGCCGTCGTGACTGCGGCACGGCAGAGCGACGACGTCTCACACACCGACGCGTTCGTCGAAGCGTTGGGACTGCTCTGGCAGCACGGAGTCCCGGTCGACTGGACGGCCTTGCCACGCCGAGCCTCCCGCCAGGTCCCCCTACCCGTTCCCCCGCTCGCCCGCCGCGTTCACGTACCCGAAGGGCCGCCGCCGTCGGCTGCGGCCCAGCCGTCCCGGGTGGCGCTGTGGAGCCGCAGCTGGCAGCGCACCCGTCTCGACGGCGAGCGCCCTCGCCGCAGCATCGTCCTGCGCACGGCCGGCGACGCACTCGGCCAAGACCTGGCGAGCGGCCTCCGGCAGCACGGCCACACGGTCACGGTGACCGGACCTGATACCACACCGAGTCCCTGCGACGTCCTGATCGATGCCCGGCACATGGACGAGCCGGACGGACCAACCGCGGCAGCGAGCTTCTTGGCATTAGCGGCGGCCACCGCGCAGGAAAGTGGACCGCCACCACGGCTCGTCGTGCTCACCCGCGGCGCGTTCGACGTCGTCGGCGACGAACCCGCCAGCCCGGCCGCCGCCGCCGTGGCCGCCGCGGCGCTGGTCGTGGCACAGGAACAGCCGGACCTGGAGGTCATCTGTCTCGACCTCGACGCGTGGCCGGCCGACATGGAGGTCATGGACCGTGTACTGACCGCAGAACGACCAGGGACGCTGCTGGGTATGCGCCGGCGGAGCATCTGGAGACCTGTCGTCGAGAAGGTCACCGTCGTGCACGGCGGCCCGCACCCGCCGCTGGCCGGCAGTTATGTCATCACCGGCGGCCTGGGCAGGTTCGGCCGATGGGTCGGCCGATGGCTGGCCGAGCACGGCTGCCGTGAGCTGTACATCGTCTGCCGCTCCGGTCCGCCCGACGACACGACGACACCGGCGGCTGCGGCGCTGACCGCGATGCGGGCTGCCGGTGCCCGCGTCACTGTTCTGCAGGCCGACCTCCGGGACCGCAGTGCGACCTTCAACGCCCTCGACGCGGCCCACCAGGCCGGGTCGGACACGATGACGATCCTGCATCTCGCAGGCGAGCCCCACGCCGACTCGGCGAACGCCCCGCTCGGCGACCTCGCAGGCGCCGGCATCCAAGCAGCGTGCATTGAGCAGTGGGACGCGAAAGTGTCCGGCGCCCGGCATCTACTCGAGTGGGTATGTAGTCATCCTGAGACCCGCTGTGTCACATTCTCCTCAAACGCGGCACTGCTGGGTGGCCCGAGCCTCGCCGCCTACGCGGCGGCCAACGCCGGCCTTGATGCACTGGCACACCAGGCACACGACCTACACAAGTTGCGCTGGACCTCCGTCGGCTGGGACGGATGGCGGCTCCCGGAGGATCCCCCCGATCGCGACCGCGACGCACTGGAGCAATACGCCCTCCGCGGAGGAGAACCATGGGCGGCCCTGCAAGCGGTGCTCGACGCCACCAGCTACCACACGGTCGTCGCCAAAGGCGACCTCGTGCAGCGTCATCGCACCTGGGTCGAGGAACTCGGCTCGGCGTTCGCCACTGCCACGGCCCTGCCTGGCGACGACGGGCATCACCCCCACAGTGCAGCGCCTGCTTCTCTCAGTACCGGGGATGCCGCATCGTCGGTGCGGAAGATCTGGGCCGAGGTTGTCGGCCGGCCACCACCACACGACGACGCGGACCTCTACAGAGAGGGTGGCGACTCGCTCACCGCCATGCGGATCCGCAGCCGTCTCGAACGGGACCTGAGCGTCCGGGTTACGCTGAGAGAGGTGATGGCCAACCGCACCGTGGCCGGCTTGGTCGGCTTGGTCCTTGCGCAGGCGGCCGGCTCGGCCGTCCCGGTGACACCTGACGAGCACGACGTCGTGGTCTCCGGTCGCATCTAGCTATCGCCACGACAGACGGACAGAGGCCCGCCATGACCTTGGACAACCGGATCGCCGATCTCATGACGGAGGAGGAGCTGGCCTCCAGCCGGGTGGGTCTCCTGACGCCTGGACGGTCACCGGTCCCAGCAGCCGAGACGGTGCTGGTGGGCGCCGCCATCCCTGGCACATCGGCCTGCGAGCTGGTGATCATGGATGACGGCGCCGCACCGCTGCAACATCTGCGAGCTGTCGCCGACCGGCTGACCCGCGACGGCATCCTAGTCGCCGAGGTGGCGACCGACGCTGCCGAGACGATCGCCCGCCAGGCGGCCGCAGCAGGATTGGAGTGGGCTGCGGTCCTCGACGCCGGGACGGCCGGAAGACGGCACGTCGTCGCCGGGCAGGGCCTCCACCCGGACGAGTTCGGCGCCTTGTTCAACGGCCACCTGGTGGTGCCGCCCGGACCGACATGCGTCTTCGTGCCGCAGAACCGCACTGACCGTGGCCGACGCCGACTGATCCGGCGGCGAGGCCGGGAGCGCCTGCTGTTCCTGGTGGAACAACTTCGAATCGCCCATGGCGACGCTATCACTCGCGTGGTCCAAGGCGTCGAAGTGCTCGTCGGTGACAGGGCGGCACCACGCACCACCAGCGCGGCACGGCCCGCCATGTTTGTCACACCCGGCCTGGACACCACAGCCTGGCCCGACGTGGAGTTCCTGCCCGCGCTGGCCGAGGTCCTGGACATCTGCCGACCGCACACCGCCCGCGTCCACAAGGAGCTGACCGGGCTGGTCGCGGCACGGCCACCGGAGACGTACCTGCAGCACGACTACATCGTCAGCAAGGTCCAGCTGAACGACCCCGACGCATGGACCGCCATCCAGATCTATGACGACGACAAGGTCACCGGCGAACTCCCGCCCGCGTGTCCGGCCACCCGAACCATGCTCAGCGCACTCGGCCACCGGATCTCCGGAGAGGCGGTCATCCTGCGCCTCGGGCCGGGAGCGACTCTGCAGCAGCACTACGACGAGAACGACTACCAGCAGACCCTGCACCTCGGGCTGTCGATACCCGCCGACTCGGGCATCCGCGTGGGAGGCGAAGCGCGAACCTGGCGCGATGGGCAGATGCTTGTGTTCTCCCCGTCGTACCTGCACGAAGCGTGGAACCACAGTGACCAGCCACGAGACATCCTGCTGATCGACCTGTGGCACCCGGATCTCAGCAGCGCCGAGATCGACGCGCTGGCCAGCATCCGGAAAGAGATCGCCGCCATCCGCAGCAAACACCGCGCACGCCTCGCCGCTGCGGCGGTGCCAAAGCCATGACCGCGCCAAACCGGCCTCTCGCACCGATCAGAGCAGTCCGGTGGCCGTCCGCACCGGTGGGGCGAGGGCCGACCGAGTGTGCTCACTGGAGGAGCCCTGAAATACCCCACACTGGGGTACTTTCTGACAGTCATTCAGGTTGACGGAGAGGCAGACTCCATCCACGCCGCCAGCGCACGCAGCTCCTGGTCGACGCGGCGGGACTGGGAGGCGAGCACCCGGACCGTCTCCCGGGCCATTGGGTGGTATAGGAAGGCGTTCACCGCGTTCGACCTTGCGGATGCCGCCGAGAGACAGGTGCGCGTGCTCGGCCAGCTCCTGCTGGGTGTACCCGGCGAGCTTTCGGTAGGAGGCGATGCGCGCACCGATGTACTCATAAGGGTCAGTTGGCATACTGGGCTCCGTTCTGACATCAGCACTCAGGACGGTACTCGCGGGCGCACTTCGCGGATACGCCCTGCGGCCCGCATCCTCCCCGGAGAGCGGGCCGCATCCGTTGCCGCCGACCATTTCTTGTCCACCAGATGCGCGGACCACCACGACGGCAGGCGGCACGACCGCGGTCTCCGCGGTCACCGATCCTCCCGACCGGTAAGAGGTGGTGACCGACGCCGCGAGGATCATCGAAACTCTTTGAGCATGGAGCCCCCGCCTTCAGGCGTGGGGAGGAGGTCAAGGACGTTCCGACGGCGCATCGGACGCCGGAGCCCCAAAAGAGTGGATTGCTGCTTAGAATGCGGTTCGTGCGCACCCTCGTGTTGTGGGACATCGATCACACATTGATCACCGTCGGCCCGTTGAGCAGGGAGATCTACGAGGGCGTGTTTCTCACCGTGACGGGTCGGCCCGCGCGAAAACTCGCGCACATGGCCGGCCGGACCGACCGGGCCATCATCGGCGAAACCCTGCACATGCACGGCATCGAGACATCGGAATCACTGATCACACGGTTCGCCGACGAACTCGCGGCCGGGTTCAGCTCACGGAGCCGGGACATCAGCGATCACGGCCGCGTGCTCCCTGGGGCGAGGGCCGCGCTCACGGCCCTGGCAGCTCGCCCCGACGTGATCCAGTCGGTGCTCACCGGGAACACCCGATCCATCGCGATCAGCAAACTGACGGCTCTCTGTCTGGACGAGTACGTGGACTTCGACGTCGGCGCCTACGGATTCGACCACCACGAACGCCCGCCCCTCGTACGGCTCGCACGACAGCGGGCCGCCGACAAGTACGGCGAGCATTTCGACGAGCACCGCACCGTTCTGGTGGGCGACACCCCGCACGACGTGCACGCCGGACACCACGGCGGCGCCCGGGTCGTCGCGGTCGCCACCGGAGCGAGCGACGAGGCCTCGCTGAGACAGGCGGGCGCCGAACTCGTCCTGTCCGACCTGACCGACACACACGCGGTGGTGCGGTCGGTGCTCGACACGACACCCCGGTGAGACACCTCAATGAGAGGTTGATCAGCCGTCCTATGGCGTAGACGCGCCCGGTCTTCACCGTTTCCACGAGGAGTGGGCTGAGAGTACGGCGATGCCCTGCCCGTTCCAAAGAACCGGGGCCGTGTCGTGCCGGTGTTTGGACGGGATGCTGGGTGGTGCCCGAACGGCTCGTGGAGCGGGTCATCACGAGCCGTCCGGGGGTGGAGGGGCCGTTCCGGGTGGTGGTTCGTCACTCGTCGCGTTTCCGGGTGCTGTCCGCCAGGAGTACGAGGACTTCGGCTTGGCGGTAGCGGCGGTGTCCGCCGAGGGTGCGGATGCTGGTGAGCCTTCCTGCCTTCGCCCAGCGGGTGACGGTCTTGGGATCGACACGGAACATGATCGCGACCTCGGTCGGGGTGAGCAGCGCCTCGAACCGGGGCGGGAGAACGGGGAAGGGGGTGGCGAGGGCGGAGCCGTCACCACCGATGACCTTGATGCCTGTCATAGGGGATCTCCTGGTGGGTGTCGGGGGACTATCGGCGGGCGTGGCCGGGGAGTTCGGCGCGTAGGGCGTGGCGTGTACAGCGAGCGCGGCCGGCCGGGTGTTCGGGGGTGCACCGGCCGGACCCGGGGTGTGGTCCGGCCGGTGCGGGCGGCCCTCTTCCCCCTCCAGGAGAGGGCCGCGCTGGGGTGCGGCCCCTTCCCCTTCCGAGAGGGGGCCGCGAGGTGCGGCCCGGGTCCCCTCCGGCCCGGGCCGCACGGTGATCGGTACGGCGTCCCCTGGGAGGTGATACCGCCGCACCGGCTTTTTAGGCCGCGTCCCGGTAGGGGCGGCGGGGATGGTGCGGCGCGGCGGCGATTGCCGGGGAAGGAACGCCGCCGCGCCTGCTCGGGGAAGATGAGGACGCCAGGGGCGTCGGAAGAGGCGAGGATGCCGGAGATCTCGGGGGCGCCGGGGCGGCCGGGGTGGCCGACGTGGTCGAGGCGGTCGGAGGGGCCGGGGGCACCGAGGCGGCTGGAGTGGCCGGGGCGGTGAGGGGGGTCTCGCGGCGGACGGTCACGGCCATGACCGCCTCGCACATCCGCCTCTCCAGCTCCTCGGCGCTGGCGGCCTCGATCATCAGGGGTTCGGAGGTCGCCCAGGTGGCCAGGGCGTAGAAGCGGCGACTGCCCACGCCGTACAGGATCGTCCAGCTCGGCCAGGTGTGGGCCAGGCGTTCGGCCTGGGCGCGGGCCGGGCCGTCCCACAGGCGGCGATGCACCGTCGTGGGACGAACCTGCCCGGCGCGGTGACGGCCGGAAGTGCCGGAGAGGCGGAAGTCACGAGAATCGCGGCGCCACCTCATGACGTCACCCTCCCTGCCGCCGCCGTCTCCTCCTGGCGGGCGGTCTCGGCCCGCAACTGCTCGAAGGTGTCGGCGTCCACCGTCCGCTCGGCCCCGGCGTAGGCGGCCTGGGTGGAGAACGGCTCCCGGCGGCTGGCCCAGAAACGGCCTCTGTCGCTGAGGAACACCTGCCACCCGGGGATCACCGCCGTCGCGGACGTCGCGGACTGGGGCGTTGTGGATCTACCATCGTGCATGGATCGGACCTCCATCGTCCGGTTGAGGGCTCGTCCGAGCGTCGCTATCGCCGGGCGAGCCCGTTTTATGGGGTGGGAAAGAAGCCTCTGGAAGGCGCCGTACGGGGTCGGCGGCCGGTGCGCAGGCGGGGTGGTCCCGGTCTCGCGAGGGCTGTCGATGGCCGGAGGCATGCCGCGCGGTGCGGGACGCCGGCCGTCCTCGCGCCGGGGTGGCGCGGCGGCGGTTCTGAACGGGGGCGCCGGGCGTCGGACAGGGCGGGGCGTCCGCTTGGGCAGCGGCGGCCGTACGACGGGCGCGACCGGAACGATCACAGGCAGGCCGGGACGGCGCTGCGCGGGCACCAGGGGAATCGCCTCGGTGGGGGCCACGTCGGCGGGCGGCTCGAAGACCGGCAGAGGGTGACCGAGGCGGCGAGACTGAAAGCGCATCCGCATCAGCGAACCGTCCGGCTGTACGTAGTCGTGGTCGGCGGGCCAGCAGGGACAGCCGTGCGCGTAGGGCGCGTGCCCGCAGACGGCGCACCCCATCGGCATGGGCGCGACGTCGGCGAAGCAGCCGCAGCCGTCCCTGGTCGCCGTGGTCCGGTCGAGAACCGGAGCACTAAGGTTGTTCATGGGTCAGGAACGCCTTCCTGATCAAGGGTCCGTTCAAGCGTTCGCAGCGCTGAGCGGACCCCTTTTCTAAGGTGGTTCGCCCTATGGTTCAGACGCTGGTCACGTCAGCCCTTCTAGGCGAGCCAGTTCTTTCGGTGATTGTCTTGGGACTATAGTCGGCCAACGCCAGCTCTCTGTCAATTATCCCAAGACAATTTCTAACGGAAGGGAGAGTTGTGTGATGGCCGTGCACTCGCGCTACCTGGACCTCGCCGCTCAGATCCGGACACGGATCGAGGCCGGCGAGTGGGAGCCCGGAGCCAGGCTCCCGCGTCTGGACGACTTCGCATCGCAGTACGGCGCGAACCGGGACACGATCGGCCGAGCGATCGGAGTGCTGGAGTCGGAGGGTTTCGTCTGGGCGGTGCAGGGGCGAGGGATCATCGTCCGGCACGGCATGATGCGGCTGCGCAGACCACGCGGGAACCTGGTGAAACGGAATATCGCCACCGACCGCCCTGGCTACTCCTTTCCCTCGGCCTCCGGCCAGGAAGTCTGGAAGCACCACGTCCCGCCGACCGTGTCCGTCGAACCTCTAACCGACCCGCGAATCGCGAAACTGCTTGGCGTCCCGGCGGGCACGGAGGTGATGCGCCGGTTCAGAGTCACCGGACCGGAGTCAGAGCCACCGTTCCAGATCGGTATCTCGTGGATCCATCCGCGTGGCGCCGCCGATGCCCCGGAGGTCGCCTCCCAGGCTCCGGGACCGGGAGACTGGCTTTATCGACTGGAGAAGGCCGGGCACTGGCCGATCAGCTGGATGGAGATTCACAGGGCACGGATGCCGACCAAAGACGAGGCCGGCCTGCTGGAGATCCCCACCAGCCTGCCCGTACTGGAGATCGTGCGGCAGGGCATCTCGGGACGTGACGATCAGCCCATCGAGGTGACCGAATACGTTGTGGCCAGCGACCGCGTCGAAACCGTGCACGTTCTTCACCGCGACGGATCCGCACAAGCCCCGTGGCCCGACGACACCGAGACGGGCGAGTGAACGAATGACCCTCACCGTTGAAGCCGCCGCCCGCACCCACATCGGACTCGTGCGCCGACGCAACGAAGACGCCGTCTACTCAGGCCGTTCCCTGTTCGCCGTCGCCGACGGTCTCGGCGGCCACACCGCCGGCGATGTCGCCAGCACCACCGTGGTCGAAACCTTACGAGCCCACGACCGCCAGGTCGATCCGGCGGACCTGTCCACCACCCTGGGAGGAGCGGTCTACGCGGCCAACCAGGCCCTGCACCGCAGGATCGAAGCCGCACCCGAACTGGCGGGCATGGGCACCACGCTGGTGGCGATGCTGTGGTCCGAAACGACGGCGGTCCTGGCGAACGTGGGCGACTCCCGCGCCTACCTGCTGCGCGATGCCGGCTTCAACGCCGACGGCGCCTCAGAGATCGTCCAGATCACTGAGGACCACACCTACGGGAACTTGGTGGCCGACGCCAACAGTATGCCGAACCTGTCGGGACGCATCTCCCGCTTCCTGGACGGCCGGCCGGATGGCCGCTCCCCCGACCTCACCGTCCGGGAACTCCGCTCCGGCGACCGGTTCCTGCTGTGCTCGGACGGGCTGAGTTCAGCCGTTCCCGATAAGCTCATCCGAGACGCGCTGCGCTCGTCGAGCGACTCAGAAGAAGCAGCCACCCGCCTTATCACGCTGGCCAACGACCACGGCGGCCCCGATAACATCACCGTGATCGTCATCGACGTACGGAACGCTTGCTGAACGCTTCGGAGCTGGTGGAGGGCGGACCAGTCGTGCGCGCCCAGACGGTACCCCCACCCGCTGCCCTGACCGGCCCCGACAGGCATTGGCGGAGGCGTGTACCGCAGTCCGCGGCCAGGGACGCCAGCCAGGTTCGACAACTTATGCTGACGTTCGAGCGTCTCACCGGCGCGTGCCTGTCCCCCGAGGAGTCCGCGGCGCTCATCGCCGCGGTGAGGAGTAACCATGATCTCCCCTAACATGTCCGGCGCCGAGTTCCGCAAGTCCAGCCTCAGCGGTGGTGGTAACGACTGCGTTGAGGTGGCGACGAACCTGCCCGGCCTCATCGCCGTCCGCGACAGCAAGGACCCCTCCGGCCCGGCACTGACCTTCTCCCCAGCGGTCTGGAGCGACTTCCTCACGGGCATCCGCAACGGAGACCTCTAACCCCCAACACCAAAGGCGCCGCGCGGCCGGGTGCCTGGGACGCCTGACCGCGCGGCCCCGTCGTCCCTCGCCGCTATGGGTGCCGTCAAGGTAGCCCCCCAGCACGGTTTCAGCATCGGCGGTTTCGCCCTACCGCCCTGCACCGACATCCAGGAGATACACGAAAACCGGCGCCCCGCCCTCCGAAGCAGGGAGCCGACTTTCACGTCAGACCGCGCACCTCTCCGGAACGTCGGCCTCGACCAGACGGGTACGGTGCCACTCGCGCAGGACAACCATGCCGAGCCGTACGCGCTGGGCCTCCAGGAGCGCCTGGTCCTTGCACGTCGGCTCGTGCAGTGACTGCTCGCGGATGCCGGGGATGAAGACACGCCGGAGCTCCCCGAGGCCCGGCCGTTCACGGCTTCCTCTCCTCCGTTCATCCAGCGAGATCAGCGATATGGACGGGGCCGGCGCGGGCGGCGGCCGTGATCTTCCGATCTCCCAGGACGGGCAACGAGAGCCGTAGGACCACCTGGACGTCGGCGATGCCGTAGCCGTCGATGGAGCACCGCACGAGTCTGGCTCCGTTGCCGGCGGCCAGCGAGGACGCCTCTGCACAGCCGCGTTTATGGGAGCTGAGTCATCACTTGGCGTAGCTCCGCGTACGAGTGCGGCCCGAACCCGTTGATCAGGGCGAGTTCTTGGTCGTCCCAGTCGAGCAGCTCGCCGACGCTGTAAATGTGCGCGCGCAGCAGGGTGTGCCGGGTGCGGGTGGAAAGTTCGAGTTGGTCGATCGGCAGGTCTTGATACTTGGCGTCGATAGCGCGCCATAGAGCGAGGCGGATCACGTGCTTCTCCCGGTGGCAACCCGCATCGAACGCGCGTCGGCCCCCCTCGCCAGGACGTCGGCCGCTTGCGGGGGACCAGAATGGACATAGGGTTTCGTTCGATTACAAGGTGTTCGGCGGGATGGGCCGATGACCGACTCTTACTCGGAGAACATGGTAAGCCTATGCGCATCGGGCTAAAGTGCTACAGCGGGCCGTGTGCACTCAAGACTTCGACGAGATGTGACCTGTCGGTGACACCTGCAGCAAAATGGACCATCAGACTACTTCAAGAACATGCTGGAGAATGCCAATGTTCAGGAGCAGGGCCCTTCACTGGCCAATCGAACGGCTTCTCACGGAGAAAGCGGAAAAAGTTCTCCACCTAGCCGCAGAGGAGGCTACCCTTAACCATGAAAGCGATGTTTCTCCGAGACATCTACTGCTTGCCCTCTTAAAGGATGGCTCGGGAGTTGCAGTTCTCTGCCTGAGAAGACTCCGGCTAGACCCTGACGAACTGCTTGGCGAGCTAACAAGGATAACCTCTGGGGGCAATTTGGCCCCAGACCGCAACCCCGAGCTTGATCAGCACTCCGCGGCCATCATACAGCAGGCGCGACTTCAGGCTCACTCTCTAGGTCACCGATACATCGGTACCGAGCACTTGCTGCTTGGGTTAGTCAACGAGACTCAAGGCGAAAACGCAGAATTCCTTAAGAGGTATGGAGTAACTCCTTCAATACTGCGCGATCACCTAATCCGCGTCCTACACGAACCCCCTCCCTCCGATTGGGTAAGATGATGCGATGAAGAGGTTGAATTCCACCCCTTCATCGCATCACAAGTAAATCAGCCCCGGAGCCTCACAAATACATCATACATACAGGTAAAGCGTGACCTGGACTTTGCGTCACAGGCCACGCTTTTAGTCTAGGTACCAGCTACTTTTAACATGTGCATCTAAAACACATGCCGTCGCACGCGTAGTTATAGAGCCAACCGCATCCGTCAAACGTTACGGTACAGCTCGATACCCCCTGACATTTCCATCCCGACGGCGCAGGGTAGGAGCAGTAATCGCTCTGCCTGGAGCACTCACACTGAGCCTTTTTCATCTCCTTGACGGCGGACTGCTGGTCACAGCGTGGTCGCAAGGTCAGCGTTGGCCTGACGGCATAGCGAAGCCCCTGGTAGAC